>JAYTQJ010000234.1:0-4606 GCA_043746775.1 Schlesneria sp.
AACAAGTGATATTCCACACACATGCGGCTCGGCAGGAGCCTCGCCCTCCCTTTTTCAACAGGCTGAAAGGGGACAAGGCAAAAGCCCGATGCTCAGGCACACTGTTTTCTGACTCCTGACCCCCTGACTCCTTCCCCATGACCACTCTGCTCGACAAACCGACGCTCACTCCTTCGCCTCCGCCCAAACGGACGGTCAGTCCGATGCCGTCGTTTCTGGAAGAGCTATTGGCGGACCAGCAGGACCTGACGGCGGTCGAGCGCTTCTCGCAGTTTCATGCAGGGGCGTCGCAGCCGTTGCAGGCTCGGTATTACTCGACGCTCTTGCCGGCAGCGCCGCCGGGGCCGGGTGAGCAGTATGCGTTTGAGGTCGATCTCGACAGTTGCTCGGGGTGCAAGGCGTGCGTGACAGCGTGTCACTCGTTGAACGGACTCGATGAGAACGAGACGTGGCGCGATGTGGGATTGCTGCACGGCGGGACCGCGCTGCTGCCGGTGTTGCAGCACGTCACGACGGCCTGCCATCACTGTCTCGACCCGGCCTGCATGAACGTCTGTCCGACGCGGGCCTACGAGAAGGATCCGGTCACGGGGATCGTGAAGCATCTCGACGACCAGTGCTTCGGGTGCCAGTACTGCATCCTCGCCTGTCCGTATGAGGTGCCGAAGTACAACGCAAAGCGAGGCATCGTCCGCAAGTGCGACATGTGCAGCCAGCGGCTGGCGGTCGGCGAGGCCCCCGCGTGCGTGCAGGCGTGTCCGCACGAGGCGATCCGGATTGCGGTCGTCAAGCAGAGTGATGTCGCCGCCGACTGCGAAGTCGATTCGTTCCTGCCCGGTGCGCCGCATCCCCAGTTCACGCAGCCGACGACGAACTACAAGTCGTCGCGCCCGCTCCCTCGCAACACGTTGCCCGCCGATTACCACGCGGTGCAAGCGGAACACGCGCACTGGCCGCTCATCATCATGCTGGTCCTGACGCAGCTCTCGGTGGGGGCGTTCCTCGTTGGTCAGGTCTTGCACACCAACCTGCTCGGTTCCACATCGCTCGCCCACGTCCTGCCGATCCACGCGCTGAGTGCCCTCGGTTTCGGATTGCTCTCGTTGGCAGCGGCGACGTTGCACCTCGGTCGCCCGCTGCTGGCCTATCGCGCGGTCCTCGGCCTGCGGCACTCGTGGCTCAGTCGCGAGATCGTTGCGTTCGGCGTCTTCGCGAAGTTGGCAG
Organism: Schlesneria sp.; assembly: GCA_043746775.1. Taxonomy (GTDB): domain Bacteria; phylum Planctomycetota; class Planctomycetia; order Planctomycetales; family Planctomycetaceae; genus Schlesneria. Next base: position 1,225 of record JAYTQJ010000234.1, read on the forward strand.
CGATCTACGCGGCGGTGCTGTGGTTCTTCCCGCATCTCGAAGTGACGGGTTGGCCGCTCGTGTTGGGCGGAGGCGTTGTGGCGGCGGGACTCGCCGGTGTCTTCTGTTCGATGATGATCTACGTCTACACCCAACGTCCCTTCTGGAGCGGCTCGCGCACGTTCGTGAAGTTCTCACTGACGACGGTCTGGCTGGGGCTATCGACGGTGTTGGCGGTGTCACTCGTTGCGGCCGGGTTCAGTGAAGCACTCGGCGTTCGCGCATTGATGGCCGACTACGGACGATGGCTCTGTCACGGGATCGTTTACGTCGCGGTCGCGAAGCTGTTGTACGAAGCGTCGCTCTTTCGGCACCTCGCCAGCAAGCAGGCCACGCCGCTCAATCGGTCGGCTCGACTGATGGCGGGTGAACTGGGCGTCTGGTCGCGCGGCCGGTTTGCAGCGGGTGTGATTGGTGGAATCGTCCTGCCGCTCATGATGCTGAACCAACCGGCCGATGTTCCCGGCGCGACCCTCGCGGCCTTCGGCCTCGCGTCGTTCGGCCTGTCGCTGATCGGTGAGACTCTCGAACGCACCCTCTTCTTCACCGCCGCCGTCGCCCCACGCATGCCGGGTGCGCTGAAGACGTGAGGCGAAAACGGAACCACGGAAAACACGGAACTGCACGGAAGAAGAGTATGAACCACGAATCTCACGAATACGCACGAATGAAGAGGGAAGGCACAAACAGGAAGGGTGAACGGTAAAGACGAAGAATGTTTGGGCATCACACAACGCTGTATCCGCATGTCGCTGACTTTATTTCTTACCCCACCTCTTTTCGTTTACCCCTGCCTTCGCCCGATTGCCTCCTCTTCATTCGTGCGTATTCGTGAGATTCGTGGTCCTGTCATCTCTTCCTCGTCTCCCGCCTCTTTCCGTGCCCTTCCGTGTCTTCCGTGGTTCAGGATTTGAAACGATGACAATTGCCGAATTGCTGCATCAGCGTGACGGGGCCTATACGCGCGAGATGTTGCTTGCGCCGGGTGGGTTTGGGTTGGGAGTGGTTCCGGATCGGGAGCGGCCCGACGCGACAACCGCTTCGACGTGCGGGTTTTGTTCGACGGGGTGCAGTCTCAACGTTCATCTGAAGGACGGCGTGGCGGTCGGGCTGACGCCGAACACCGAGTACCCCGTGAATCTCGGCATGGCGTGTCCCAAGGGCTGGGAGGCGCTCAACGTGTTGAAGGCGAGCGACCGCGCGACGACGCCACTGTTGAAGAACGCTCACGGCAAGTTTGAGCCGGTCGATTGGGACATCGCGATGCGGACGTTCTGTTCGCGGATGAAGCAGATTCAACGCGAACACGGTCCCGAATCGGTGGCGTGGCTGGGGACGGGGCAGATCGCGACCGAAGAGATGGCGCTGCTCGGGTCGCTCGCCAAGTTCGGGATGGGAGTGCTGCACGGCGACGGCAACACGCGGCAGTGCATGGCGACGGCGGTCGTCGCGTACAAGCAGTCGTTCGGGTTTGATGCTCCGCCTTACACGTATCAGGACTTTGAAGAGACCGACTGCATGGTCCTTGTCGGAGCCAACGTTTGCATCGCGCACCCGATCCTGTGGGAGCGAGTCATGCGGAACAAGCGGTCTCCTGAAATCATCGTCGTCGATCCGCGTCGGACCGAGACCGCGATGAACGCCACACAACATCTGGCGATTCAGCCGAAGAGCGACCTCGCGCTGTTCTACGGTCTGGCTCACATCCTGATCGAGAATGACTGGATCGACCGCGACTACATCGCCGCGCACACGAACGGCTTTGACGAGTTCGCATCGCACGTGAAGCCGTTCACGCCGGAAGTTGTTTCCACCGCGACAGGCATCTCGGTCGAGAGCCTGCACAAAGTCGCTCGCACGATTCACGAGCGAGAACGGGTCTCGTTCTGGTGGACGATGGGAGTCAACCAAAGTTACGAGGGAGTTCGCGCGGCGCAGTCGCTCATCAATCTCGCGCTGATGACGGGGAACATGGGCCGACCGGGAACGGGAGCGAACTCGATCACCGGCCAGTGCAACGCGATGGGTTCGCGGATGTTCTCGAACACGACGGGTCTGCTCGGCGGACGCGACTTCACAAAGGAGACCGACCGCAACGATGTGTCGAAGATTCTCGGCATCGACGTGGGAAACATCCCGACTCAAAACAGCCTGGCCTATCCCGAGATCATGAAGGGGATTCTCAACGGCAAGATCAAAGCCTTGTGGGTCGTGGCGACGAACCCCGCTCACTCGTGGATCAATCAGTCCCAAGCGCGAGACATCTTGGACCGACTCGATTTTCTGGTCGTGCAGGACATGTATTCGTCCACCGAGACCGCACGCGAAGCCGACCTGATCCTCCCCGCCGCCGGTTGGGGCGAGAAAGAGGGAACCTTCATCAACTCAGAACGCCGCATCGGGCTGCACAAGAAAGTCGCGAAGGCACCGGGCGAAGCACTGGCTGACTTCCACATCTTCAAACTGATCGCGCACTACTGGGGCTGCGAAGAGCTGTTCAAAGAATGGCGTTCACCCGAAGCGACGTTCCAAATTCTGAAGCGGCTCTCCGCCGGACAACCGTGCGACATCACGGGCATCCGCGACTATCAGCACATTGATGAGGCGGGCGGGATTCAGTGGCCGTTTGTGGAAGAGGTTGATGGTCGAAAGTTGAGGGTTGAGAGTGAAGACGCGGAACGAGTGCCTTCCTCTGACCCTCAACCCTCGACCCTCAACCCTCAACCTTTCTCCCAACGCCGCCTCTTTGAAGACGGCCGCTACCACCACGCTGATGGCCGGGCGAAGTTTTTGTTCGAGGCTCCGCGGCCGATGCCCGAGCCTCCTTCCGCCGAGTACCCGTTCATCCTGCTGACCGGTCGCGGCACGGCGGCGCAGTGGCACACGCAGACGCGCACGGCGAAGTCGGCCGTGCTGAGAAAGCTCTCGCCGCAGTCGATCTACGTCGAGATCAGCCCCGACGACGCGCGGTCACTCGGCATCCGTCCGCAAGATTGGGTCAGCGTCGCGTCGCAGCGCGGCACCCTCCGCGCGCGCGCCTTCGTCACCCCGACCGTTCAACCCGGCCAAGTCTTCATCGCGATGCACTACGAAGAGGCGAACCAACTCACCGACGCCGTCTTCGACCCGTACTCGCGACAGCCGTCGTACAAAGCGTGCGCGGTGAAGGTCACTCGCAGCGCTTCATGACGCGGCAAAACCGCCAACATGTGACTCGTTGCGAAGACACCTCAATCAAGGCCTGACGGCACGCGGCTCACTCAATCCGGGAAAAGAGGCTCTCCGCCATCCCTGTTGCAAGTTGTACGACGTGAGCGGCAAGGCGCTAGCCGCCGGTGATTTC
>JAYTQJ010000235.1:0-10723 GCA_043746775.1 Schlesneria sp.
GGACGCCTGATCTCACAAGGCTCATCACGCGGAGCGATGATGGCTACTTTGAAGACCATTCCATAACTGAATTCATTCGCACAACTCGAAGACTCCACGCACCCGACACAACTCTCGCCATGAGCCGCCCATGACTTCCGCCTCGCACTCGCCGAGTCTCGATGATCCCGACAATCCGTTGTTGGCACCGCGCAAGGTCGAGGCCGACGCCAATTTCGATGTGACCGCGATGATCGATCTCGTGTTCATGATGAACATCTATTTTCTCGTCACGACGCTCGGCGCGGCGGCGGGTGAGTTGAATCTGCCCGCCGCCAAACACTGCGTGGCTGCCGATCGCGAAACGTCGGTGATCGTCTCGATCATTGAAGGAGTCGATCGTTCGGCCGGTCAGGTTTACATCGGTGATGGCCGTGAGGGCGAACCGCTCGTCGAGCGGGAAGAACAAGAGAAGGCCGTTCGGGCGGCGGTCGAAGAGGGTGTGCGAGCACAAAAGAACACGGTCCTCATCAAAGCCGAAAAGAACGTCCGGCTGCGCGATGTGGCCCGAGTCGCCGCTGCGGCGGCTGGTGTTGCTGGCATGGAACTCAAGCTAGCTGTTATCGAGAAGGAGTAGTCCGCCGTGTCGGTTCGGTTTGCCTGTCCCCGCTGCCGCACGAAGCTGAAGGTCGATGACGACCTCGCAGGCCAGGTCGCCGCTTGTCCCGGCTGCGGTCGCAAGCTCGACGTGCCGCAGGTGACTGCACGGGTGAAGTCTGCCACGAAGCGGCGTCCCAAAACTTCGGTGCCAGAAGACTCGCACCATCCCGATGACGACGAACCACCGTTGGTCAAGATGTCCCCCTCCATCGACCACGAAGAATTGATCGACATGACGGCGATGGTGGACATCGTCTTCTTCCTGCTGATCTTTTTCCTAGTGACCTCGATGCAGTCGCTCGATTCGGCGATCCCGATGCCCAGCCCCGATCCTCAGAAAGGGGCCGGACGGGAGCAAAAGACCGACGACCCCGAATCCGACGACGACTATGTCATCGTCCGCATCGACAAGAACGACGCGATCCAAGTGGATGGCGTGGCGGTGCAGGACGTTCCCGATTTGATTGCCAAGCTGCGCGAACTTCGCTTCGGTGCGAAGCAGTCCACCAAAATGCTCGTGGTCGGAAACGGAGATGCCTCGCATGGGATGACCGTCGCCGTAATGGACTCCGGCCACGAAGCGGGGATGGAACGAATTCGCCTGTCGATCTCCGATGAAGAATGATTGAAGAAGGAGTCGGGGAGAAGGAGACAAAAAGACTGGCCGGTTCCATGGACCGTAACTTTGCTTCCTGCCCCCTGCCCCCTGCCCCCTGACCCCTGCCCCCTGACTCCCGTCCCCCCTACTTCCGACTTCCCACCATGCCGTTGCTGAAACTTCAATATCCCGACGGTTCCGAGCAGGAGCGAGAATTGTCTCGTTCGCAGCCGCTGTCTGTCGGTCGTCAATCATTCAACGATATCTGCATCTCAGAAGATGGCGTTGGGGCGATGCACTGCCGGATCAGTTGGAACAAGGTGGCGTTCGAGGTCACGGCGGCCACTGCTTCGGGTGTCGATGTCAACGGGACTTCAGTCGCGCGGGCGACCCTTCAGTCGGGCGACATCCTCCGCATCGGCAGCCTCGATCTGGTCTATCTCGATTCCAATGCGGGATACACCGACGACGAGGACTCCGGGATTCGCTTCAAAGTCGTGGAGCAGGCGGCACGCCCGAAAGCGGACATGCCGTTGAAGCCGGTGCCGCCGATCCCCGAACCGAAATCGAGTCGCCGCGCCGACAAACCGAAGCGTCCGCCCGAGCCGCCCATCGAGCCGCCTCCCAAACCTGTTGAAGACATGTCGCTGTTCATGGGTGCGGTCTATTCAGAATCGCAGGCACTCCCTGTCGCGGCGTTCGATGATGAAGACGAAGACGATGACGAGGCGGATTCCGACCAACGCACGCTGTCACGATCGTCGAGGTCTTCGTCCAACGATTCGTCCTCGTCGTCGAAGAAGGGTTCCCCCGTGTTGTCGGTCCCGACCGGACGCCGACGGCCGGGCGAGCAGGACATTTTCACGTCGCCCCTCTTCATGGGTTTGAGCATTGGCGGCGTGGTGCTGTTGCTCGTGACGGGGATCTTCTGGTTCCTGATGGTGCGCGAGCAAACCTCGCGGTTGTTTGCCCAAGCACAGAGCGAACTGGCCAACGGGCAGCCGGTTCAGGCGGCGGCTTCATTCGAGACGTTCGTGAAGACGTATCCGCGACACGCGCTGCGGCGGCAAGTTGATCGTGGACTGGACCAAGCCCTCGTGCAGAAGGAAACGACGGGAGTGGCACCAGCGTGGAAGAAGGGTCTCGAACAGTTGCAGAAGCTGATCTCGAACCACCGCGCCGAATCCGACTTCGCCGAGCTGCACCCGGTCCTGTTCAAGCTCTCGGAAGAGATTGCGATCGGCGCGGCGCAGACTGCCGAATCGGCGCGCGATGCCGAACTGCTCATCGTCTCGGACGAAGCCCGTTCACTGATGGAACGGTACGCCGATCCGACGAACCCGCCGACGGCGACGCTCGCCCGCATCAAGACGGCGAAGGACTCCGCTGAAAAAGCGATCGGCAAGCAGAACACGTTTGATTCGGCGATGACGGCGGTCGAAACGGCGCTCGCCAACCAACAGCCGATCGTCGCACTGGCCGAGCGTGAGAAGCTCGTCCGACGATTCGCCGACTATGCCAATTTGAAGCGGGTGAAGACCGCGTTGCAGAAGTCACTCGATCTGGAACGTTCGGTCATTGCGACCGACGAAACGGAACGGGCCGCCGAAACGAGTGACCCGGAATCGGCGATCGCCTCCCCTGCTCTGGGGCTGTTCCATACGCGGTCTCGAACGGAAGAGGTTTCGGCGGGGCGCGTGGCCTACGCGGTCGCCAAGGACAGTTGCTATGCGGTCGATTCGGTGACGGGCGAACTCGTCTGGCGTCGCGTCATCGGCCTGGATGCTCCGTTCTTTCCGTTGCTCGCCAATGCCACTCAGCCCTCGTTGCTCTTGTACGATGCGCAGCGGCAGTCGCTCCTGTGCTGTCAGCCCACCACAGGCAAACTGATCTGGCGGTTGAAGCTCGACGGACGGCCGCGTTCGGCTCCGCTGGTGCATGAAGGTCAAATCTATCTGCCGACCGACGACCGCGCGTTGTGCCGAGTCGATCTCGATTCGGGACGACTCACCGCGAAAGTGACGTTCTCGCAGAACGTGCTCGGTCCACCGGCCCTCTCTCACGACGGTGGCCATCTGCTGATGGCGGGCGAGTTGGCGATGATCTACGCGCTGACGATGCGACCGCTCGGCGCGGCGGCAATGACGTTCACCGACCACGCGGCGGGAGCGATCACCGCGCCGCCGCTGTCGATGGGAAAGCTGCTCTTGCTGTGCGACAACGACCAAGCAGAGAGCACACGGTTGCGAGTTTGGAACGCCGAGAAGCCCGCCGCGCCGCTCGTGGAATTGACCGGCGAACACATGACCGGTGCGCGGGTCTCAGGTTCCGTGCGTGAGCCAAGCGTGTTGCGCGGCAACCAACTGATCGTCCCTTCGAGCAACGAGCATCTCGCCGCGTTCTCGGTCACGGATGAAGCGGGTCGAGCGGGACTGGCTCCTGTCGCGCAATACCGGGTGAAGGACGGATACGGCGGGCCGATGTTCGTGGCTCTCGGTCCCGATCGACAATTCTGGGCGGCCAGTTCCGCGTTTCGTCGGTTTGAAATCGGAGCTGACATGATTCGCATGGACCAGAACTCGCAAGCGCCGGGGATCGCCTCGCAGCCTTTGCAGTCTGTTGGCGAGCAGTTCTTCGTCGGTCGCAAAGCCCCGTTCCACGATGCCACCACGTTCTCGGCCGTCGAACGCGAACGGATGGTCAGCCCGTGGCGCACGGTCGTCGGGGCCGAGCCGTTGGAATTGATTGCGGCTCGCGGTGCAGGGGGTTCGGTTGCCGTGAACGAAGCGGGACAGACCGTGTTGCTCGGACCGAACCGTTTGAAACAGGGTGGCTTCGATTTGAAAGCGGCCACGGAATTGGAGCTGCCGGTCGGAGTGAAACAGCCGCTGCGAGCGGCTCGTCTGCACGATGGACGGATCGCCGTGGCTGCGTCCGGCGAGGCGACTCACGTTTGGATCGTGAACGGTTCGGGACAAGCCGACGCGCTGTTCAAGCTGGCGAATGACGATGTGGTGGAGGCCAACCCGGTGTTGTTCGATGATGGTCTCGTCGTGCCGCTGGCGGGACGCTTGAAGTTGTTGCCACTCGGTTCGGGCAAGAAGGCCGTGCAGGACTGGCTCGCACCGGCGGGCGAACAGCCCGCGCCGCACTGGCGGTTCCTGACGCGGCTCGACGGCAACGAGTTGATCGCGTGCGATGAGACCGGCCTGCTGACGCGCGTCCAACTGCGCGCGACCGACGTGCCGCATCTGGCCGGTGCCTCGAAGCTGCAACTCGAACATCCGGTCGATGTCGCTCCCGAATTGCGCGGTGAAGCGTTCTTCGTCGCCGAGGCCTCCGGCGCGGTGAAGCAACTCAACGCACGCTCGTTCGACATTGACGGTCAGCGGACGTTTGAATCACCCGTGCGCGGCGTCTGGTCGGTCGGTGAATCGCTGCTCGTCTGGTCCGGTGACGAGAAGCTGCACGGGGTCTCACCCGGTCGGGAGTTGCTGGAACGCTGGTCACTCGCGCTGACGAATCGCCGCCCGGCAGGAGCGCCGGTCGAATGGTCGGGCCTCCTGTGGGTGGCGTGTCGCGATGGGTTGGTCGTCGCGCTCGAACCGGCGACGGGCGTCGAGTCGCAACGGATCGAGCTGTCGCAAACACTGAGTCTCGGCCTGCGCGTGATCGGCGACGACCTATTCGCGGTGGCTTGCGATGGCTCGCTGTATCGCATGGCGGCAAAGGGGCAGCCATGAAGTACCAAGTCACAAGAACCAAGAACCAAGTACCAAGAGGTGCGGGACCAGCGGCGCAGGTGAGTCTGACGCGCCAGCGAACAGAGGCTTCACTGACGCGGTTCGAGAGTCGCGAAGCGACGGCAGCAAGTAGCCTTGGGCGTCAGCCCAAGGAAACGGGCTACGATTGTCCGCTTGAGCCGCGAAGCGGCGGCAGAACGTGGCGATCTCAAACCTGTCGCCGCTTCGCGGCTCAAAGACATTCTTTTCGTGGTCAACCTTGGGCTGACGCCCAAGGCTATATGCTGGCGCTGCTTCGCAGCTCAATAAGCACGACTTCGATGAACACGATCCGAGGTTTGAGGGGGAAATCATTTCTCGGGTGTTGCCTAGTACTCGCGATCAGTCTCTTCGCGAGCGGTTACTCGGCACTCGCCCAAGCACCCAAGGAAGACGTTCCTCCGCCGAAGTACAGCGAGATGGTGTTGCCGTCGGGCGAAGACCTGTTGCGCGGCAAGCCGTTCGATTGGATCGTGCTGCGGACGGAAGACGTGCTGGTGGTGGAGCCGACTTCACCCCGCCCCGATCCGGTGGGGCGGCTCACGCTGCGGCACAAGCAGGCGGAAGTGGCTTACCTCCGCGCGTTGAAGTTCCGGCCCGCGCGATTGGCTGAGGCCGATCAACTCTTGCAACGCGACCGAGGCGCGGACGCCGACAAAGTGCGCGCCGCCGTGGAAGTGCCACTGGCTGCCGCTCGCAACCGAATGCAGGATTGCCAAGTGGCTCTTCAAAAGCTGGCGGTCACGTTGCTCGACGACAGCGTCGATCCCGACTACGTGCTGGAAACGCGGTTCATTCAGCGGATCGTGCATTACGAGGACTTGGTGCTGCGGCGCGTCGAGCAACTGATCGCCGAGGGCCGCGTGTCGCTCGCATACGATCTGATGCTGCTCGTGGGACGGCGGCATCGTGAAAACAACGCCCGCATCAAGGAAGAGTTGGAAGAGGACGAGACGACCACCGTCTCCAACATCGCGGACCTGACGACGCGACGCCAAGAGTTGCGTGACGAACGTGAAGCACTGAGAAAACTTCCCGCCTCCAAGCGAACGGCCGGGTCGAAGAAGCGCGAATCGGATATCGACAACAGCATCGAGTCGTTCACGAAGGAGTCGAAGGAGTGGGAGGAAGACTTGGTGGCGATCCGCAAGAAACTGCGATTCGCCCGGCCGAAAGACTTTCCCAAACCGGACCCACTTCAGAAGGACGACATCCTCTTTCCCTCGTGGCCGAAGTTCGACGAGACGTATGTGAAGTTGGTCTTGAAGGATGCCGAGCTACAAGCGGCCCGCAACGACCTCGACGGCGCGTGGCGATTGCTCGAAGAGATTTGGAAACCGGGCGGAGTCGTCATTGGGTTGTCGGTTCAGATGGGGAGCGTCGTCGATCGCTTGGTTGGGCCGCTTGTCGAACGCCAAGACTATCGCCAGGCCCGCCACTATTTGAATCGCTTGGCCGCACTCGAACCGGAACATGCGACCGTTCAGAAATGGCGGGGAGCGTTGATCGGACAGGCGAACGCGGCGATCGGTGACGCACGCGCAGCAGCCTCACGCGGTGAGGCATCGGTCGCCGTGCAGAGCATCGAACGAGCCGCGCGGCTTTGGCCCGAGTCACCCGGTTTGAAAGAGGCTCACCGCGAATTGACCGACCGACATCAGAGCGTGCGCGTCGGTGTGCTGCGTGTGGCCAACACCGCCGCGAGTGGCCCGTTTCCCACTGCCACCGAGGAGCGGTCTCGATTGCTGATGACTCAAACGCTGTTCGAGCCGACGCGGATCGCCGAACAGGGCGTTCGGTATCGCTCGTCCTACTTCGAGGCGTGGGAGCCAGCCGACTTGGGACGCGAGATCAAGTTCACACTCAAACTGCGGCGAGCCGATTGGGAGTCACGGGGACTCGTCACGTCGGCTGATGTTCAGTCGGAACTGGCCGCGCGACTCGACCCGCAGCGGCCGAGTTTCGACGAACGGTTGGCAGGCTTCGTCGCGGGCATCTCCGTGCAAAGCCCGTCCGAGTTCACCGTGCGCTTTCACAGGTTGCCGCTGCGCTTGGAGTCGCTCTGGCAATTTCCGGTCGGAGTCCAGCGGGAGTCGCTCTCGTTGAATGAAGACTTGTTGCCAAGCGACTTGTTGCGAGACGCGATCCCAACACCAACCCGCAGCGTGAGCAAGGACGCCCCACAGCAGGACATCCCAGCGCCCGCCGCGCCACCGAACGAACGCGGCATCGACGATCCCGCCGACGCGACTCGTCCCGATTCCATCGCCCCCGCAGCGCCGCCACCCGCGCCGATGCCACCCGCTGCGGCATCTCCGATCGCCCCCTCTCTTGTCGCGTCGTCACTCACCACGCTACCGACCGAATTGGGACGCCAACGGTTCACGCGCGTCTCCGCCGACGAGTACCAAGCCGTCTTTCGTCGCGCGCGGCCGCAGCCCGTTTCGACCCGGCTGCGTCACGTCAACGAAGTCGTCGAGGTGAAGTACGACTCGTGGGAAAAGTCGCTTCAAGGACTATTGCGCGGGGAAGTGACGCTGCTCCCCACGGTGGACCTGCGGGATGTGAAGGGACTCCAGGACGACGGCCGTTTCTTCGTGATGCAGTACGCCCTGCCTCAGTCTCACTTTCTGATGTTTCAGTCGAAGACCGCCGCGCTGCGCGACGGCCAGTTGCGTCGAGCCATCCTGCACACGGTGCCACGCGAACGGCTGCTGCGCGAGATCGTGCTGAAGGACGCACCCGCGTCACACGGACGACTCGTCACCGGCCCGTTTGCTTCGACGAGCTACGGTTACAACCGATTGCTCAAGCCACCCGCCTACGATCCACAGCTCGCGGCGGCACTGGCTCAGACGGCGAAGAAGCAGCTCGGCGGAACACTTCCCGCGTTGCGGTTTCTTTGCCCCGATGATCCCGTTTTGCGCGAGACGGCGCGCGCCATGATCGCGGAATGGAAGCGGATCGGACTGATCGTCACGCTGATTGAAGACGCCGCGCCGGGTGCCGCGACGATGCGCGACGACTGGGACATCTGTTATCGCACCGCGCGGTTCGTGGAACCGATTGCAGACATCTGGCCACTGCTGACTCTGCAAACGGAGGCGCGCGTCGCCGCGTTGCAGCCGCTACCGGAACGGACGCGCCGCACGCTGTTGGAACTCGAACGAACCATCGACTGGACGACCGCCACCGCGCTGCTCCACCGATTGCTCGGCGACCTGCTGACCGAGGCGCGTTACGTCCCGCTGTGGGAGGTGGATGAGTACCTCGTGACCCGCAAACACCTCGTGGGATTGCCGCCGCGTCCGATGCACACGTACGACGACATCGAACGCTGGACGCTGCAATCGTGGTATCTGCAGGACGCGCCGTGATGGGCAACGTCGTTCAGGATTTCTGTAGCAGAATTCGTGAGAATTCTGACGACTCGACGTTTCTCCAGAAGTCTTACGACTTCTGCTACGTTCGATTGGCCCCCTGTTTTACGGCTCTGAAATCCTTAACGGCGTTGCGTGTGAGGCGGTCTTCAGTGGAATGTGGCTGTGTGAGTGACGCCGCGAGAGGGGAGTGAACCGTGAGTCGAAGCCGTTTCAAAAACTGTGTCGGAACGGGAGCCGTAGTCCGGACCCCTTGGTCCGGACGAGACATCGCTCTCGTTAGGAACCGGCTCGAAACGACCACCCGCTTTCCAAGCCTTTCCTCCCTCCCCTCGGCGGGGAGGGCCGGGGAGGGGGGAGGATGGTCGAGTCAATTTGCCACTCGTCCCCCCTCCCTAACCCTCCCCGCCGAGGGGAGGGAACAGGAAGCGAACTCGGGAAGTTGTTTCGAGCCGGTTTCTTTGTGCCGCGTGAGGAATGTCCTGCTCCTCGCTCTGTTGACCGGACTGCTGCTGGCCAGCGCGACACCCGTCTCCGCTGCGGATCGCCCCACCGAACTCCCCGTCGATGTGCGGCCCTATCGTGTCCGGTTGGCGATCGCGTTTGATGCGCCGCAGCTTTCGGAAGCGGCTCAGCGCGAGATGCTGCTCGCCACAGAGCAGGCGGTGCGGCGGTGTGTTGGTTCCATGTGGCAGTTGCGTGTGGAGTCTTTACCGTGGCTGCAACCGGTCAGTGCGGCGGGGTTGTCGCGACTCAAAGTGGTCGAATTGGTTGAGCGTGCCGATCCGCAGGAACGAGCGGACGGCAGTCTTAAAACACCGGGACCAACTGGCAGCGTGAGTGAGGGCGTTGGGATGCCCCGCGTGGAATCGTCTTCGTCCTCGTCCTCGCTTACGCTTCGAATTGGTGTGGAAGCTGCCGCGAGTGAACCGGTGGAGGTTTGGTTCGTGGCCACAGTTCAGGCGGCTCGGCCCGGCTATCGGGTCGAGGTCCGCGCGTGGCAACCGGAGATTCAACTCGCGCTGGACAGTGTCGGCGAGCGCGTGGTCGATCCGCGCGACGTGCCGCTCACCATTGTGAAGTTGTGCTGGCAGACGTTTCGTCCGGTCGGCGTCGTGGAAGGAGTGGACGGGAATACGGTGCAAGTGAGACTGCGGGCAGGAGCACTCGCCGCACCCGATATTCACTTCGCGCTGGCTCAACCGAACGACATCTTCGTTCCGTCGATCGCCGTCCGCAGCCGCGAGAATCGAGTCGAGCGTTTGCTGTCGATCCCGTGGACGTATCTCACCGCGACCGAGGTCTCCGGTTCATTGATGACGGCCAACGTCGGCAGCGGTCTTCGTTCGCCGATCAGTGCCAAGCAGCGCGGACGCAATGAGACGATTGTCGTGGCCGTGCGTCCGCAACAGCAGGCGACTCGGTTGGAACTGGCTACACAAACCAAGCCGTCGCTCCCGTTGGTCGCGCATCGCATCGAACTGCGAAGTTCGCCCGCGACGCCGATTCAAGACGATCCCGTCGCGCGGCTGGAAACGCTCGTGGGAGAATTGCTCACCGATCGGCGCGGCCTCGTGATGATCGCTGTGGATCGCGAACGACCGCTCGTGTGGCTGTTCGCCTACAGCGGGCAACACCTGCTGGCGCGAGTCCCCTTCGTCCCCGGTGTGGCTCCTCATGTGAGGCTCGAAGTTCCCGATGACTCTGCCAGGCTGGCCGCCGAAGCCGACGTGCAAATGCTTCAAGGGCAACTCATCGACGCGGTCGCGGTTCGTAACACACAGATCGGACTGATTCGGGCGGCCGCCAAACAGCGAGACTGGAAAGAACAGGAGTCCCGGCTGGCGGGACTGGCCAAGTTGGAAGACGCCCAATCGTTTCTTGATCGCCTCGCCGCAGTGCGCGTCCCGGCGGTGAACGCCGCGAAGACGCGCAAGGACAAGATCGCCGAGGCCCGCATCAACCGCCTCTGCGACGAAATGGCCACGCTGATCCGGCAGTACCTCAGCGAAGACCGAATCAAGCAACTGAACGAAGAAGCGACAGAGCTTCGCAAAGCCGATGCGGAAGCGGAGGAAAAGGAAAAGGAGAAGGGGTGATGTCTGGCGAGACGACGTAGGAGAAGTCAGACCGTCGAACTTGTGGTCGAACAACTTGAGATTGCGGAGTTGTTCAAAACTAGCCCGACGCGCAAGTTTTGAAGTTGCGCTGTTCTGGATTTCCGCCCCAACGGGGCAGCCCTAACAGCCTGTTGAAAATCATCTGTAGGGTGGGACCAGCTCGCTTCGAGCGCCGGCCCACCAAGAAAAGTCTCTGTGTTTGAT
>JAYTQJ010000236.1:0-4594 GCA_043746775.1 Schlesneria sp.
TCGCTCCGCGTGAAGAGAGCCGAACGCGGAATGACGCCGTTTCCCGCGTATCCGGGTCGCTGGTAACTCGGCTCACTTCACGCGGAGCGATGAAGGCTACTTTTGGCGGACGCATCATGAGTGCCGTCCTACAAGTTCGCTTTCTCTCATCGCTCGTCGCCCGCCGTGATGAGATCGACCACGCGCCAATCGAGCCAATGGACATCGGGGTCGAGTCCCGGTCGCGCGATGTAGCCGACGTGTCCGCCTCCGGTCGCGATGTGTAAGCGAACAGCCTCGGGATACGCGATGCGATCTGTTGAGAACATTTCGGCCGGAACCATCGGATCGTTGTTCGAGGTGATGATCGTCGTCGGTGTTTTGATCTGCGGAACGAACTGCGCCGCGCTGCACTTCGCGTAGTAAGTCGGTGCGTCGGGGAAGCCGCTCATCGGCGCGGTGTACCAATTGTCGAACTCGAACAATGTGCGCGGCAACTGGGTCATGTCGGGCAGCGGCGCGTCGGGCCGCAGACGCTGCCGTTCGGCCAGATGCCGCGTGAGTGATCCCACGAAATGCCGGTCGTACATCCGATTGATTCGCCCGCTGAGCGTCCTCACGCTGGCCGCCAAATCAATCGGAGGATTGACAGCAATCGCCTGCTCGACCTGCGACGGTACTGACGCGGGGGACTCACCCAAATACTTCAGCAAGATGTTCCCGCTGAGTGACACGCCGAACAGCGAGAGCCGACACGCGGAAACAATCTCCGCTTGTGTGGCTGGGGTCGGCGCTTTGGCTGCCCCCAGCCAGTGTGTCGTGGCGAGTCTCTGGGGGCTCGAAGACTCGATCCCAGCCACACGATCTGTCGTGAAACAAGTACTCGTAGTCGCGACATCACTGCTAGTCGAACACCAGCCCAACACCGACTCGATCACGCGCCGCAGATCATCCGAACACCCGGCGTGATACGGGCGACCGGCCAGCCCGACACCGGCTCCACACCCGCGCATGTCCCACCGAAAGACGCGCACTCCCCGCGCGTTGAGCTTCGCGGCGAGTCGCACCAACAACGGACTGCGATGACACCCACCCAGCCCATGCGCCAGCAATGCGACTCGCCCACCGCTCGGCCATCCCACAGGGCAGTCCTCGTGAACCACGACGACATCGCCATCGGTCAGTCCCACAAGCCGTTCCACCGCGCGATGCTCATCCAACCGAGCGGGCCAAAACGCCGCCGCCAAGGTCTGCGCATGAGCACCCTTCAACCACCACGGAGGTCGAAACGGCGGGACTGCTTGGCCATGAAGCGAGTGACTGTCGAGAGAACTCACTTCAACTCCGCCAGCTTCTTGGCTGCTTCGGCTTTGGCTTTGTTCATGACGCTTTCCAGCGTGACGCTCGCGCCGTTTTGGCGTTTGCTTTCGTCGGCAGCTTCCATGAAGGCGTAGATTTCCAGCGTTTCGGCTTCGGTCACGGGAGGCTTGCCGGTGCGGGCGAACTCGATGATCGCGAAGAGGAGCGGGTCGTAGCCGTCGTACGAGCCGACCGGCGATTCGCCTGTCTCACCGACCGCCTTTCCGACGTAGCCTTTGCCTTCGCGGAAGATGCCCGTGCGACCTCCGGACCATTTGCCGGTAACTTCGATCCGACCGTCTTCCGTCTTGCCGCGCGTGACCGATTCGCAGCCGGTCCCCATCACCGTGAAGAGCGACTCAACGCCGTGAATGCCGTACCAGAAGAGGTCGGGGTGAGTCGCTTCGAGACTCGCGGGGCTGGACGTTTCGCACGTCATCACCTTCCCGATCGAGCCGCCTCGGACCGCGAGACTGTTCTTCCCGAAGCGCAGTGACGACGACGAGAAGACCGGAACGTTGTGCTTCTTCGCGACTTCAAAAATCGCGATCGCGTCGGCGAGTGACCCGGCGATCGGCTTGTCGATGAAGCACGGCTTGCCCGCTTTGGCCACGGGGAGGTACTGCTCCAAGTGCGGACGGCCGTCGTTCGTTTCGAGGAAAACCAGATCGACCTTCGTCAGCAGGCCGTCGATGGTGTCGATGATCTCCACGTCGAGCTTTTTCATTTGCTCGATGTACTCGGGAACGCGCGCTACGCTCGACGCGATGTCGGGGCTGCCCTTCGGATAGGCGGCAACCATGCGGACTCCGGCGACCTCGGGCTTTTGCGGATTGGCGTTGAGCGTTTTGGCAAAGGCCCCGCAGTGCGAGGTATCGAGACCGATGATCCCGGCCCGCAGCGGCTTCGGTTCGGCGGCGGCGGCATTGTCGGCGGGAGCGGCTTGCGCGAGCAGCGCGTCGGCGGGCGCTGCTTCGCTTAACGGCAAGCCAGAGGCGTGCGCGCCTATGGGCGTACGCGAGGCAGTGGTAGGGTGATTTACGTTCGTCGCGCTCGCCTCTGGCTTGCGGTTAAACGAAGCGAGTGGCGTTGTCTCAGGTAGGCCGATAGCCAAGAACCCGACGTTCCACAGTGCGACGCTCTTGTCGTTGCCGGCTGTTGCCAGAGTCCGTCCGTCTTTCGAGAGAGCGATCGCGGCGATGCGACCTGCGTGAGCTTCCGCTGTCGCCAGCTCGTCACCCGTGGCGAACTCCCAGACTTTCAATTCGTTCTTCCCCACGGCGCGGCCTCCGCTGACACTGATCGCAGTTTCTTCGTCGGGATGAAACAGAATGGCGTTCGTCGGGCGACTATGTCCCGCGTAGAAGCCGAGTGGTTTCTTCGCGGCCAAGTCGTAGATGTTGACGTGTTCGTCGATGCCACTCGACGCGAGATGCTTGCCGTCCACCGAGAAAGCGACACCGGTCGCTCCCTTCGTGTGCAGCTCGAACGACTGCTGCACTTCGCCAGTCGAAGCATCCCACACTTTGACCTCACCCGATTTCGTCGGCCGCGTTTCATCACCTGCTGAAGTCGCGAGCAACTTGCCGTCGGGAGACCATGCCACGCCGGTCACGGGCAGCTTATGAGCCTTGAACAGCAGCGGCGCCTCATCTCCGTCGAGCTTCCAAACGCGAGCCACTTCGTCCTCGCACGCCGTCGCTAATCGCAAGCCATCCGGCGCGAACGCCACTCCCGTCACATAACCGCGATGTCCTTTGAACGACTTCACCAACTCACCCGTCGCCACCTTCCAGACGGAAACGTTTTGATAGCTCCCCGTCACCAGCACGGCTCCGTCAGCCGAGAACGCAACGGCACGCACCTGCCCCGACTTCGTCGCCACTTCACGAACGATCGCCTTCGCCTCGACATCAATCAGTTGCACGGCGTCCTTCGCCCCCGCCGCCAGCAGCTTGCCATCGGGACTGAACGCGACGCTCGTCACTCCACTGTTGAAGGCAGTCAATCGCGCGAGCGGTTCGAGTTGCCTCGGCTGCGAAGCATCTGGCTTCTTCGGCGAACCACCCAGCTTGAAGAGTTGCGATCCCTTCGTCACATCGGCGGCGGTCACCGGCTGAGTGATCGCAGTCGTAAGAGCCGACAGAACCAACAGAGCCGACCAGAGAACGCGCGGGGACTCGAAGACTCGCATGGAGAAGCTCCTCAAAGGGTGAGTGATGACGCCGCGCGATTATGTCACGGCCATGGAACGAAGCCAACGAGCCACAAGAACGGAGACGGACTTCTTGCTACGAGCGGCAGGAAAAGCTGGTTCATCCGATGTTTTGGGGGGAGTCCTCAAGTCCTCATAGGAGAGCAAGTGAAGATGTTCCAAGTCTTCATCCCGAAGGGATTCCAGCCATTAGCCGGGGTTACGGCACACGGCTCGCCTCAAACCTCACACTCAGGGCCGTGCGCGGTATCGCCTCATCGCCCGTACCAGGTGATCAGGCGCGGCAGGTCACCCGCTGCGGTCAGCATGTGGACGCGGCGGCGCGCGGCGTATTGACCGAGGGCGGGTGAGTATCCGTGATGGTGGTCGGCAATCGTGAGAGCTTGAATCACATCGTCGGTCGTCCACAGCGACCGACCGGACGACGCGGCCAGCCAGCGCGCGAGCCACAATGTCACGGGGATGACCAGTGCCAGACTGTGAAAGCCCTCGACGAACGGCACGTCGTAATAGGCTGGACCACAGAAGTGAAGCCCCTGCACTTTCACTCGCAAGTAGCGTGTCAGAATTTCATCTTGCTCGGCGGTGAGCGGCCCGAACGGCGCGTCGAGCGTCGCGAAGGGGACCGGTTTGAAGACCGGCTGCAACGGCGGCGCAGCGCCCTTCCCGCGTGAGAACTTCCAGATCGCACTCAACAACCGCCAGCGACCGATCCAGCCAGCCTTCAGATCGGCGGCCGTGTCCTTTCTCGCGTACTGCGCCACCAACAACCGAAAATACAACCGACCAAGTCGCGTCGGTTCTTCGAGCGATTCCGGCAGCGAAGGGACTTCGGCGATAGCGGCCTCTTGGATAATTTCGAGGAACTCACGAAGACGATCGCCATGCAGTTTGTCGAACTTGGACATCCCCACGAGCCCGGTCCACTCGACCGCGCGCAGCAGACGAACGATGAGCGGCGTTCGTGTTCCCGCCGCCTCGGCAAGCATCCCGTCGAGTGCCTCGACGCACCGCTGAAAGTCGGGCCAATCGAGTCGCTCG
>JAYTQJ010000237.1:0-4591 GCA_043746775.1 Schlesneria sp.
CGCCACCCCGCTCAGATGTCTCATCAATGACCGCGCGAGGTATAGTGGCCGGTTCGCATCGAATCCACTCGCGCGAGAGGAGTCAAAGAACAGACTCGCCCGGCTGATGAAAGCCGGGCGAAAGTGAGGAAGGACTTCGCAGCGCTTACTGTTTGGGAAGCTTGACATCGGCCATTTTGTCGTAGTTCGGGTTCCGATAAACCTCGGCGAACTTCATTCCGAATCCGTACTGCAGCTCCCACTGGGCGCGTCGGGCGTAGGGCGTGCGCGGGTGGTTCTCGATCACCGCCTGATACTCCGCCCGCGCGGTTTCGTTTTGCCGCTTAAGCTCGTCCAGATCGACCTTGGTCTGCTTGACCTGTTCCTTCGTCGGTTCCAGAAGCTCCGGTACGCGGTGAATGTCCCAATAGTTTTTGGTGTCGTCCTTCGGTCGTGGCTTTTGCACTTGGTGCTGGTCGAGCGACAGCAAGAGTTGGAAGAGTCGCACACGGTAGGCCAAACACTGCGCGTGCATCAGGTCATAGTTGGCCCGCCACCGTTCAGACGGTTCTTTGTCACGCAGTTTCTTAACCGTGTCGAGTCGCTTCACAGCCTCGTTGAGCAGACCCATCGCGCGCATCGCTCGCTTAAACGTGGTCTCGCCTTGAGTGGCGAAGGTCGCCGGATCGATGCTGTACCAAGTGGACTGCATCCGCAATTCTGCATCGGTGTGCGGGTTGAGGGCCTTGATGACCTCCCACTGCGTATCGCGAAACTTGCTGGAATCGCGGTCCTTCGCATACTCCATGCGCGAGTTGAGATCGGGGAGATACTCCTGCATGTCGAGCAGTTCAAATTTGCGTTGTTCGACGGAACCCGCGCCGCCCAGATTGTCCTCATTGCCCGGCAGCATGAAGAAAATCCCGCCTGTTTGTTTGGCGAGGCGCACCTGTTCGTAAGGTCCGACGCCGCTGGAGAAGGCGTCCCAGCGTTCATGCAGTCCATCGAACTGCAAACATTCGGGAAACGGAGTTTCGGGACCACGATTGATCCTGAGCCAGTGAGTTAGACCAAACTTGGGGTCGATCCACTTGGTATGAGCATAGGGATAGCCGAACACCGAGTAATGGCCGAGGACATAGACCGGGGCTTCGGCGTTCTTGCACAACTGAATCGTTTCTTCGAGGTGTTCGCCATCGTCACCTGACTCGTCGGTGACGACGATCAAGACCAGTTTTCTTTTCGCGCGGACGGCGATCTGCTGGTACTTGCGAACGGCGGCTTTGATCGCGGCACAGGTGTACTCAATGCCGCTCTCATCGACTTTGATTTTGTCGATGGCCTTCTTGATCTCCTCGGTGTTGGAGGTCGGCTTCAACGGCACCGTGTGTTCAGAGATGTCCTTACCGAAACTCATGACCGACGTAATCAGCACTTCGTCCGACAGTTTGAGCTTGTTTCCCTCGTGCTTCTGAACCAGGCCCAGTTCTTCGTAGACCTTGTAGAAGCGTTCGCGAATCTCCTTCTGATCGTCCTTCATGCTGTCCGACTCATCGAACAACCAGACCACGAGGACTTTGGACTCGCGCATCATGCGGACCATTTCCTGGGTCATCTGTCCGAGCGCCGCTCCGTAGCCTTCGACCACGCGGCCCGCTTCGCCCGAGACCTGTCCCGCTCCCAAGTCCTTGCCGATGATCCCCAGCCCCGGCACCGACATGGCACCAATGTTGACTTTGACCACAGGCTCTTTGAGGCTCTGGGCGTCGTCGAGTCTTTGGCTCGCGACGACTCCGCCGTTGCCGCCTCCCCCGCCGCCGCCACCCACCGCACTAGCAGCCCCGATCACCTGTGATCCGGTGATGAAGTTGACGGTCTCTGCCACTTCGGTGGTTTGCTCGATTTCCTGTGTGAACTCTTCTTGCAGGCGTTCTTCGGTGAAGACTGAATCGACGACCATCTGCAGCTGCTGGAGCGGCGTCTTGAAGACGACGAACGAGAGACCGATGAGAAAAACGGCATGGACGGACAGCGAGATGAGGAACCCGACAGCAGCCGTTTTGGGGACGGGGAGACGGTGGGTCTCAGGGGACAGTTCCGAGGCGGGATTCATGGACACCGAACTCCGGGGACAGAGGCGATGAACGGACGGAAACGACAACAGGGCGATCGCTCCGAGAATTCAGAGACGCTTCACCATGATGAGGAACGACGACAACGATCGACCGTTGGCACCATCCTCAGCCAAGGTCGTTTTGCGGAGGGAACCGCCAGTAGAACGCTTGGCATCTCCTTCCAATTCGTCCGTTTGAAATCCCTTTCAAACACTCGGCAAATTATTGAAACAACGTAGGGTAAGCCTCTGGCTTGCTCTTTTTCTAACGGCAACACGGGCAAGCGAGACGCTCACCCTACGTATTTCAACAGGCAGTTAGAAGTGGAGCTACAATGACTCTCGACAGGATCAACTCTGAGGCCCGGTTCAGATATCGCGTCGCACGGGATCTTTGTCGATCATCTTCTTGACCTTCTTCTTGGTCACGGGGTCTTCGACTTCGATGAACTTGGGACCCATTTTTTCTTTGCCGCCGCCCATGCCTGCGGGGTTGGGGTTGTAGGTCGATTCCTTCCATTCCCAGCCGAGTTGCGTACTCAGTTCGCGTTCGGCCATGAACTGCCAAGGTGTGCCGGGATGTTCGTCGATCACACGGCGCAAGTATTCGAGTGACCGCGTGGCGAGTTTCTTCGTGGCGGCACCGGACGAGATTTCTTTCGAGTCCTTCAACAGCCATTGGTTGCTGCCGGGCTTTTCAAACTTCTTAGGTGAACTCTTCATTTCGGCGAGCATGGCGTTGTAGCCGAAGCTGCGCGCTCGCAGAGCCAGCACGCGGCCCATCGCGAGGTCGTAGCCAGCACGCGAGCGGGCGTCCTTGATCTTGGCGCGATCTTTCTCACCCGGTTCGAGGACACGCATCAAGCCCTCCAACTTGTACTCGAAGTCCGCGAGCGGCTTTTGAGCGTCACCGATGGCGACTCGCAAGACGGTGTCGTTTTCGGCGGGAAAATCGAGACGGGGCAGCGGGACGCTGTCCAGCGTGAGCAAGCGGCAGACTTCCAACAACGCCATCTTGGCTTTGTTCTGACTGATCTCTTTGTCGATCATCGGAATCGGCCGGTAATCCGGGGCGTAGTTCCGCATCACTTGCGGATCGAGCTTGATCGAACTGCGACCTTCGTCCGTGATGAAGTACAGCCCGTTGGTCTCGGCACACAGTCGCGTCAGCCCGTAAGGCCCCATGCCAGAGGACATGTTGTCGAGGTCGTAGCTGTTCGATCCCCAGTAGGGGAGCCGAACTCGCTCGGGATACAACGTTTCGGGACCACGGTGCATGACGCCGATCACCGTCTCACCGGTCTCCAACTCGAATGGCGCTTCCGTCGTCTCCTTACCGAACGGAGCGGCATCACCGACGCAGTAGCATCGCATCCCATACCGCTTGGTCTGGGTGATCGCCTGTTCGAGGTTCGTCTTGGAATCGGAGCCAGCTTCGTCAGTGACGATGATGATCATGACATCGCGGTGCATCTGCGTGCGGTAGTTTTGGTAGTGCTTCGCGACGGCGGCGACAGCGGCGAACGTGTTTTCATTGCCGGACGACTCGGACTTGATGTTCCGCACCATCTTCACCACATCGGCGGGATCATCCAGTGGATCCTTGGTCAGGATGCTGGTCTTTTCACCAAAGGTGACGATGGCACTCTTGAGAACCTTGTCATTCGAGACATTGAGCGATGTGAGTTGGCCGTACACGTTTTCGATTCGGTCGGCGATCATGGTGCGGCGCGCCTTCAGTGATGGCGACACATCGAACAGCCAGACGACGAGGGCCTTCTTGTCCCGAAGCGTGGTGGCGATTTCCCAAGTGAGGCGATCCACGGCCCCTTCGACGCCCGCCGAATGTTCGGTCGCTCCTTGTGTCGCCACGGACGCGAGTACGTCCGTTTTGGCTGGCTTAACGATCTCGTCGGTCTGAGGCGCGGCGACGACCAGATTCTCGGAGATCGAGCGGTCCACCTCTTCTTGAGGGTTCCGAGCCACGCTATTCGCGGCTTCTTGAGAGGTCGCCAAACTGGTGACGGCCGTGTCGCCGCCGATCTGATCCGTGAGGGTCGCGTCGAACTTCAGTGTCGTATCTTCGCTCTCTTCGAGGCTGCTGGTGACCTCGGTGAATTCCTGCATCTTCTCTGAGAATTTGACCAACGCCAACCCGCACAGCAGCACGAGGTGGATACCGAGGCTGACCGAAAACGCCATGACCAGCGCCTTGGGGAAGCGGCTGTTCTCAATCTCCATCTCGAACACTTCGGTCTGCTTGACGTTCAGATTGGCGCTCATGATCGACTCCTCGCAGATGGGCTGCGGCCGGGGGCATCCGAAAAAGCGGGTCTTGCGGATCGTGCCACGGGCAATGATAAGTTTTGAGACCTGTTCGGCCCACAAATCGCGGGCGAGTCTACTGATTCAAACTGGGGGTTGCAATTCGCGGTTTCGTGCCGCAACGTGCCTATGGCGAGTGGCAAAAAAGCGTACCTATCGAAGCCTGACGCGCAA
>JAYTQJ010000238.1:0-10684 GCA_043746775.1 Schlesneria sp.
GGGTGCCACGGTCACGGAGTCCTCGACGTGGCCGTGCGAGACGGTCAAACCGGTTCCCATACTCACGGCCACGTCGAGGACTCCGTGACCGTGGCACCCCAAAATGAATCAGGAGATGGCCCCGGTGTGATCGTCGTCCCTCATCGAGTCCCGGTCGCATCGTCATCCGCAACGACCTCGAACGCTCCTGAGACCTCGGGCGGGATGCGCTTGGGCGAGCCGGTGCGGTAATCGACGAACGCCCAGTTCGTCTCGGCCTTGGCGAGGACCGTTTCGCCCGCCTCCACCTCGTTCCCACGCTCTGCTTGGGAAAGCCGCCCCGACGCTCCGCGTCGCGATTCATCCTCGCCACCTCGCAGAATGACAAACCGCCGGCGCGACGTGACCTTGCCCATGTCGGCCACCCAGGTGCGGATCAGGATCGTGTCGCCGAGCAGGGCGGGGACGAGGTACTCGATGAAATGCGACCGCACGACCCAGCCGCAGCCCAGCGCGGCATACGCCTCGACCGGCCACCCCTGAGCCGCCGAATGAGCCAGCGCCGCCGACTGCATCCACTTCAGGTACGAAATATTGTTCGCATGCCCCAGCCCGTCGAGATCGTGCTCGAACACCGTGTGAGTCCATTCCAAGATCGCGGGCATGAGGCGTCGTCCATTCTTCTTTTGGAGTGCGGCGATTCATCGCCGCTTTGCTTGCGGCTTTGCCGCTTTCATTGGATCGAACGGAGAAAAGAAAGCGGAGATGAATCGCCGCACTCCAAAGGGGGACGATCAACTCTGATGTCCTCAATAATCCCCAACCTCCTCGCCGCCATCCACCGTCGCCAGCTTCTTGAGCACGGCGGGATCGGTCTTGGCCGAGAGGAACTTCACCGAACCATCGGCCCGCAGCGCGTGAGCGCCGTTCGTGTGATAGCCGGAGATCCAGCCTGCCGACTTTCCCGGCTTGACTCCGTTGAGATTGATTCCCGTCGGTTGCGAGGCGACATCCACATCACGCGGTTCGGTCCAGACAATCTGCGATCCGCATGCCTCGACGACGAGCAACGTGTTGCTCGTTCCGTCGGTCATGTCTCTCATCGACGTGCCGAGTGGATTCGCCCCCACCGTGCGCGGCCCGGTCGGCATCGAGTACGTCGTGAACCAATGGCCTTGACTGTCATTCGGATACGCGCTGGACGGGCAAATGTAGGCGCGAACCTCATGCATCGCGAGTTTCGCGTTCGGTGCTGCATTCCAAGCCGAAGCGAAGTTGTAACTTTTGAACGCAGATTGCTGATCGAGGTACGGCAGGAGATCGATTCGCCACGAGTGAGGCGGATCACCTAGTGCGGCGGCCGGGAAAGTCGTATGTGTGTCGTGATAGTTGTGCAACGCCACACCGATGAATTTGAGTTGATTCTTGCACTGCGTCCATCGGGAACGCTCGCGCGGATGCCCAAGAGACGGCAACAAGAACCATCCCCAAAACAATCCAAGCCCGATCGTCACGGCCACGATCCTTCCAAATCGCTGCTCTTCGTACAGCTTGATGAAGTTCAGCGTGGTCCCGGCGACGGAGACCGACAAAACGGCGGTCACCAACGGCAGCACCCAAGCGTTGTCATCGCTGCCGGGGTCATAGCTGGTCCCCATCTGGCACAGGACACATCCGGCCACCGCAATGGCCCACCATCCGATGATGTCTCGTTCCCGAACGGACTTTCGCCAACGGACTCGGGCAACCAGCCACGCTAGCGCGCCTAAGGTCAGAGCCAGACAAACAACTCTGGCTCCGATGACCCACGAATACTCCGGCGGCGCGGGCGGAAAGTGGTACGTCATGATGATGCCTCGCGTGCTACCTCGCAGGAGTTCAAGTCTAAGGCTCGTTCGATTCGGTGTTGTTGTTTGTCAGTTCCTCTTTGAGCACACGTCGCTTATTCCGTTTGACTGGGAGAATCAGGATGTCGAATTTGTGCAATTCCCGTCGCAGAACCTCGGAAAAGCTCGCGCTCTTCTCTGTGCCCTCGCTAGTCAACCAAAACGAAGCCTCAATCTCATCGACCCAAAACAATCCGCCAGTTGCGGACGCTTCCAGAAGCATTACTTTTCCCCGTTTCAAAATCGACAAGCCAATCTTGTGAGTCCTCGCGACTTCAATTGCTCCTGTCGCGAATCCATGCCGAGTAAAGATCAGTCCCTTATGCGCCCCGACCTGTTGAATCTTGTGATGAAACTCTTCCACTTCATCAACGTTGACGTTCCGAGACTCATAGTCTTTGCACTCTAGGATCCAAATGAACATAGGGTGAACAGGATCAGCCTTCATGAAAATCTCGACTGAAACATCGAAGATGATGTCCCCATTCCGAGTTCTTGAAAAGTAAGCAGGCTTTCGCCGAACTTTGGCAAAATGTGGGCTGATTCCCCAATCCCCGCTGAATATCGACTCTTCCATATAGTCCGCGACTTCATGTTCAAAGTCGGCCCCCGTGGAGACATTGTGTTTGTCCTCGATTTCGCTTGTCGGTTTGGATTGTTTAGCCATTATTCACCGGAACGATTATGTGAAGCCAAGTTCAATCGGTGGGACGGCGCGCCGCTGGTCCCACCCGATTCACGCGATTGCGCCTTCCACCACGGTCCCGAACACGTCCGTCAGGCGTTCGTTGCGGCCCTGATGGAAGTACGTCAGGCGTTCGTGGTCGAGGCCCATCAGGTGGAGGATTGTGGCGTGGAGGTCGTGGAGGTGGACTTTGTCCTTCACCGCTTCGAAGCCGAAGTCGTCGGTTTCGCCGTATGAGGTGCCGCCCTTTGCGCCGCCTCCGGCCAGCCACATGCTGAAGCCGTAGGGATTGTGGTTGCGGCCCGGCTCGCCCTTGCCCTCGCTGAACGGCATGCGGCCGAACTCGCCGCCCCACACAACCAGCGTTTCGTCCAAGAGGCCGCGCTGTTCGAGGTCCGTGAGCAGGCCCGCGATCGGCAGATCGACCTCGCCCGCGTGCTGGCCGTGGTTGGTCTCGATGCTCTTGTGAGCGTCCCACGTCTCTTCGAGATGCCCGCCGCCCGAGTAAAGCTGCACGAACCGCACGCCCCGCTCGACCAGCCGCCGCGCGACGAGGCAGTTGCGGCCGAATTCATCCGTCGGCTGACGGCCCACGCCATACATGTCCTGCGTGGCCTTCGTCTCCTGCGACAGATCGACCGCCTCGGGAGCTTCGGCCTGCATCCGGAAGGCCAGCTCGTAGGAGTTGATTCGTCCGGCGAGATCGCTGCCGCCGGGCCGGGCGGCCAGATGCTCATCGTTCAACTTGGCGAGCAGATCGAGTTGCGAGCGTTGCGCCGCGCGGTCGATGTACTCGGGGCCGCGCAGATCGAGAATCGGATCGCCGACGGGACGAAAAAGCGTCCCCTGATAAGACGACGGCATGAACCCGTTCGACCAGTTTGGCTGACCGCTGATCGGTCCGCCGCGCTTGTCGAGGATCACGACATAGCCGGGCAGGTTCTGGTTTTCGGTCCCCAATCCGTACACGGCCCAACTGCCGAGCGACGGTCGGCCGATGATCGTCTTCCCCGTGTTCATCGCCACCAGCGCCGAACCGTGAGCGTGACTGTCCGTATGACACGACCGAATCACCGCCAGCTTGTCGGCATGCCCGCGCACATTCTCGAAGAAGTCCGAGATCATCAGCCCGCTGTTGCCTCCCGGTCGGAACGGTCGAAAGGAAGGAGTCAGAAACCCAACCTTGCGGCCTCCCGAGTTGGTGAATTTTTTTCCTTCAGGGAGCGGCTGCCCGGCGAGCCGTTGCAGCTCGGGCTTGTAGTCGAACGTATCGACCTGACTCGGCGCGCCGTTCATCATCAGAAAGATCACACTCTTGGCGCGCCCAAACGCATGAGCCGCCTTCGCCGCGAGCGGATTCGCCGCCGCTTGCCGCTCGGCCCCGAAGCCGATCCGCTCAAAGAAGCCCTCGCGAGACAACAACGATGTCAGCGCGAGGCCGGTGAACCCGGCTCCCATCTCCCACACGAACTCACGACGGGTCTGACGGCAGGGGAATTGGTTGGTCATGTTGGGAGCTTTCCTGTTTCAAGTCCGTCATCTCGATCCTCGGACGCATTCAGTTGCTGGGCCAGTCGAATCTTCGATGCCAATACATCGACGAACGCCGCCGCCGCATTGACATCACGAGGTCGAGCGTTCAGTACGATCATCGCGGCGCTGTGAGACATGTTGACGAACATGAATTGCGTTTCCTGGTAAATCAGCGAATACATGAGGTAACCAATGAAAACGCAGCCACAAACGCCCGAAGCGATGGTGATGAGATCGGCATAGCGTGGAGGCAACGAAAGAGCTGTTGCAATCGCAGCCACGACACAACCGACTCCGACCAGAAAAACGCCGAAATAGTCTCGGTTGTTCCCGCTGGTTCGAGTGAAGCAGGGCGACAAGATGTTCAGCGGAACCGTTGTTTGCCCGGATTGAGTCAGCCGTTTCCATCGAACTTCGACTCGATCATCAAAGAGTGTCACAACGTCATCAACACCGAGACGACGATCACGATAGACGGCTTTGGGGTCAGTGCGGTGCTCGGTCATGGTTCAATCCACATACGCGAACTCGTTCGTGTTCAGCAACACATGGCAGAGCGAGGCCAGGGCCAGGAAGTCGGGATCGTGCGACGTGTTGCTGCGGGGGAGGTGGTACTTCTCGGACAGATGCCGTTGGACGGCGAGGCGGTCTCGTTCGGAGAGGTCGCGGTTGTAGACGAGCAGTTCAAACAGGTCGCCGTGCCAGTACTCGCCGTCGATGTTCCCCTGCTGACCGATGACGTAGGCCGTGGCCAGATTGCGCGGGCCGAGCGGACTACCCTTCGACGCCAGCGCGAGATCGTTCTGATGGACGGTCGCTCCACCCGGACCGTTGATGCCCGACAACAGAAACGGCTCGGCGCGGCGAGCCACATGACCGACGCCCGAGAAGTCGTCACTAAGCCTCACCGTGTCCTCGCCCGTCATGCCGAGAAACAGGCTAGTCCCCGAATTGCCTGCCGCGCCGTTCCAGTTGGAAAAGATCTCACGATGCGAGTTCGTGGTCGCTCGATCGGTGACGACCGCGAAGATCGCGAACGACTGCGACGTGAGCACTTGCCCGTTGAGATTCATGAATCCACGTTGCCCATCAAACCGCAGGGCAGGGCGGCCGTTCGCGGCCTCCTTCACCAAGAGCGGCCTTCGCGCGGGTTCGCTCTGTGACGCTGAATGCTGCCCGCCCGACTGATCGGTCCACGCGAGGACTCGGCCTTCGGCATCCGACTTCACGCCCGAGTTGGCTTGCAGATGCAGGACGAGGCCGTCGCGGACGCTCAGTGTGTGGCTGGGGTCGGCGTCTTCGCCGCCCCCAGTTGTGCGCGGCGTGACCTGCTGGGGGCTCGAAGACTCGACCCCAGCCACACCACGCTTCGGTTTGAGTTCGTTCGAGAATCGTCGCCGCTGCGCCACGAGGTGCTCGCGCCCCGCAGCCAACTCGCTCGGCGAAGGCTCACGCCCCAAGGCCATTCGCCACGCGAGACGGACAACGGCGTCGCCTGTTTTTCCGGTCCCCTCGCCCCCGTCTTCGGGGGAGAGGGTTAGGGTGAGGGGGGCTTTCTTGGGTTGATGGTCGAGGGGTGAAGGTTGAGGGGTGGAAGAAGAGGTTGGTTCCTGTTGGGACGCCGGTTCACCACTCGCCCCCCTCACCCTAGCCCTCTCCCCCCGAAGACGTGGGGCGAGGGGACTGGAAAGAGACGCCACTTCACTCATCACTCGTTGGGCCAGTGCCGTGCTTCGTTCATGCGAGAAGGCATTGTTCAGCAGCGCGAGGGCCTGTGGCGCGACGGTCGAGACCGGGCGCTGGCCGCACGGCAGCGTGGTGTCTCCGAAATCGAAGGTCGTCATCAGCGGAGGCAGCAGGCTGCGCGCAGTGAATGAGTAAAGCGACCGTCTCAGTTGCTCATGTGCTGGCGAGGGACTCCATGCGGCTCCCTTGCGAGACAATCCTTCGAGAGCCTCCGCCTGAATCGTGACCTTGAACCCAGGTCCGCCCAGGCGCGGATCAAGGCTCTCTCCCACGAACAGCATCCGGTCACGGAGCGACTCGGCATCGAGGCGGCGGCGCTCGGCATGCCACCAGAGATGGTTGGCCGCGTCGCGCGACAGGTACTCGTCCTGCTTCGGATGCAGCGACGACTGACGGTAGGTCGCGCTGGTGACGAGCAGGCGGTGGAGGCGTTTAAGGGAGTGTGGAGCGCGGAACTCGGAGCGCGGAGCAGAAGAGACTTCGCTTGCTGCTGTCTTTCGCTCCGCATTCCCCGTTCCGAGTTCCGCGCTGAGCCAGTCCAACAACTCCGGATGCGTCGGCTTGTCGCCGGTGAAGCCGAAGTTGTCGGGAGACCTCACGAGGCCCGCGCCGAAGTGGTGCGTCCAGAGTCGGTTGACGAGGACTCGCGGCGTGAGCGGGTTGTCGGGGTGGGCGATCCAGTGGGCGAGGGCCGTGCGTCGGTGGGAAGCTAACGGCGGAGGGCTTTGCCTTGTCCCCTCGCCCCCGTCTTCGGGGGAGAGGGTTAGGGTGAGGGGGCTTCTCTTTGTGATGTTTGCTGAGTGTGGTTGAGCGTTCACTTCATCGTCACCCCTCTCCAACCCTCCCCGCCGAGGGGAGGGAGAAAGAGTGGAGTCGGAATGAAGTGGGGAGGCGTTGCCATCACTCGGCCCCCTCACCCTAGCCCTCTCCCCCGAAGACGGGGGCGAGGGGACAGGAAAAGAGACGAACGACATTGCCGCCGGTTCGACAACCGCGCCGGGATGTTTGGGCTCGCCCTTTTTCAGCAGGTGAATCGGTGGGGCAGGGCGGATGTCGGTCCAGGCGAGGATGTCGGGCATCAACGGTTTGTTTGACGGTGAGACTGCGGACGGCGGCAGGCCGAGCGCGGCGTCGAGTTCTTCTCGCGAGGGGCCTCCGAGGAACTCGCGGCCGCGCTGCTCAATTGCTCCCGGCCAGAAGGCGGCGGCCATGCGGTAGTAGTCGGCCTGCTGGATCGGATCGAATTTGTGATCGTGGCATCGCGCGCACTTCACCGTGTATCCAAGGAACGCCGTTGATGTGGTCCCGACGAGATCTTCGAGCCGGTCGTACTTGTACTCCTCGGCGTCGTTCGGTTCGTCGTTCCAAGTGCCGAGTCGCAGGAAGCCGGTCGCGATGAGAGACTGTTCGTCTCGGTCGGGCAGTTCGTCACCGGCCAGTTGCTCGATGATGAACCGCGAGTACGGCAGGTCCTCGTTGATCGCGCGCACGACCCAGTCACGGTACTTCCACGCGCCGGGCTTTTCTTGGTCGCGTTCGTAACCGGACGTGTCGGCATAGCGGACGAGATCGAGCCAGTGCCGTGCCCACCGCTCACCAAAATGCGGCGATGCGAGCAGCCGATCCACCAGCCGCTCGTAAGCGTCGGGGGTCGGATCGTTGACGAACGCCTCCACGTCTTCAAACGACGGCGGTAGCCCGAGCAGATCGAACGACAATCGCTTGATGAGCGTCGCGCGATCGGCCGACGGGGCCGGTTCCATGTTGTGCGCGGCGAGCTTTGTGACGATGAAGGCGTCGAGGGGCGAGCGGACGGGTTGATGGTCGAGGGTTCCCTTTCTTTCTCCCTCCCCTCGGCGGGGAGGGCCGGGGAGGGGGGCCTGCTGAGTCGCTGAGCTTGCCAATTCCGTTCGAGTTTCTGACGGCTGGCCTCCGGTGACGGGAGTCGCGCGCGCATCGTCCCCCCTCCCCAACCCTCCCCGCCGAGGGGAGGGAGGAAGAGGCGGCACTCGACTCTTATTCACCGGTTGCAGCGACCACCAGTCGCGACCGGCTCGGACATCGGTGGTCGATTCAAACAGGTCGAGCTTGCGGCCGTCGGGCCACTTGGCACCCGAGGCAATCCAGTCGCGGAGCGTGTTGATCTCGGCATCGGACAGCTTTTGCGAGTGGCCACGTTTCGCGGGGGGCATCTCGCCTGAGGTGACTCGCGCGAGCAGCAAGCTCTTCTCAACATCTCCCGGAACGAGGGCCGGGCCACTCTCGCCGCCCTTCCATGCTGAGTCGCGTGTATTCAGTGCGAGCTTGCCGGACGGTTCCCGTTCGCCGTGACATTCGAGACACCGCTTAACGAGGATCGGCGCGACATCGCGTTCAAACGATGGACTGGTTTGCGCGAAGGCGTTGACGGCAAAACAGAGCATCACGAACGTGGCGACGAATCCTCGAACCAAAACGGCTTCGTTTAACCGCGTGGGCAATGCCCCGCGCGTCGATGAGCGAACCGACTCTCCACACCGCTCGACGCGCGGGGCGTTGCCCACGCGGTTAAACGAGCGTGCGTGACGGGCTGGCAGCCTAATGCGAATCGACTTCATGGTGTCTCCACGATTTGCGGTTCAGTTGTCTCGTGTTTGAAGTAGATCCGGTGCCACGTTCGTTGGCGGCAGGCTCGGCAGGCACAGAGTCGTTTCGGTTCGCCAGACGCCTTCCAGCGGATGCCGCCTCGGTCCCAAACTGATTCTTCGTGCCCGCACGGACACTGTATGAACCAACTGAGCGACTCAGCCTCCATCGACTCGCCCCAGTTTCGCGGCAGGATCGACAACATCAACGATTGAATCCAACTCATAAGGCACCTCGTGACGAGCAGTGTTCCCAATCGGGACGGCACGCGGCCAGAATACGTCTGGCCGAATGAGGGGACAACCAGCACACTCGCAACGGCCAGGGCAATCTCCTTGTTCAATTTGCGATGTTGGGTGCCACGGTAACGGAGTTTCGACGTGGCCGTGCAATTGTGAATTCGCCTTCACCTCTTCACACGGCCACGTCGAAGCTCCGTGACCGTGGCACCCCAAATTGACAAAGGCATTGGCTCTGTCGCAACGGGCAGCGATCTTCCGGTGATTCTGGCTCCCTGATAGAAACGGACTCGCTCAAAGCGGTATTCATGCGGTGGACTTCAAGGTGGGGCACGGATGTCGAAATTGGAACGGACTCGTCGGTTGAGGTTGTCGCGGAGTCGGCGGCTCACGATCGACGTATTGCATTACAACCGGCAGGTGCCGACGTGTGCTCATGACCGGCGGTGCGATCTGTCTCGCGTGGCCGAGATACGGTCGCGGTTGCCCGTGCGCGTGTCGTGGTCGCTGCTGTTCATCAAGGCGTTCGCGATCGTGGCGTCGCGGCGGAGCGTGCTGCGCCAGGCTTATGTCGCGTGGCCGTGGCCGCATGTTCTCGAACATCCTCACAGCGTGGGGATGCTCGCCACACATCGCGAGCATCGGGGCGAGCCGTGGGTGCTTTGGTCCAGGTTCTTGCGGCCGGAGTCTCGCGCGTTGGTCGAGATGCAACTGAGCTTGAACAAGTACCAGACCGAGCCGGTCGAGACGATCTTTCCGTTTCAATGGCAACTCAGCGGACTGCCACAGTTGCTGCGTCGGTGCATCTGGTGGTGGACGCTGAACATCGCGGGAAGCAGGCGAGCCAAACGAGTCGGCACGTTTTTTCTGACGACACTGGCGTCGAAAGGGGTCGAGATTCAAGACCCGCCCGCCTTCCTGACGAGCAACCTGACGTTCGGGCCGCTCGACGAAACAGGCTGCTGCCGCTTGACTCTTTCGTACGACCATCGCTTGCTGGACGGTTCTTACGCCGCCGACTGTTTGATCGAGCTGGAAGCGGCACTAAATGGTGAGATCGCGGATGAGTTGGAGACGCTCATCGCCGCCGGGCGGGCTGATGCGGCGTGATGCGAACCGAGGCTTTGTTTGGAAACTCACCCCACCGGGCTTGCCCCGGTGGAATTGGGGCTTTGCACTACTTCTGTGTCACCGAGAATTTGAAGTAGCGCATAGACCCGTGAACCACCCCGACAAACGGGGTGGGGTTTCAAAATAGAACCTACCCCGGACCACATCCGGACAAGGGGTCCGCAGGCATTCCCGAACGTGGCAATCTCGTCGATCAGGCTCGACAGAAAGTGGAGTCGCAATCAGAATGTGCCCGCTCGCGCCGGGCTGGCTGTCGCGGGGTAATTCGTTTGGAACGGTCTCCGCACTTCAACGTAACAATGTGCGAAGTGACGGTGGCCGAGTAGAGAGCCTTGACCCATGACCGCGCACGCCGACACCGCTCATTCCGCTCACGATGCCGCTGCCCACGATCATGCCGCCGCTGTCCCGGTCGCCGTGTTGGACGGTCTGCGGTTTGAGAAGTCCGAACTGATCGAGTTCAGTGCTGCGGATCGATCCGCTGGCGAACACGTCGGCATCATGCTGGCCATCATCTTCTGCATCTCGCTGGTGCTGTTTGTCGGCGTCACCACATGGATGATGTACAACCAAGCCGAAGGCCACGATCCGCACGCCATCGCCGGGGCCAGTGACGAACATCATTGATGCGGGCGACGCTGGCAGTGATCCGCCTGAGAAGCAGAAGAGAATTGATAAGACGAGCGGTCATTGATGAGCATCTGAGCGGGGTGGCGTCAGCCCCCTGGTTCTTCACGAGCGGGCTTACGCCCAAGAGCTAGGGGGCTGACGCCCAATGGCACTCACTTTGGGATGTAGCTGAAGTCGTAAGACTTCAGACGATCGTCAAAGCCGGCTGAATTCTTACGAATTCAGCTACG
>JAYTQJ010000239.1:0-4577 GCA_043746775.1 Schlesneria sp.
CTCGACTTGCGTACGCTGTGGCCGAGATACCCGAGCAGTTTTAGAAGAGTTTTGAGTATTCATGCGGGAGTTTTAGCGCACTCCGCCCCCCTGTACAATCGGGGTTTAATAAATTCACAGCCTCTCCGCGAAAGAACGTTCTTTCGCGGAGCGAAAGACGACACACATTGATGCGCCAGCCCCAAGCGTTCTTCGCTTGCGCGTCAGGCTCCAGTAAGTTAGGTCAAACGCGGGCCGAGAACTTCTCGGCGTACTCAAGAATCCACTGATCGATCAAGTCGCGGAATCCGTCCAAGTCGAGTTGAGCCAGTTGTTGGTAGTGCGTGCGGCTGAGAACCTCTTTGTTGCGGATCGTGCCGCGCGCGATCAACTCCACGATCCGGCTGGCCGAGTACGGGCGAATGACCATCTCTAGCCGACTGTAGTACTTGTTGAGCGGCTTGCCGTCGCCGGGTGCGAGGTCATCGCGTGAAATCTTCGCGCCCCAACCGTCCGCTCCGACGATCGACTGGAAGTCGAAACCGGCAAAGTGGACGACGAGTTTTCGCAGGCAGACTTCAATCGCTTCCGACAGTTCGAGTCGCGCTTTGGAGTGCAGGTTCTTACACTCATCTTCCGTCATGGCTCGCTCAGCCCGCTCGCGCGCTTGAACGGAACGTTGTTGCTGTCCGCGTTCGATCGCGCGTTCGAGCCTCTGGTCAAAGTTCATGGCATTGGTCCGTTCGTGATCGAGCAGCGAGGTGTGAACGAAGAACATCGTCTTGGCAGGGCGAGTTGAGTCTCGCACGGCTTCCGAAAGTGTAGAAAGCGGGGCGATTCTAGGAAGGCCCTGCGGGACGGGCAATCGCGCGTGAGGAGCTGGCTCACGCAGGACCGCGAGGAGCCGCGCGCGGCTTCGACCTGTAATCCCTACAAGGCAGACGTGCGATTCCTGCAATCGCGGTGCGTCCCACGTTGGAGCGAACTTGAAGATCAACACCGTTCGAAGTTCGCTTCGCCATGACATTCCCGCGAATTCGCCTGAGTCCATCAGTGGCGTTCTGTAAATAACGCCTTGGCACGGATGCTGCTTTGCCTGAGCAACGTTGACGACGACACAGCTTGCTCGGCACAGGTCAACTGCCATAATGCGGCCCCTCGACATCGCAACGGTCTGCGGTGACGAGACGCATCTTGGCAAAGGACGTTGGTCATGCTGGCGGTGGAAGTGAATTGGGAAAAGGTGAGACAGCTCGGCGGGAGTCTCGCACCGTGGCAGTGGGGGTTGGTGGTGCTGGTCGGCAGCATCGGCGTGTGGTTCCTCTTCCGGCTGCGAGCATGGTTTCGCGAAGATGACGGTCGTGCGGACGACCACTTGGAAATGCTCACACAGTTCCGAGATTTGCATCGGCAGGGTGGGATATCCGAGGACGAGTACCGATTGATTAAGAGCCAGTTGGTGGCCGGTCATGCCTCGCAAACGCGGTCGGAACGGCGACCTTCCACAGCGGCGAAATCTGCCGGAAGGGCCTCGCCGAGCGGCCAAATGGTGGGGCCACGCAACACCACGGTGGGCGAGTCAAGTACGAGGGAGAAATCGCCGACGATGGAGTCGGAAACAGAAGACCTGACGGATCGCACAGGATTGGATCAAGCAGGATCGGATCGAGCAGAGTCAGATCAGACGGAATTGGATTGAGCACTGACGAACGACGAGTGGATCAGAGATCAAGAAGACGAGACATCGGGAAGACAGGCCACGACAAGACGATCGACATGCAGGCTCGAGGATGGGTCTGAACGAACGTCGCTGAAGGATCATGGCAGGGCCAGGGACGCGCCGCTTGCTTTCATCATCGAGTTACTCACCGACGAAACCCCCTCGGCAGCGTTGAAGGAAAGCTAATGACTTCGGGACGCGATTTTATGTCCGCCGGCAAACGCGGCGCGACAGGCAAGAAAAACGCCAACTGTTCATTCTGTCGCAAGAGCTACCGCGAAGTCGGTCCGCTCGTGGAAGGCCCCGATGAGGTCTACATCTGCGGAGAATGCATCGAGCTGTGCCAAAGCATTCTGGATCAGGAACGGAAACGGCGCGGGACTTCCACCAAGCTGTTCAACCGCGTCCCCAGTCCGCGTGAGATCACAGAGCATCTGAACCAGTACGTGATCGGTCAGGATCGCACGAAGAAGATCCTCTCGGTCGCGGTTCACAACCACTACAAGCGACTGATGGCGACGGCCGATGTCGACAACGAAGTCGAGATCGAGAAGTCGAACATCCTGCTCATCGGGCCAACCGGCTCGGGCAAGACGCTGATGGCGCGAACGATGGCTCGCCTGCTGCAAGTGCCGTTCGCCATCGGTGACGCCACGACGCTGACCGAAGCGGGCTACGTCGGTGAGGATGTCGAGAACCTGCTGCTCAAGCTGCTCCACGCGGCCGACTTCGATGTCGAAGCGGCTCAACGCGGGATCATCTTCATCGACGAGATCGACAAGATCGGCAAGACCTCGCAAAACGTCTCGATCACTCGCGACGTGTCGGGTGAGGGCGTGCAACAGGCGCTGCTGAAGATGCTCGAAGGAACGGTCGCCAACGTCCCACCTCAAGGGGGACGCAAGCATCCCGAGCAGCAGTACATTCAGCTCGATACGACCAACATCCTGTTCATCTGCGGCGGAACGTTCGTCGGGCTGGAAGACATCATCGCCAAGCGAATGGGCAAGCGGACGATCGGCTTCGGTGCAGCTGAGGTCGAAGATCCGCTGAAAGCTCGTGCTGGCAAGTTGCTCGGCCAAGCCTGCACCGACGACGTGATCGAGTACGGGATGATCCCCGAACTGGTCGGGCGTCTGCCGGTGGTCAGTGCCCTGTCGCCGCTGGAAGAGGATGACCTCGCGAGGATTCTCATCGAGCCAAAGAACTCGCTGGTCAAGCAGTATCAAAAGTTCTTCCAGATGGAGAACGCGGAACTGGAGTTCACTCCGGAATCGCTGCGTGAGATCGCCCGGATCGCGAAGTCGAAGGACACCGGTGCCCGTGGGCTGAGGTCGGTCGTTGAAGAGTCGATGTTTGAAGTGATGTACGATCTGCCGGACTTGTCGCCCGGTCAGAAATACGTTCTCACTCCGGAAGTCGTTCGCGGCGAGATGCGGTTGGTACCACTCGATGGTTCGGCCGCAGCCTGACACCCCCGACGTGTTTGAATCCCTCCAGCCCGGTTCGTGTGCGAACCGGGCTGGTTTCGTTGACAGGGCCGCAAAAACGCAGTGGTTCGTCACTCGACCTCGATCTGAAATTCCCCCGTGCGTCTGACACCTTGGTTTGAGTGGCTCGCCCGCCCAACGCTATGATCCCACCGCGTACTTCGATTCTTGACCCCTTCGCTACCGCACGAAAATGAGTCCGTCATGCAGGCCCGATTGAAGGTTCTTCACGACAAGGCCAACGTCAAGCAGGTCAAACTGCTTCCCGTCACGCTGATCGGTCGCAGCACCGAGTGCAATTTGAAGATTGCATCCAGCCAAGTCAGCCGCGCCCACTGTCGCATCACGTTGGGCGACGACACGGTCTACGTGGAAGACTTGGGGAGTGCCAACGGGACGATGGTCGATGGCAAAATGTTGCCGCCTCATCAACCGACCTCCATCGCGCCGGGAGCCACACTCGTCGTGGGACCGGCTGAGTTTCAAGTCGATTACGTCGCCTCAACCAGTCTGACAATGGTGTTGTCTCGAACCTCGCCGCCCACCGCGAACGATACGTCTTCCACCGAGTTGATCGTTCCCCAAGCAGTCTTTCCGCAAGCTCCTCCGAGTCCGCCATCGGCTCCTCCTGTGGCCCTCCCGCCAAAAGCACGTCCCGTGGTGGCCCCGAAGGTGGCCAAGCCTGTGGCGCGTCCCGTTGTTGCCGCTCCGGTGATGGCACCGGTTGTTGGCCAGCCCGTTGTGGCGGTTGCGGTCGTGGCAACCGCAGTCCCAGTTGCTGTTGCCACGGCATCCGTGCCCGTTGACGCCGCCGTCGAGTTTCCTTCCGCCGCTCCGGAAGCGGT
Source organism: Schlesneria sp. (assembly GCA_043746775.1). GTDB lineage: Bacteria > Planctomycetota > Planctomycetia > Planctomycetales > Planctomycetaceae > Schlesneria. The sequence goes on from JAYTQJ010000239.1 coordinate 4,035, forward strand.
GCCGACCGAGATGTTGTTTTCCGGGTTCGCCTCTCCCGACGAAGAGGCAGCGGCCAGCGAGGCCCCACTCTTTGACTTCGGTGCTTCGTCCACGAATGACGCCGAACCGTCGGCAGGCGAGTCATCATCGCCCGTATCGACCGGCGGAAAGAAGGGGGGGGTGAAGTCGCTGTTTTCGATGTTTGGACGCGCGGCCAAGAGCAGTCCCGCACCAAAATCGTCCTCGCCCGTCTCCATTGCTCCCGGCGTCTTCCTGCCAACGATGGAGCAAAGTGGCGATGTCGTCGATGTCCCCGAGCAGGGATCATTGGACTTGAGTTTCGGGTTTGAGGAGCCGGTTGTAACGGACTCGAACGCACCAACGCTGTCATTCGCGCCACCAACTTCGAGTGAGCCTGTCGCCGAAAACAAAGACGACGAAGACAACGGATTCTCGCAGTTCCTCAACCAGTTGTAGCTCGTAGGACGGGCACTCTTGCCCGTCTTACTTTTACCTCGCACGGCCGAGAATGCGATGTTCGAGGCGAGCCGTGTGCCGTAAGG
>JAYTQJ010000240.1:0-4570 GCA_043746775.1 Schlesneria sp.
GGTGGTGCTCATGGCCTGACTCATGAAGTCAAGAAGCCCGGCGGTTGGAAGAACCTTGGCACCTACAATCGCTATCAAGCCGAAGAATTCGGTCGTTTCGCGCAGAGACTGAAGGACACCCCAGAGCCAACCGGCAAAGGCAATCTGCTGGACAACACGCTTGCCATGCACGGCTCCGCTACCAGCAGTTTTCACTTGTCACGCAACTATCCGATCATTTCCGCCGGCGGTAAGAACCTCGGCTTCACCAACGGCCGATATCTCAAGTTCGGCAAAGGGAACGAAGACAACCAGGCTGGCGCGGGCATCGACACCGATGCCGGATGGCAAAGTAAGCAGCAAGTCGAAGAGCTGCCTCTCGCAAAACTCTTCGTCACGATCCTGCAAAGACTGGGCGTCGAAACCGACTCCTTCGCCGGGTCCACGGGAACGTTGAGCCGAGTTTGATTCGGGTTAGGTTGCCAGCACTTGGACCACATCGTGGGGCATTGGATCGATGATTTCAACAAGTCCCGTTCTTACAAGGAGCGTGGTCATCTGCCACCGATGCGTGATGTTCCTGAAGAATCGGCAGCGACCATATCCTCGTCTGATCCTGTCGGGCCGGGTTAATAAAATCGTTCGAGCGGAGGGGCGGCCTGACCGACGGCGACATTCTCCAGTGCCGGTTTTGCAAGAATGAAATTGGGTCGTGACCTGCGCAGAGATGCAATGACCTGGCGTGACTATGAAGCCAGCCGACGGCACGCGGACACTTTCCGATCTGCTTGCTGAACTTCAGCACCGGTCCTGTCCGGACTTTGACTATTGTACTGAAGGGGCTGCGTTACTTCGGCCGGGCGTTTTTACTCTTCTCGAATTCGGCCTCGATCGTTTGCGGTTCGCGCGTCATGCGGACTCCGCCGCCGATGTCGGCGAGCCGGTTGATCAGTTGCCGCAGTTGGCTGCCTTCGCTCACGAACTGGCCCGCTTTGATGTCCGCTTCGGTGATTTTGGCGAAGAGGATTTCCTGCCCGTCCTTCTCATAGCGGCTTCGGTCGTAGGTGATATAAAGAAACCCGTTCAAGCCTTCGGTGCCGTCCGAATAGCTCTCGCAGCTGCGCTCATCGAGCAGCAACTTGTAGGGCTAGGTTTTCCCGCCGTCTTCGGAGAGCATCGCGGTCATGTGGGTGCGCCGGCGCGGTTTGTCGTTCACCACGAGCAGCAGTACACCGGACTTGAGTTTGCGCAGAAAGAAGCGTGTGTTGACGCCGCGTTCGGAGGTGACGATGGCCACTTCACCAACGGTTCGAGGCGTCACTTTCGTGGCGGGAGTTTGGCGCTGTAATGAACGGCGCGGTGGCGGTTGTCGTCGAAGGCGAAGTGCAGCCATTGCTTGTCCGCGCTGACGAAGCCGTCGGGGTAGTTGATGCGGCCTTGTGGGCCGTCGCTGCTTTCTTTGTGGAGAACTCGTTGGTAGGGCCACGTCTTCATGCCGTCGAAGCTGATCCACAGAGCCAGCGGGCTGCGGTGTTTCGAGTTGGGGTTGTGCAGCAGCGCGACCGCGTCGTCGCCGAGCGAATACAGCGTCGCCTTGCTGCCGGGGTTGGGAATTGTCGTCGCGCTGGCGTACTCGGGCCAGGTGCGGCCGCCGTCTTTGGAATGAGCGATGAAGAGGACTCCGCCGAGTCGATCCGCGCGGATGATCATGGCGATGTGGTTGCGACCCAGTTCGACGAGGTTGTTCTCGGCCCAGCCGTGATAGCGGTCGTCTGGAGTTAGCCGGACATCGCCATGCTCGGTCCAGGTACGGCCGCCGTCGCTGCTCATCAAGACGCCGTTGCGCGGGTTGCTGACGTAGTGACGCAGTGCTCCGTGCCACGGCTTTTCTTCCGGCGGCGGAGCAGGTGTGCCTTCGGGCGGGCCGAGGTAATGCTGAAACGGAATCACGATGCGGCCGTCGCGTGTGACGATGTGATTGCGGAGAAACGTGAAGTTCGCGAGTCGTCCCGGCACCGGTTCCGGTGGCGACCATGAGCGGCAGTTGTCGTCGCTGTGAATCATCCACGATCGCCAATCGCGGCCCCACGTCTGCGAGTGCGTGCTGAAGAACAACGTGCTTCGAGGACTGCGGACCAGCAGTTCCGTCGGCCCTTGACCCATCGTCTTTCCTTCGCGCGGCAGGCCGATGTCCACTCGTTCGAGCGGCGTCCACGTCTTGCCACGATCTGTGCTGCGGGTGAGACCGATGTAGTTTTTCGGCGACGGCTCGAAGTCATCTCCGGCGAGCAGGAACAACGCCCACGAACCATCGGGCAGTTCGCGCAGCGTGGTGTCGCACACGAGCTTGTTCGGCGAGACACCGTCATAGGGGATGCTCGAAAAATCCTGCTTCGCGTCTTCGACGGCCTGAGCGGTCCCCTTCGGATCGGGCACAATCTCCTTCGGCAAGTGCGGTGAGTACGCCTTGTTCACGAGCATTCGCGGCTTGGCTCCCGGCGACGCGAATCGCCCGGCGATCACGTCTTCTTCGCGGAACTTCACCAGCAGAATCTCAGCGTCAGTATGACGGTTCCAGTCGTAGAGAATGTGGATCATGCCGTCGGGCGCTTGAATGCCGTCTGGGTACGAGACCAACGCTCGGTCATCCAGCAGCACTTGGTGCGGCCACGTCTGTCCGTCATCGGTCGAGAGAAACGCGGTCATGCTGGAGCGTCGCGGAAGGCGCACGTCGATCGGCCCGTTCTTCACCAGCAGCAAATTCCCGGATGCCAACCGACGAATGAAAAACCGCGCGCTGCAGTTCTTGATCGACGAAGGTTGCGGCTCAGTCCACGTCGCCCCGCGGTCGGATGAGTAAGATTCGGTCAGTCCAATCTTCGTGCGAGCCAGCATCCACAGACGACCGTCCTTCCGTTCGACGATCTGATGCTCGTCGAATTCCGACTGCGGGAAAGCCACGCCGCCGCGCCGCGTCCAGGTCTGACCTCGATCGGTCGAAGCAAACACGTTCGCCATGCGCAGAGGATCGAGATCGCGATGAGCGTCTTTCAGATAATCGGCCGGCAACCCGGGGCTGGTTCCGATGCTGATCCGCTCGCGAGGCCACAGCGACACCGGCAAGAGCCAATCGCCATTGCTCAGCACCGTCGGCTTGCAGAGCGTGCAGCCATCCGCGATGCGCACCGGCTTGGTCCAGGTCGGCTCAGCGGCATCGGGATCATCACAGCGCGTGTACCAGTCGCCGCTACGGCCATCGAAGTAGCCCAGGCTTTGATCGAAGAAGCACCACAAACGTCCCAGCGGGTCCATCCACAAATTGCCGACGAGCGCCCGCCGCTGCGGAGCATTCGGCGGATCAGTGGGATCAATCACGACGCGCGGCTTCGACCAGGTCGCTCCACCGTCCTCGCTCGTCGCGAGCATGAAGAAGCCATTCGGATTGTCACCGTTGCCGACCCAACACGCCCACAGCCGCCCCTTCGGAGTCCGCTCAATGCCGATGACCATGTTCCCGGTGCGAACCCGATCGTCGTACTCCGGGCCGGGCTTGGTGTTGACGACCGGCGGTTCCAACGCGAGATCCAAGACTGCTCGCGGCACATCGGCGGCATTCAGAATCAGAGGTGAAGTCAACAGCGTGGCAGCGAGGGTCAACAGGACTGATGTGATTCGCAGGATGTTGTCTCGACGATTCAAGATGTCTCTCCAAGGTAAAGACGCAGAACGCCAATGCGGCCGGTCTGTTTCAATTCGACATGGATGGTTCGGGTGGCACGAGCCTCGTTGCTTATTTCGCCGGCTTCAGCCAACCGAGCGAGACGAGGAATTTGTCTGCTTCGGCCAGTGTCTTCTGCTTGAACTCATCGCCGTTGAAGAAGCCGTGTTTCTGGCGGTCGAAGCCGTGCAGTTCGCAGCGATTGCCCAGCGACTTCATCTTCGCGGTAAAGGCTTCCGCCGATGCGAACGGCACGGTGGTGTCTTCACGACCGTGGAAGATGATCGTGGGCGGCCCGTTCCGCGTGATGTGATGAGCAGGCGAGAGGTTTTCCGGTTTCGTTCCCATGCGCTCTTCGGGGACGCGCGTGCCGAAGCCCTCCGCCAAAGAAAAACCTTCGATCGGAGCCAACACGAGCGCGGGGTTGAACAGCACGAGCGCGTTCGGAACGGCGCTCACGGTTTTGTCCTGACCGGGTTCGTCGAACTCTGAGATAAACGCGGTGCAGGCCGCCAGATGCCCGCCCGCTGAACCGCCGCCGGCCGCAATCCGCTGCGGATCAACGCCAAGTTGATCCGCGTGTACTCGCACCCAGCGAATCGCGGAACGAGCGTCGGCCAAACATTGCGTCGGCTTCACTCCGTGGCGGCTTTCGACGCGATAGTCCGCCGTGATCGCGACCATCCCCCGTTTGGAAAGCTCGCGGCACTGCATCTCGAATTGCTGGGGTGTACCGCTTTTCCAACCTCCGCCGAAGAAGAACACGATCGCCGGACGTTCTTCGGAGTCGCCGGGCTGAAAACAAACAAATTGAGCTTCGTGTCTCCGACGGTTTTGTAGGTCTCGACGCGACACCCCGACATCTGCGGCGGA
>JAYTQJ010000241.1:0-10606 GCA_043746775.1 Schlesneria sp.
GTTTCTCGCGGCTCGGCAGGAGCCTCGCCCTCCCGGAAATTGTTTTTCAATAGGCTGTCAGGGGCCGTTGACAGATCTGTTCGCGATTTACCGTGCAACACGGTCCCCGACAGTTTTTGATGCGGGGCCGCGTTGGAGCAACAGGCTCGCAACTCGTTCAAGAGTCCGTCGCGCGAGTCCGCCACCACGGCCAAGCGACAGGCGAAATGATCGCGCGCCGTCGCGGCGGAAAAACAGATGTCTTCCAGTCGCTGCTCGGGATGTGTGGCGATGTGCTCGCCGTATTTCAGCGTCAGCGACCGGAGCGATTCTTCATTCGCGGCCGAGATCGGAAGGATGTGCAATGGTGACGCTGTCTGCGGGATGTCGGCGCTCACTGTTCTCGAACTCTTCACCGCCTCCACGATGACATGCGCGTTGGTGCCGCTGAACCCGAACGAACTCACCGCTGCCAGTTTGCGCCGATTTGAGGTGGGCCACGGGATGGACTGGGTGGCCACATTGATCGGCATCTCGTTCCAGTCCAGATGCGGGTTCGGCGTCTGAAAATGGAGATGTGGCGCGATCTGTTGGTGTTGCAGCATCAGCACGACTTTGACCAACCCCGCGATACCAGCCGCCGCTTCGAGATGTCCGATGTTAGTCTTGGCGGAACCGACGTAGAGCGGTTGCGATAACGAGCGGCCCTCGCCGTAGACGCGGTTGAGTGCTTCCAACTCAATTGGATCACCCAGCGGCGTCCCCGTGCCGTGGGCTTCGACGTAAGACACGTCGAGGCGATCGATGCCCGCCTTCAGCAACGCCTTGCGGATGAGCCGCTCCTGCGCGATTCCGTTCGGCGCGGTGAGGCCGTTGCTTGCGCCGTCATGATTCACTGCCGCGCCGCGAATGCAGGCGAGGATCGTGTCTCCGTCACGCTCGGCGTCCGCCATTCGTTTCAGGACGACCAGTCCGCAACCTTCGCCACGGACATACCCGTCGGCTGCCGCGTCGAACGACTTGGTTCGTCCGTCAGTGGCCAGCGCCGTTAGCTTGCAGAGCGCGACCGTGGTGGCGGGCGCGAGCATCAAATTCACCCCGCCCGCCAGTGCCAGGTTGCACTCGCCCTCACGTAATGACTGACACGCCTGATACACGGCAACCAGCGACGAGGAGCAGGCGGTGTCGAGCTGCACGACCGGGCCGTGCAGTCCGAGCACATAGGCGATCCGGCCCGCAGCGATGCTACGTGCGGTGCCGATCGCGCGATGGGCGCTGATCACGGCCAAGCCGTCTCCATCGCCGTTGCCATTGCGCCGCGACGTGGCGTAGTCATCGGAACTGAGTCCGATGAAGACGCCCGTGTCGCTTCCGTTCAATGAGGCGGCCGGAATGCCGGCGTACTCCAGCGACTCCCACGCGACCTGCAACAACATTCGCTGCTGAGGATCGACATCCATCGCCTCACGCGGCGTGATGCGAAAGAAGGCCGCATCAAACAGGTCCACATCACGGACGAAGCCGCCGTGCCGGGTGTACATCTTGCCGGACGCATTCGGGTCCGCATCGTAAAACCGGTCCGCGTCCCAGCGGTCACTCGGGATTTCGCCAACCGCATCGACGCCGTTGCGCAACAGATCCCAGAAGGCTTCCGGTGAGTCCGCGCCACCGGGAAAGCGACAGCCGATCCCAACGATCGCGATGGCATCGTTCGTCGGATTGGTGGAATCCCTCTGGTCACGAGTCCTCGTTGGAGTCGGTCGCGGCGAGCATGTCTCGTCCATTTCCGCGCAGCTTGGATTGTGCCCATTGGCGAGATGTGCCGCCAAAGCCTCGATCGTCGGATGGCTCCAAAAGACAATCGGCTCGACCCGCCGTTGCAGCCAGTCTTCGAGATCGTTGGCGAGTTCAACGGAACGAAGCGAGTCGAGTCCGAAATCGGCAAACGGCCGCGACGTGTCGATGAACGCACCGTCAATGCCACAGGTTCGCGCGATCGCTTCGGTCAACCAAGTGCGCAGCTCCGCAGTGAAATCTTCCCGAGCGGGGCGGCGTAAGTCCCCTAGCTCTTTGAACGCGGGCTGATGCCCAAGAGCCGGAGGGCTTAGGGGCGGCGCATCAATAACGGTCAAAAACATGGGTGCCACGGTCACGGAGTCTTCGACGTGGCCGTGTGAGGGTAGAAAGCGTGTTCCATCGTCACACAGCCACGTCGAAGACTCCGTGACCGTGGCACCCGACAACGGACATTTTGCGGCAGTTATTGATGTGCCGATCCTCATTGCTCAGCAGCTCTCCGGCGACAGCGGCCCGCCGGGAGGCAGCATCGACTGGAGCGGGCAGCCTTCGCAGTTCGGTTCGCGGCCGCAGTGACTCGCGCCGACTTGAGCGAGTAAGCGCGAGAACTCGCGCGGGTCGAGTGCCGTTCCACCGATCTCTGCTTGGCCAAGCCCACGCACGAAGAACGACTGCGCGTCATCGTCTTCAATCGGCAGGCTGAGCCATCCGTGACGGACTGCGATGCGCAGCGTCGGGCGATCAACAGGAAAGACCTTCAGTCGCGCGGCGAACAGCAGCAGCTCATCGACCGTCGCGGGGCCGAGTCCTCGGATCGCTCGCAACGACTCACGATAGAACGTCGCGCCGCGAGACCATTCGGGCGAGAGTTCCTCGCCAAACTGTTCGATCCACCACGCGGCGACGCTCCTGATGAGAGACGCCTTCTGCGGCCCGCGCGGGACCGGCGCGAGGACTTCCACCAACGCACCGGCCGCAGTTTGCATCGTCGTCTGCGGAGTCGCGATGGGCGACGACCTCAAGAGCTCGGTCAAAGCGTCACTCGAACGATGATCGCTTCCCACGCCAAACAGCACGCGCAGGAAGAGCGTCCACGTCGAATCGGCTTCGGGCAACTCGATCACTCCATAAGCGGACCTCATCAACTCCGTCGCGCGTTCCAATCTTGCAGGATCACTCATGAGAAAACCTTTCTGGCAGACTCCGGAGGGCGTCGAGTAGACTCCGCCCCGCTCAACATCATCGATCTTGTTTAACCGCAAGCCAAAGGCGAGCGCGATTGAGAGCGACCTACGCGCTCGCCTTTGGCTGCGGTTAACTAGCGCGGCTCTGCCGCAACCGAATGCAAGAAGAACCACGGATTTCACAGATGACACGGATCAAGCAGATCAACGGAATGCCACTGTTCATCTGCCTCTTCTCTTCATCCGTGAGATCTGTGACATCCGTGGTCGCCTCTTCTGTTCGCTGACCGGAAATGCTCGCAACAAAACAAGAATTTTAAAACTAGTAGTACGAATCCAACGCCCACGCTGGCCTCATGGCCACGAATCCAACGCCTCGCTTCAACGAAGGAGCTTCGCCATGAACTTCATCTCCCGCAAACCATTCGATCCGTCCCTACACAAGCTGACGGACGAGACCCTCTATCGCAACCGTGGCCTGCATCGGCGCGAGTTCCTCGAGTCACTCGGTCGCAGTTCGCTAGGACTCGGCGCGGCGGGGCTGCTCCTCGGCGGATCGCTTCCCGGTTGTGGTCCACACAAACCCGACGAACAAAAGCTGAAAGCAGCGGCTCAAGTTGAGATCCCGAAGGCGTCGCAAAGCCACTACCCAGCGAAGAGGAACCCGGCGTTCGAGTACGGGCGCGACGAGACCGACCAGCAAGCCGCCGCGATCTACACGAACTTCTACGAGTTCTCGACGAGCAAGCAGACGTACCTGTTCGTCGAGGACTTCAAGCCGACGCCGTGGGAGGTCACGGTTGATGGACTCTGTGCCAAACCGATGACCTTCAGTCTCGACGACCTGCACGCCAAGTTCGATCTCGAAGAACGCGCCTATCGCCATCGCTGCGTCGAGACGTGGGCGATGTGCGTCCCGTGGACCGGCTTCCCGCTGGCGAAGCTGATCGAAATGGTCGAGCCAACCTCCGAGGCCAAGTTCGTCAAGTTCGACTCGTTCGAGCGACCGACCGAAGCCCCCGGCATGGCCGACAGTTCCTTCCCGTGGCCGTACTCAGAGGGCCTCACGCTGGCCGAAGCCACGAACGAACTGGCCTTCCTCGCAACCGGCATCTACGGCGAACCGCTGCCAAAACAGCACGGTGCCCCGATTCGCTTGGTCCTGCCGTGGAAGTACGGCTTCAAGAGCAGCAAGTCGATCGTCCGCATCACGCTCACGGGCAAGAAACCCGGCACGTTCTGGAACATTGTCAACCCGCGCGAGTACGGCTTCGAAGCCAACGTCGAACCCGAAGTCGCTCACCCCCGCTGGAGCCAGTCCAGCGAATGGATGCTCGGCACCCGAGAACGCCACACCACAGTGAAGTTCAACGGCTACGGCGACTACGTGGCGAAGATGTACTCGTAGTCAGGCACATCCGTCTCATGAAGAATAATGACACTGCCGAACACTGTTGCTCGGTCACGCTCATCGTCACCGGTGAAGACCTTGATCCGGAAACGGTGACGAGAACTCTGTCGATGGCTGCGGACAGGTCTTGGATTAGAGGTGAACGACAGTCTTACACACGACCTGATGGCAAAGTCCTCCACTTCAAGAGTGTCCATGAGTGGGGCGGCTGGAAGCGGTTCCTTCCTGAGGTCGAGACGGATCGTTCGCTTGATGACCAAATACGATATTGGCTGTCGGAACTTCGCGAACGATGTGATGCAATCCACGAACTGCTAGAGCTGGGCTGCTGCATTGAGTTGAATTGCTTCGCGGCAGGCAGCGAGTTTCTCCAGTTGTCGAACCGCGAGCTGCGCGACTTAGCAGAACTCGGTGTCGATCTCAGCCTCACTCTCTCAAGCGTCGATTAAGTGCAGGATCAAACTAAGGGTTGAAGGCAGGCAAGTTGGCAATGCATTAGACGATCTCACCCCTCAGACACACCCACGATCACCACTCGCAGCGGAACCTTGATCGCGGCGTCGCCCGCTTTACCGTCGGCGATGAGGCTCAGAATCCAGAAGTGCTTGCCGGTGTCGTGTGTCAGCGTGGGAGTCTTCTCATCGGCCTTCGGCGGCAGCAGTGAGAAGATGGCGGGATGGTTCGAGCCAGCCGTTTTCGCACTCAGCTTGTGCATCGCCTCGGACATCTTGAGCAGCGCCGGATCGGTATCCAACTTGGCGGGGATCGCCAGCAAGAAGTCGGCGAGATCGCTCGTCCCGACGTGATTGCCGTCCACGGGTTGTTGTCCGTAACGGAGCGTGTAAACGCCCGCAGCGACATCTTGGCCACGGAAGTCGGTGAACTCGGACTTCTTCACGACCTCAATCACTCCGACCAACTGCCCCGGCGTGAGCGGGTACTTCACCGCCAACGACGGCTTGAAGTCAGCTTTCGCATCCAACTGCTTGACCAGCCAGACCGAGCCGATCACCGACCCGCCCGCCTCGATCTGCTGGCCCTTCGAATTCAAAGCCGCCACCATCTTCTCGGCAACCCCTGCGGGGGACTTCTCAACGACAGTGAGCTTTCCGTCATCGGCTGCAGCGAATGAGGCGGCCAGCACGGCAAAATACGAAGCGACAGTTAAAGTCCAACGATTCATCAATGTCCCTCCAAAGCAATGTGTTTGAAATTGAGAAGTCATGCAGGGCGCGCCGAACCTGAGGAACGCTCTCTGAACGCTCCGGAAAAGTAGTCATCATCGCTCCGCGTGATGAGCCTTTCACGCAGGACGCTCGATTGCTCCAACCCGGACACCTCATGCCAAAGTTCGCACACTCAGCCCGAGTCAGGATCGAGCGTCTTCACCTCAAGGCTCATCACGCGGAGCGATGATGGCTACTTTGAAGACAAAGCCTTATCGCCGGAACGTCGCGAGGAACGCGTTGCGTTGGCCGTGAGTTGTCCACGTCCGGTCAAAATCCTTGCCGGTGTAGCTGAGTGTGTTCGAGTAGGCCGGGCTGATGTCGCTGACTTTGGTGAGGGGTTGATAGAAGATCGCCTCGTTCGAGCAGACGCAGTCCCCTTTCTTGAGGCCGCGTGTTTCGATCTTCGCCACGTCGCCCGCGCTGAATGTTCCCTTGCCCGAGAGATGGTCGTTCTCCAGCTTGATGGGAGCTTTGACGATCTTCTTCACGTCGGCCGTGAACTCCTTCGCCGTGTGCTTCGCGAACGCGACGAGTGCGTCGTGCTGAGCCTTCGTCGCACGGTCATCGACCAAAATGATCGACGCCATTTTGCCCGCATGCATGTGGAAGAACTCGCTCGCTCCCATCGTCTTTTCCGAGATCACGACGATCGCCACGCCGAGTCCTTCGAGTGCAACGCCGTTCCAGCCCCCCTCATCGACCTTCCACGCCATGACCGCCTCTTTCCCGGCGAGGTCCATCTCGGCATTGGCGAAACAAGGGCCGGTGTAGACATCGCAGGTCCGAGCCTCGAGGTACTCACCCGATATCTGAGCGGCTTGCACCGACGCAGCAGCAGCAGCCAACACAAAAGCCAGCGAACAGGACGCGATGAGACGCATGAGATGACTCCTCGTTTGAAGGCAAGCAGTGAACGATCCAGCACCAACGCGAGCGATTGTGGTCGAGGCATCCGGGACCGTCAATGAGGGCTTCGGACGGAGGGACTAAACTTGCACGGCTCCAATGGGGAGTGTTTATTGATCCTCAGATTGATACTCGCGCGAGGAGTTGATGCAGTCGTGAGCGGCACGGCGCTAGCCGCCGGTATTTCCGCACGACCGGCGGCTAGCGCCATGCCGCTCACTTTGGCCTTCGCGCGAATGGCAATCTGAGGACCAATAAACGTGTGGGAAACACCCCACGCGAAAGCGACGTTAGAGCCTGTCTCACCATCGACGCGCGGGACGTTGCCCACACGGTTAAACGACGCGGCGTAGCCGCAGCCAAAGTAGCCTTCATCGCTCCGCGTGAAGAAAGCCGACTGCAAGAAGACCGCCGTTTCAACCAGGAAGCCGAACTCGCGCTCGGCTTCCTTCACGCGGAGCGATGAAGGCTACTTTCAGAAACCGAAATGCGCGTAGGGCGACAAAAAATGAGGACCAGCAGTACGACGGTCTCAACCGCGAACCGTTCACTCGTTCCGCAACGCGTCGATCGGGTCGAGCCTTGCCGCTTGGATCGCCGGGTAGAGGCCGAAGACGACTCCCACCAACACCGAGATGCCGAACGCGAGCGGCACCGACCAATTGACGACGGTCGGTTCCATCGTGCGGATGATGTCGGGGAGCGTCGAGACGGCTTGGGGCATCAATTGTTCGATGCCCCAGCGCATGAGGTTGATCGCCGGACGACACGCCAAGCCCGCGAGGACTCCCGCCGTGCCACCGAGCATCGACAGCGTGACGGTCTCTCTCAGGAACTGGCGCGTGATGTCCGACTGCTTCGCGCCGAGTGCTCTGCGAATACCGATCTCTTTCGTCCGTTCGGTCACGGTCGCCAGCATGATGTTCATGATGCCGATGCCGCCGACCAACAATGAAATCACGGCGATGATGCCGAGGAACAGCATGAACATCAGCCGCATCGCTCGCGCCCGTTCGAGCAACTCCAGCGGGACGGTGATGCCGTAATCGAGCGTCGGATGATGCGGAGTGAGCGTCGCCTTGATGATCTCGGCGGTCTCAACGACATGCGCCACGTCGATCGCTTGCAGCGTGATCTGACTCAGCTCGATCCGCTCTCCTTGAAATGACCCGCTGCGCATCGTGATGACCAGATCGCCGACGCGCAGCCACAGCGTTTCGATCGGGACATACACGTCGCGCGAGAAGTCTTGCGCTTCGAGCGAGCCGCCGATCCCCGCGGACGGCGCACGGGGCTTCAGCACGCCGACCACTTGGTAGTAGTCACGTTCGATCTTGATGGCTCGACCGAGCGGGTCTTCAAACGGGAAGAGCTTTTCCGCAGTCTCGGCCGAGACAACGCAGACGTTCTGCCGATCGGTGCAGTCCCCCTGCGACAGGAACCGGCCGCGATCAATTTCGAGTCGCGTTAGCTCGGCATACTCGGGCGTGCAACCGACCATGCGTCCATCGACGAGTCGATCGAGAAACCGGAACTCACGTCGCACCTCGCGGATTGGAACCGCGCGTTTGACGGTCGGCAGTGTCTCGACGATGCGAGCCAAATCGTCGCGTGTGATGCCGTAGGGAAAAATGCCATCTTGTCCAGCCGTTGCTTCGGCGGGAGGCTTGATCGAACGGACGATGATGTTGTCCGCACCGAGTCCTTCAATCTGCTTCTGGACCGCGCGACCGATCCCTTCGCCGATGGCCAGCAACCAGATCACACTGGCCACACCGATCGCCACGCCGAGGATCGTGAGCATCGAACGGAGCGGGTGCAGAAACAACGCCTTGAGGCTGCTCCATCCGAAGCCGCCGACCAGCCACGCGAGCGGGTTCACGAGTGGCCCCGCGCGGCGAAATTAGGAATCGTTCGTTTAACCGCGTGGGCAACCGAGCGATATTTCTGAGCGGGGTGGCGTAAGCCCCCCGGTTCTTGGGCGTCAGCCCGTTTGCAAAGAGCCAGGGGGCTTACGCCACCCCGCTCAGAGGTCTGATCTGTGACCACGCGAAGTACAAACGAATCTTGGCCGCAGCGTCCCACCGCCGTACTCGTCGTCTTCACGGCAGGCTCCGCCGGCGCGGCATCCGGCGCGGCCTTGTCCTTCTTCTTCGAGGCGTCCTCTTCCTTCAGCCCAACTGCGGCGAGATGCGCTCGCGGGTTCATCACCACATCGTCTGTCGCACTCAGTCCCGTCTTGATGATGATGAACTTGTCGTTGGTCGAGCCAATCTGCACGTCGCGCAGAGCCAGCTTGCCAGTCGCTTCGCGGATCACGCAGTAATGTTTTTCACTCCGTTCGACCACCGTTTGAACGGGGACTTGCATCACGTTGGCCTGTGTCTCCACGCGGATCGAAACTTTGGACGACATCCCCGGCTTGAGCATCGCGGGAGGAGCCTCCAGCGTGACGATCGCATCGAACTCCTTCACGTTCGGGTTGATCCAGTTCTGATCGGACGCATAGGCGTTGACGGTCTTCACGGTCCCTTTGAGTTCCGTGCCGCGCAGTGCCTCGATTTGGATGACGGCCGACATCCCTGGCTTCACGCGATCAACACGCGCCTCACCGATCTTCGTTTTGACCTGCATCTTGCTCGAATCAGGCAGCATCACAATCACTTGCCGTTCGCGCACGCGGTTCCCTTTGCGGACCAAGAACTCATCGCCGCGCCAACGATTCTGGTTCGCGAAGACAACCTGTCCGGCCGACGGAGCCTTGATGACGCACTTGCCGAGTTGGCTTTCGAGGTTCTTCAATTTCTCGCGTTCGATCTCCAGCTTGGACTTCTCGGCAAAGGCACTCGCTTCGGCTGTCTTGATGTCCGAGTCGTGCTTCCTCAGCGTCTTCGGTTTGGTGTACTCGCGGATCACGTTCAGCTTTGTCTTGGCTCCGGCCAAGTCCTTGCTGAACTTCTCGACGGAAAACCGATCGCTCTCAAGCTGGACGTCGGTGATGTAGCCGCGCGAGGCGAGCTTCTGGCTGTGCATCAAAAAGTTGGCGGCACGGCGCGAGTTCTCTTCGGCGACAAACAACTCGCTCTCCAGCTTTTGCTCGTCCTGTACGAACGTCCCCAGCTCGTATTCCTTCCGCGCGATCTCGGCGGCAGCGTGATCGTTGGTCGCTTTGCTAAACGCGGCCTCGGCAGTGTTGACGGCAATTTTCTGTGTCGCCAAATCCTTTTGAAGAGTCGAGTCATCCAACTGCACGACGACATCGCCCGCCACGACGGGCGTTCCTTCGGCGACGATCTCCAAGATACGAACGCCTTCAGAGGATGCGACCTCGCACCGCATCTCGACATTCGACGAACTCTCCAACTCGCCCCGTTCGACGATGTCCGTGAAGAACTCACCGACAACCGGCCGCTGCGTCGTGACATCAACGATCGCGTCGTTCCGCATCGTGTAAAACGCCGCTCCCCCCGCCACGCCGCTGATCGTCAACAACAAGACCGCCACCAACGGCCACCGCCGCCGCTTGCGCGTCGGCCGACGTTGGAGTTCGGGATTCATCCGGTCTTCACGCTGGAGTCCGGGATTCATCCCGTCTTCGCGTTGAGCCGCCGAAGACGCATGGCTCATCGAGCCAGCGTCTGGAAGAGTTGCGTTCAGAGAAGCATTCATCGCGCGAGCCACCAAGAAGACAGGAGTAGACGTAGACAGAGTCCGTTCCACAGCCAACGGCTTCCCTGCCCAGCATACCCACGGACGAAGCCTCCCGCTTGTCCTGACCGTTCGACCCTCTCCTGCACTCCCCCGACCCTCTTTTTTACTCCGAAGGAGTTGTCTGTACTCCGAAGGAGTTGCGTCTCACAGCCCAGGGTTGCCGCGCCACGCGGCTACCCTGGGAAGGCGGCGGTTTGAGATGCCTCTACCCCAACGGGGTTGCGCCACCAGAACAGCCTGACGCAACCCCGTTGGGGCAGAACACTGTCGTTGACCTCCGACCCAGGGTAGCTCGCTCTGCTCGCAACCCTGGGCGATGAGACGCAACTCCTTTGGAGTAAATGCGACCTGCGTTCATCTCGTGCGCCAACTCTGACCCGCTGCGGTTA
>JAYTQJ010000242.1:0-4561 GCA_043746775.1 Schlesneria sp.
CCGACTCGTTCGACCTTGATCGAGACCGGTTCTGCCTTCGTCACCTCGAACGGTTCCGTGTCGAACGCGAGGTCATTGCGTTTGACGTGCAACACATGCTCGCCCAGCGGCAGCCGGACTTCTTCTTCTTTCACGCCCTTCACAACGCGGCCGGTGTCGCCGATGGTCACTTCGATGAGTTCTTCGGTGATCTCCAAATGCAGCGTGCCCGATTTGCCACGCACGACAAACACGATCCCCAGCAGCACCACCACGGCCGCAGCCAGCGAACTGAGAAGCAACACCTTCTTCCTCTGACCGCCTAGTGAGCCGGAGGGCGTCAGCCCCCGGACAGTCCGAGGGCTAACGCCCTTCGGCTCGCCTGACCGCGCTAGGGTTAGTGTCTGCTCGGTGCGTGGATCGGTCCCGCCGTCGCCTGCCGACGAGATCATCGTCTCGGCCTCGACCGATGACGGAGCTACTGCCGTTCCCTTTGTACCAGACGGAGCCGCACTCGTCGCGGACGAATTCTCGCCGCCGCTGATCTGCTTCAAGAACTGTTGCAGCTCATTCCCACTGCCGACGCTGAGGCCGCTCGTCGCCGTGTTCGAGCTCGGCTGAATCGCAATCGTCGGCGAGCCGCCGGAGAGACAGTGTTCCAACTCGGCCATCACCTGCGTCATCGTCTGCGGCCGATCCTCCGGCCGCTTCGCGACCATGCGTTGGAAGACGGAGTCGAGCGAGTCGTAGGTTGGGACTCCGTCCCGACCCGCCGCCACGCCATTGGGGCCGGGACGGAGTCCCAACCTACGTTGCTCGTCCACGAGCGATGGAATTGCCGCGTGCTGATGCGCCATCAGCTTCTTCATGATCGTGTCGCCGTCGTACAGACACTTGCCTGTCAGCAAGTAGTACAGCGAACAACCGAGCGAATAGATGTCGCTCCGCGCATCGGCATGCTTGGTGTCCATCGCCTGTTCGGGGGACATGTAATCGACCGTCCCCATGATCGTCCCGGTCGAAGTCAGCCCTGCTCCTTCGGAAGAGCCTCCGACCGAGTCCTCGATCCGCGCCAGACCCATATCGAGAATCTTCACCGTCCCCTTCGCGTCGATCAGCAGATTCGCCGGCTTGATGTCGCGATGAATGACTCCCTGCTCGTGAGCGAACTCCAATCCCCGCGCCGCCTGAACGATGCAGCGAACGGCCTGCTCAACCGGCAACGGCCCGTGCTTCTTCACGAGCACCGACAAGTCGCTCCCATCGACGTACTCCATCACGAGGAAGTGCGTTCCCTTGGCTTCGTCTGCATCGTCGGCCGCGACAATGTTCGGATGCCGCAACTTCGCCGCCGCCTCGACCTCGCGATGAAACCGCTTCAACGAGTCCGGAGTCTTCACCGCCGCCGGAGACATCACCTTGAGCGCCACCAACCGCTTCATCCGCTTGTGCTGAGCCTTGAGCACCACCCCCATGCCACCCTGACCCAGCTTGTCGAGAATGAGGTAGTTCCCCAACGTCAGCGACTTCCCTTTGCCAGCGTAAATTTGCTCGGCCTGAAACTTGGTGAGCTTCTTCAGTTTCACAAGCTCACGGGCACAGTCCTGGCCATCTTTCGGGCGAGCATCAACCGGCATGGCCGCAATCCAACTCTGCAACTCGTCGTCCGACGCGAGTCCGGACGATGTCAATTGCTGCGAGAATTGTTCGAGGGTCAACGCCATTGAGAATTCCCGATTCGCGAGTTGGCTCTAATTGTTCGACGGTTTGATTTGAATGGCGTTGGATTGTTCAGGAACTGAGCTGAGGTCGCCCTCACCATTATTCCAAACGGCCGTTCGCCAAGTCTCGTTGAGCATAGTGCTTGCGAGCAATTATCGCAAAAACTGGAGACTCAGCCGGTGGGTGACCAGAAGAGGAGTCAGAGACAGCGGTTGAGTTCGATTCGTGGGAGTGCTAGCGTCGATAACGTTCGCATCCGATTGCAGACAGCCGTGAGGAAGAATTGTCATGTTGACGTATTGGGGACGAAAACATCGTTGTTGCGACAACATCAGTCGGCGAGACTTCTTGCAGGTCGGAGCACTTGGCCTGGGAGGGATGACGCTGGCGGATGTGTTGCGGTTGCGGGCGGTGGCTCAGGGAACTGGTTCACAAGAGAAGCCTGTGACACCGCGCTCGGTCATCATGATCTGCCTCGCTGGTGGGCCGAGTCATCTCGATATGTATGACCTCAAGCCCGATGCCCCGTCGGACTATCGCGGTGAGTTTCAGCCGATTCGCAGCAACATTCCCGGCTTCGACATCTGCGAGCACATGCCGTTGCAGGCTCAGATCGCTGACAAGTTGGCGCTGGTTCGCACCGTACAATTTGTCGAACCAATGCAGCATGAGTTGGAAGAGGTCTATACCGGCTTCATCAAGTCGGCGAAGCGACCCACGTTCGGCTCCATCGTCAGTCGGTTTCGCCATGCAGACAGCACACTCCCGCCGTATGTGAGCCTCGAATACAGCCAGGGAGTGACCAGCTACGAAAACCCTCAGTACGCCGGAGCGACCCATTCACCGTTGCACATTGCAGGCGGTGACGGAGTACGGAATCTCGGCTTGTTCAATGGAATTTCGCGAACGCGATTTGATGACCGCCGAGGCTTGTTGAATTCGTTCGACGACGCCCGGCGCGAAGTCGATGCCTGCCGCGACCGCCTGGATTTAGACGCCTTCACGCATCAGGCGTTCGACATCATCTCGTCCCCGAAGGCTCGCGATGCGTTTGATCTGAGCAAGGAGTCGCCGGAGACACTGGCTCGCTACGGCAAGCGCGATGACAAATACATCTATGTCGGACAGACGGCAGACTCAGTCTGGGACAGCCAAAAGTTTCTGCTCGCTCGCCGCTTGGTCGAGGCGGGAGTTCCCGTTGTGACAATGCGCATGGGTATTTGGGATCACCACGGCAACGTCATTCAACAAGTCGGCGGCAAGAGCATCTGGCATAGTTTGAAAAGTGTGTTGCCGTTGCTGGACCGTTCGATTCATACGCTGGTCACTGATTTGCACGAGCGCGGTCTCGACAAAGAAGTGCTCGTGCTTGTCTGGGGCGAGTTCGGTCGAACTCCGAGAATCTCACTGAGCGGTCGTGATCACTGGCCCGATGCGAGCTTCGCTTTGTTCGCCGGAGCCGTCCCCGGCGGCCAAGTCATCGGCCAAACGGATCCACACGGCGAACGACCACTGACGCGAGCGGTCGGTGCTCAGAATGTGCTGGGGACGATCTACCACGCACTTGGAGTTGACTACACGCAAAAGCTCAATGACTTCAGTGGCCGACCGATGCAACTTCTCGACGATGGTCAACCGATTGCTGAATTGGTGGTGTGATGACTTCGTTCTAGTTTCTGAACTCTTGCAAGTTCAGCGACGGACACACTTGGAACTATCGTCCGTGCAATTGCTAAGCTTCGCTTCCTTCCTACCGAATGCCCGCCATCAGGGATCTCCCGATTCCCGCAACCGCGAGCCATCATTCAGGCCATCGTTTTCCAATCTCCCACGCCGACCGGTTGCTGTATGCCGGTCGCATTCGCGAGGCCGAACAGGCGCTGTGCCAAGTGCTGGCTCGCGATGTACACCATCACGATGCCAACCAAAACCTGGCCATGTTGCTGCGCTTCAAGAATCGCCATTACGAGGCTCAGCCGTACGTCCGGGAGTTATATCAGCAGGGAAGTTTTCGCCGTGAGTACCTAATGACGACGGGCCGCGCGGAGAGTCACGGTTTGTTGACTGGCGGAGACGATCTGTATGTCGGCGTATGTCAGGGCGGTGTTCCGAATGATCCGTTAGCGTTGCTCAACACCATCGGCGTTCTGGATTTCGACGGCGACGGCTGGCCGGATTTTTATCTCATTCAAGGATGCCACTGGCTGGTGAATGATCGGCAAACGAGTCCCGGTGCAGTGCAGCCCGACTTTGTTTCCCGCAGATCAAGATCGGCTGTACCAGAATCTCGGCGATGGTCGGTTTGCCGACGTCACCGAAACGGTTGGAATCGTCGCCGCCAACGGCAAAGGGATGGCCGCAGTGATAGCTGATTTCGATGGCAGTCAGCGGCTCAATGTGTTCGTGGCGAACGACACGACCGCGAACTTTTACTTTGTGAATCGTACCGATCGGCCGGGCGCGCCGCTGCGGATTGTCGAGCAAGTTGTGCAGACCGGTCTCGCGTATGACGCAACCGGGAATGTGCAGTCTTCAATGGCAACGGCCGGTTCACTTTGGCCGCGCCGGAAAGCCTTGGCCCCTAATTTCCAACAGAGTTGGCTGGGTCGGGCCGTCGCTCGCCTGGATGTGAATCGAGATGGCCTGCCTGACTTGGCAGTGACTCACGTGGACTCACCGTTTGCGTTACTCGTCAACGAGAGTCGCCCGTCATGGGCGATATCTCACAGTGAGACTGCGCGGCGTGGTATCGGATCGTGAAGCGATCGGCACAACGGTTCGCGTAACAGCGAACGGCAAGACTTGGTCGCGGCAGCTCATCGGAGGAGATGGCTTTGCCGTGAGCAACGAACGAGTGCTG
>JAYTQJ010000243.1:0-4560 GCA_043746775.1 Schlesneria sp.
TGTAGCTGAAGTCGTAAGACTTCAGAGGATCGTCAAAGCCGGCTGAATTCTCACGAATTCAGCTACGTCGCATCGATCGTCAATTTTAAATTCACTCAAAGTGAGTGCCATTGGGCTGACGCCGCCCGGCTCACCTGATTCGGACTTCTGTCGGTTACGTCATCCCTGAAAATTTAAAGTGCGCAACTTCAAAACTGGCGCGTCGGGCTAGTGGGCCGAGACTACGGCTTCACGGTGATCCGTTCCCGCTTGTAAGTGTGGAACACGCAGACGTTCGGCTGTCCGTCGTCCGACTTAAACGTTGTGGGCCGCGTGACCTTCCCTTCCACCTGATAGCGAAAACAAAGCTTCAAGTTGTCGCGGTCGAGTTCGTAGATGCCGACCCATTTCACGGGTTTGCCAGTCGGCCCTTTGCCAACAAAATCGAAATGGCCCGTTGTCGCATCGATCTCAAACTTGCCCGAGTACGCGCCGATCTTTTCGGCGTAAAGGCGAGTCATCATAAAATTGCCGCCTCGGATGCTCAGCCGCTGGTCCTGGCCTTTGACCACCTTTTTGTCGATCACTTTTCCCGACTCTTCCGAAGCCTCGCATAGCCATTTTCCCTGCATCGTCTTGAGGTCCAACGTGGTCGCTTCATCGACTCCCGCCGGAGCGCCTTTGTCGGCCTGGTGAAAGGCAAAGGCTTCGCCCGCCGGTGCGTGCATCACACTCTCTCGCAACATTTCCGATGGCGATGATCGAAGCGTATCTGCTTGAGCGACCGCAAGGAGGATGAGCGAGGCACACAGCGTCAACGAGACTGGAGTCATGGCGCGGACCTTGTCGAGATGGAACGGCTCAAGCGGAAGTTGACCGCGAGAACACGGAGAGGCTGTCTGTGTTTCGAAGGGTAGGCTGCTCGCCTGTTTGTTTACTCAGAGGAGTAGGCAGGCGAGCCGCCTACCCTACGAAAAACGCACACGCTCGGAGAAGAATACCGGGCGACCACGACCGTTGGAATATGTTTGTCCGCTGGTATTTCGTGGCACCAGTTGCTCGAATCCCCCGCGCGACAAACGCCCCTCAACCCCACTGACGACAGGCCATTCATGCTGACGGAACACTCCGTGACGATCCGCGTCCGATACTGCGAGACCGACGCGATGGGCTGCCTGCACCACTCGCAGTTTTTTAATTACTTTGAGCAAGGCCGCACCGAGCTGCTGCGCGAACAGGGGGGCTGTTACCGCGACATTGAAGCGGCGGGACTGTTCCTCGTCGTCGTCCGACTGCAATGTAGCTATCACGCTCCCGCGCGATACGACGACGTATTGACGCTGGTCACTCGCGTGGACAACGTCTCAGCCGTGAAGATCGAACACAGCTACCGGCTGCTTCGCGGCGAGCAACTTCTCGCATCGGCCTCCAGTACGCTGGCCTGCGTGGATCGTGCTGGCAAAGTCTCGCGCCTGCCGGACTCCCTCGCCGCCGGGTAGCCGCTTCCACGGTCGCCTTCGGTCTCTACGGATCGTTTCATGGGCATCGCCCTGTTGGGTCTGCGTCAATTGTAGGGTGGGACCAGCGGCGCTTCGTCGCGCCAGCCCACCATGATTTCTCGACGTTTCCCGATGGTGGGCCGGTACTCGAAGCGAGCTGCTCCCACCCTACACAAGGAAAAATGCGATGGCCTACGGACCGTTTCCAGGCCGCTGGAATTATCGGAGTCCGATTGTTATCACTTCGCCCGTTGAGCGGCGGCGGTGGCGAACGGTCATCGTGCGAACCGGTCCCGCGACCGGACTCAGTTCCTCATGGTGAGGACGAGGGCCGTTGAAAGTCATGGTTACTTGAAAAGGATCACTGCATGTCGTTCTACGTTGGAGAAGCCCTCGCCGGTGATGGCAATGAGATCGCCCACATCGACCTCCTGATCGGGGACAAGTCCGGTCCCGTCGGCGCCGCGTTCTGCAACGCCCTCGCCGATCAGAAGCAAGGTCACAGCAACCTGCTGGCCGTGTTGACCCCAAACCTCGCCGTGAAGCCTGCCACCGTCATGATCACCAAGGTCACGATCAAGGGTGCAAAACAAGCCGTCCAGATGTTCGGCCCAGCACAGTACGCTGTTGCCAAGGCCGTCGCCGATTCCGTCGCTGCGGGCGTGATCCCCAAAGATCAGGCTGAAAAGCTCTGTATCGTCTGCGGTGTGTTCATTCACTGGGAAGCGGCCGACGACAAGAAGATCGTCGCCTACAACTACGAAGCCACGATGATGGCCATCGCCAACGCGATGAAGAACTCGCCAAGTGCCGACGAGATGATCGCCAAGAAGGACACCGCCAAGCACCCGTTCTCGGGCGTTTGACGAGAAGCTGGGAAGCTCTTCGCTGTTAGCCATGACAACAAGCCCACAGGATCGACATCCCGTGGGCTTGCTTTCATTCTGCCCGACGCCAATCGCCCGCTGCTTCTTCGCTAAGGACCGGCGCAGAAATCACTGTCGCGATTGTCGCCTTTCGCTCCGCGAAAGGGCGTTCTTTCGCGGAGCGAAAGACGACACTCCTTGATGCGCCAGTCCTAACCGCTGTTTCGCTTGCTCGCTAACCGCTTCTGAGCTACTCCCATGAAAAACATCCTCATCCAGCTCGATACCGATTCCCTGGCGAGCACCTTCGACAGCGTCGTGGCCGTCGATGCAGGGGCCGACGAACTCTTCAGCTACGGAGGCGTGACGCCTGACAACGTCGAGTCACTCGTTCACGGAGCGATCTTCACTCGCAAGCCATCCGACTTGATGCACACGGCGATCTTCGTCGGCGGAAGCAACGTCGCGGCGGGGGAAGCTCTGTACAAGAAAGTGTTGAAGACACTATTCGGCCCGTTTTCCGTTTCGGTTATGATGGACTCGAACGGCTCGAACACGACAGCGGCTGCAACGGTGCTGGCTGCCGCAAAGCATCTCGATCTCACTCAGACAACTGCGGTCGTTCTCGCGGGAACCGGGCCGGTTGGCTGCCGTGTCGCGCAGCTACTGCTGAGTCAGGGAGCCACCGTGCGACTCGCTTCACGTTCGCTCGAGAAGTCACGCGCGACGTGTGAGATGCTGGCTAAAGTTGCCGATGCCACAAAGCTCTACGCGTGCGAATCGGCCTCAGTGGAAGGGATGGCAGCGGCGACCAATGGCGTGCAACTTGTCGTGGCGGCGGGTGCGGCGGGAGTTCAACTCATCTCGGCCGAGCAGTTGTCCGCGATCTCCTCTTTGAAGTTGGCAATTGACCTGAATGCAGTCTCGCCCGCAGGCATCGCGGGTGTCGAAGTGATGGACAAAACGAAGGACCGAAACGGTCTGTTGTGCTACGGCGCGGTTGGCGTAGGCGGCACGAAGATGAAGATTCATCACGCCTGCATCCGTCGCCTGTTCGAGTCCAACGATCAACGCCTCGAAACGACAGCCATCTTTAATTTCGGCCGCTCACTCGGTTGATTGCTGTAGTCGATGCGACAGCCAGCTCTTCACCTGCCCGACTCGCCAGCGAGGGCTTTGCAGACGACAACGTAAAACCCTCGCTGGCGCGTTTTGAAGTTGCGCTCATTGGGATTTCAGCCCCAAAGGGGCGATGCTATGCCAGCCTAGGGCAACGCCCTAGGTTGGCGGATTACCGTGATAACTAAGCCCTGAAGGGGCGGCGCTCCCGTTGGTCGCTTGCCCTAGGCTGACTTACGGTTGCCCCGTTGGGGCGAAAAACCAAAAGAGCGCAACTTCAAAACTGGCGCGTCGGGCTGGTGAAGGAATCACTCGCGCCCTAACTGATAGATCGCCAAGATCACGTCTTCGACGGACTTGAGCTTCGTCTTGCCAGCGGAGACCGCGTCGATTTTCTCTCGCGCTTCCACCGCGTTGTAGCCCAGACTGAGCAGCGCCTCGAACGCTTCATGCAGGACGCCACGCTCGGCCGACTTGGGTTCTGCAGGAAATTCCTTCGCGACCATCAGCGCGAACTTGGCCATCTTGCGACGCAGCTTGGCAACGATTCGTTCGCTCATCGCGGGGCCGATGCCGGGGAGCAGGCTCAGTTCCTTGAGGTTTTGTTCCTCGATGGCCTCGGCCACTTCACGCACGGGGCGGACCATCGCCCGCAGCGTTTTCTTGACGCCCATGCCATCGACCGAACAGACCATCTCGAAGAACTCCAGTTCGACATCGGCTAGGAACCCGATCATTCTCGGGACGAGGCGACCACCCTGGGTGTTCCCTTCGATGTACTCGATCGTTCTCAGCGAGACCTCGTTTCCCAGCAACGCTTGAAGCTGCCGCCTGACGAATTCGGGGATGAAGACTTCGTACTCCAACGCCCCGACCTCAATGCGAGCCGCGTCTTCTGTCAGTCGAGCCAGTTTGCCGGTGATGCGCGTGATCAACGTGGTGGTTCCTTGTTTTGGTCTGAGTGTGACAGGCTGTCGCTCAATGGCACTCACTTTGGGGTGTAGCTGAAGTCGTAAGACTTCAGACGACCATCAAAGCCGGCTGAATTCTCACGAATTCAGCTACGTCGCACTGAACGTCAATTTGATAATCGCTCA
>JAYTQJ010000244.1:0-4560 GCA_043746775.1 Schlesneria sp.
GCAAGAAACAAGTGATATTCCACACACATGCGGCTCGGCAGGAGCCTCGCCCTCCCTTTTTCAACAGGCTGCTAAGAGCGGAGACTCACCACGAATTCGACCGATGAACCACAAATCATCTGGCAACGAGGGTGTCGCCCAGGCACTGGGAGTGACCTCCCCGAAACACCGGATGAGCCAGCGGCGAATGAACCGTCAATCTCCCCTCTTTGGCCGCGCGAGGCAGAAGTATCATTGGTGGCACTACTCGTGGCAGGTATTCCGTGGCAAGCTGACAGGGCCGTCGATACGATCCTCGCAGACTTGATGTCTGTTTGATTATTGCCCGACAGCCTGTCGATCTGCCTTGCCCGGATGATTTGAACGGTGCTCGGATGTTGTTGGAGCGTTCTGCCATGCCCTTGCTCGCCATCTCATCAAACCGAATTGGACACCGTCGAACGCTCCGTCCTCGGCTTGCCGTGCTGTGTTGGATGAGCCTCGTCTGCATCGGTTTGTTCACCGGCTGGGTGATGGCCGACGAGGACGCTCCTCTGCGGTTGCCCATCCCAAACGCCGAAGCGCGGCGTGCGGCGGACAAGCAGGTGCGAGACATCTTTCAAGCGGAGTTCGCGGCGGCAAAGCGTCCCGCTGAAAAGTCCGCCTTGGCAGAGATGCTCTTCCGGCACGCTCAAAATGACGGTGACGATGCGGTTGCTCAGTACGCTCTCTTCGATGCCGCCCGCGCGCTGGCGGTCGAAGCGGACGAGTTTCAACTCACCTTCAGCGTGATCGAGGAACTGGTCGCGCGATTCGAGTTGAACAAGTATGAATTGAAGGCTGCCGCGCTGACGGCGGGATCGAAAGAACTTCGGTCTGTCATTGCGCAGCGCGGCTTCTGCGAACGGATTGTGGAGACGGTCGATGCCGCCGCGAGCGAAGAGCAGTTTGACGACGCCACGAAACTGGTCCCGCTCCTCTCAGCATCGGCGTCAAAAATCAAGGACGCCTCGCTGCGCAAGGATTTCCTCGCACGTCACTCCGAGTTGAAGCAACTTCAAACTCAATGGGCGGCGATCGCGAAAGCCAAGTCCGCGTTGGAAAAGACTCCTGATGATGAAGTGGCGAACGGAACCTACGGCCGATACCTCTGCTTGCTCGCGGGCAACTGGGAGAAAGGGTTGCCGATTCTTGCGAAGGGAGCGGACTCGACGCTGTCCAAAGCCGCGAAACAGGAACTCGAGAAGCAGGCCACGCCGGAAGAACAACTCAGCCTTGCCGACACTTGGTGGACCGCCGGGCAGTCCGAGTCCGGAATCGCAAAGCAGAACCTGCTGCTGCAAGCGAAGGTCCACTACGAAAAAGCGGCCACCGAGCTGAAGGGACTGTCGCGCACCAAGGCCGATCAGCGCGTCGATGTGATCACCAAGCTCTATCCCAACGAAGTACAGCGTCAGGTTCAGAACGCCCGAGGCAAAACGTTCGGAGAACTGAGATCAGGCGGCCTATCGGGAGAGAAACCCAAACAGACCGACAAGCCCACCTCGAAACCGATGAATGGAAAAGGCGCTCTCGCCTTCGGGAAATTGGACCGTGAAGTGGCTCAGTCGCTGCTGAGTATCGACGGTCGTGTCACCGTGGGGATCAAATCGACCGAAACAGGCAACATGAGGATTGTGTCCAAGTCGACTCCTCTTCCTGACGCACCCTTCGCATTGACCTATCTCATCGTGCATTCGCAGTCGGCACGCACAGATGCCCTCGGCAAGGACGACTACCTCAAGATTGCCAAGCTCAGCAATCTGCAAACCCTGCATTTCAACCTCAACGGGAAGCCGCTCCCGGACGAATTCTGGGACGACTTCAGGTCAGCGGGTTCGATTGTCGAGCTATCGCTCTCCGGGTCGAACGCGACCGACGCGGCCATCGCGGCGCTCACCAAGCCGCTCCGATTGAGATCGCTGGAGCTTGGAAGCACGTCGATCACCGATGCTTCGCTGGGCCAGATCGCATCGTTTCCGGCTCTCGAAGTCTTGGGAGTGAGCCGCACGCGCGTCACGGGCGACGGTCTGAAACTGCTCGCAAAGTCTCCGGTGAAACAATTGCGGGCGGAAAGCCTCGGACTGAAGGACTCGGACATCGAATCTCTGTCCGCGCTGACACGTTTGGAAGAGTTGACTCTGTCGGACGACACCCTCACCGGGGAAGGCTTCCGAAGCTTCAACGGTCGCGGATCGTTGAGATTCCTCAGCCTGATGAGCGCCAAGCTGAGTCCTCTCGGCGTGCAGCGGATTGCCGAAATCTCAACTCTCAAGTCACTCTCTCTGCGCGAGGTTCAGTTCGATGAAGTTCTCTTTAAGACACTGTGCGGACAAGGTCGGATTGAGACATTCAACCTCGTCGATTGCACGATCCCCGAAGCGGCGCTCCGCCACTTGGCCACGACCCCTGCCTTGAAGAGCGTGAACTTGCACGGAGCCAAGATCACCGGTTCGGGGTTCAAGGGGATCGCACCGCAGTTGTCCGTGACCAACGTCATACTCAGCAAGACGGAAGTCGATGATGCCGGGCTGGCTCACGTCGTGCGGGCCTTTCCAAACGTGACCACACTGTACCTCAATGAAACGGCGATCACGGACGCGGGTATGAAGCACCTGCGATCCCTGGCACGCCTCGACAACCTTGTTATCGGCCGCACGCGCGTGACCGCCAAAGGCTTGGCCGAATTGGCCTCGCTCCCCAAGCTGAAGTTTCTGGGACTTCCGAAAGCCGTCACGGCTGCCGAGGCAAAGTTGATCGTGCCGCAGTGTTCTGGGTTTTCGTCCTACTAAACCTGACGCGGCCGAGATGGCGCATCCTCGTACTACGAGGTCTCAGATTTTTGTTCGCTTGCGCGGGTTTGAATGGCCGCGCGATCGGGGTCAAGCGGTGCATTGGAATTCCTCTGCCCTCATTCTCTTGCCATTTCCGTCTCGATGCGGAGGTGTCCCATCGGTCAAAAAACGTTGGCAGGAGAATGGTGGCAGAAGAATGAAGCCATTGAGCCGAATCGTCGCGTGGGCGGCACCTACGCCCTGACTTGGATTGCGGCCAATCGCCGTGTCGTTTCACCGCGTGGGCAACGCGCCGTGCGGCGAAACAGGATCCATGTCGCACAACGCGCGGGGCGTTGCCCACGCGGTTAAACGAGTTGTTTTGATTGACCACTCGTGGAGACAGGCGTTCAAAAGGGCAGGGTGTTACTCACGAGACGCCAGCCAATTCCGTCGCCTGCGCGACGCGACCGATGGCGAGGATGTAGGCGGCGGTGCGAAGCGGCACCTTTTTGTCTTGGGCGATTTGCCAGACGGCGTCGAACGCGGCGGCCATTTTGATTTCGAGCTTCGCGCGGATTTCATCGACCGGCCAATGGACGACGCTCCGGTTTTGAACCCACTCGAAATAGCTGACCGTCACGCCGCCCGCGTTGGCCAGAATGTCGGGCACAACGGTGACTCCATTCTTCGCGAAGATCTCGTCCGCTTCGGGGGTGGTCGGATCGTTCGCGGCCTCAACGATGTACTTGGCCTTCACGGTAGGAGCCGTCAGTGCGGTGAGTTGACCGCCCAGCGCGGCGGGGATCAGCAGATCGACGTTCTGTGAGAAGAGGTCCTCGTTGCTGAGCGGCTCGGTTCCGACAAAGCCCTGCACGCCGTTGTTGTGCCGCGCGTAATCGAGAAGCTGCGGGATGTCGATACCGCGTCCGAGCGGGTCTTTCACACCGCCGCGCACGTCGGTGATCGCCACCACGCGCGCACCGCGTTCGTACAGAAACTTCGCGGTGAAGCTGCCGACGTTGCCGAAGCCCTGCAGCGCGACCGTCTTCCCCGCCAGCGATTGGCCAAGCTTGTGAAACAGCCGATCGGCGATGATGACCACGCCGCGTCCGGTCGCCTCTTCGCGACCCTCGCACCCGTGCAGTTCGAGCGGCTTGCCCGTAACGCACGCCGGTTGGAAGCCGTGGTGCTTTTGATACTGGTTCATGAACCACGCCATGACCTGTCCATTCGTCCCCATGTCGGGCGCGGGAATGTCCGAGTCCGGCCCCACGAAGTCATGAATCTGATCGACGAACTTCCGCGTCAGTCGTTCGAGTTCTCCTTTCGAGAGGCTGCGCGGATCGACCGCGATCCCGCCCTTTGCGCCACCGTAAGGCAACTCCACGACGGCCGTCTTCCACGTCATCAATTGAGCCAACGTGCGGACCTCGGCGTCATCGACCTCGGGGTGATAACGCAGTCCGCCCTTCATTGGGCCTCGGGCACTGTCGTGCTGAACACGAAACCCGATGAACGTCCCGATCTCACCGTTGTCCATGCGGATGGTGCATTGCACCTTCACCTCACGCTCCGGCGTGAGCAGCAGCGTCCGCATCTGCGGCGACAGCCCGAGATGATCGGCGGCCACATTGAAATAGACCTCGGACTTGGACGGTGCGTGAGACATGGTGGAGTCCTTCGTTTGCGAAAATTGTTGCGAATGAGTTAGGTCCGGGGGGGGCTTCAAAGTAGCCATCATCGCTCCGCGTGATGAGCCTTGTGA
>JAYTQJ010000245.1:0-4559 GCA_043746775.1 Schlesneria sp.
ATCGAGCCTGGCTGAATCGAGCCCAGGCTTGTTCGTTGCGGCCAGATGTCGTGCGGTAGTAGGAGAACCAAATCGCACCGCCGATCATGGCCACGCAAATGATGGCCGTCGCCGTATTGCCGTGCTGATCAAACCACTTCACGATCGGCGAGGTGGTGTTCGGCAGAGCTTTGGCATGTTGCATCGGTTCGGGCTTCATCGACGTTCTTTCCGGGATTTTCGCAGGGTTTTCAAAAAGGCGGGCGATGATAGGTGTCCCCTCCAAAGACCGTCAAGGCGGTGCCTCACTGCGTCGCCGATGACAGACTTAGGCAACCGGTTTGACATGTTCTACCGGAAACAGGTAGCGGAAGTCGTGAGACTTCCGTGCCTCTGAACTCTCACGAGTTCAGCTACCGGTATTTCATTTCCAACTCGCTGCCTTAGGCAACCTACCGATGGCCTGGGCTGACTTGTTGTGACGGGAGACCGAACATTGCGTTCCGACATTCTCGATAGCCTGACCGCCGGTGCGTCCTTGATCGTCGTCGAGCGCAAGTAGTTCGCGGGACGCCGTACAAATCGAATGCTTGATCGATGCCGACGACGACCAAACCGTTCGTCTTGGCCTGAGCCACCAGCAACCGATCGAACGGATCGCGATGATGCAAGGGGAGTCGATGCTGTTCGTCGGCGTCATCCAAAGTCATGGGCAGCGGACTGGCGCAGAGAAAAATTCAGGGCGTCCTCCATCCATTCCCGATACGGTCGCGACAGAGCCGGCTTGCCGAGTTGAACCTTGATGCTCAATTCCCAAACGGTTCCGATGCTGATCAGCCGGTCGTTCGATTCGTTCTCAATCGCCTCGACAGCCGAACGGCTCAGCTTGGCGGGGTTGTCCATCGACCAAATCACGGTGTGCGAGTCGAGCAGCAACTTCACTCCTGGTACTCCTTGAAGTCTTCCAAAGGAGCGTCAAAGTCAGGAGCCATGTAGACGACGGAGCCACGCATCGCCCCCAATTTCACACGCGGCTTGGGAACCATGATTCGAGCGATCGGCTGGTTCCCTTCCGTGACGATCAACTCATCGCCCGGTGCCAGTTGATGAATCAACCCACCAAGATTCGCTTGGGCCTCTTCGAGTGTGACGGATGCCATGACGTGGTCCTCTTTCCAATCTCGGCCTGTGGATTGTGTGCGACCGCAGACCCTTGCGGAGACATCATCATCAAAGATCGGTCAAGCAGCAACACGGAAATCGCCGCCCCTCTTGTTGCTCGGTGCGGTAGGCATAAGGAACTTGGCGCAGCGTCCGATTCGTGGACAATGCCACGCGCAGTTTCAACGAGTCAGGAGGTGGCTGATGATTGCAGTTCATGCCAAATGGAAAGAGGGACGAGTCGTCGTCGAAGAAGCGGTCGATTGGTCGGAAGGGTGTGAATTGGAAGTCCGCCCCGTGGCCGTCAACGGCTCAAATGACGACGACGTTGAATCCAACGATCCCGCAGCGATCGAGCGGTGGATCGCGGAGTTTCAAGCGGTCCCGCCTTTGGAAATGACGGCGGAAGAAGAGGCCGAATGGCAGGCGGCGCGGCAGGCTCAGCGCGAGTTGGAACTCAAGACCTTCGCTTCCGGAAATCTGTAACACAGAATCAGAATTCAAAAGGTCGAAGCTGTGCCCTATTACGAGTTCATGTGGACCGACGAGATCATTGAGCACATCGCGGAGCATGACCTTGCGCCTGATGACTTTGAACAAGTCGTGAGTTCTCCGGACGATGTCGGCGCGAGCGACTCTTCTGGATTACCATGTGCGTGGGGCGAAACCGCCGATGGCCGATTCATCATTTGCGTGTACGAGGAAATTGACGACCTGACCTTGCTGCCGGTGACGGCCTACGAAGTGCCGCGTCCCGGTGAATCACACTGACTCGAACCGTCGAGAACATCCCATGCCGACCGCCCAACGCCCCATCGACTTCAAGCTCACCGCTGAGCAACAAGCTCGACTGCAACAGCAGCGCGAACAAATCGCCGCCGAGCGTCCGCTGCTTCAAGCGAAGCTGGAACGAATTCACGAGGCCAAGCAAGAGCCGTCGTTTTGTGGCCAGCTCCGCCAAGCGATTCACAGCAGCGGGCGGCTGATCGCGCACCTCGCCGCCGAGGCGGGAATCACGACTCAGCAACTCAGTGATTTCCTGGCGGGAGACCGAACATTGCGTTCCGACGTTCTCGACCGCCTGACCGCCGCCGTCGGTGCGTCCTTGATCGTCGCCGAACGCAAGTAGCTCGCTGTTCCGCGCGGAGCGAGAGCTGCAACAAAGCTGTGAACACCAGGCACATGAAACTTGGCGCAGCGGCCGATTGGTGGACAATGGCCACACCTTGTGCGACATGAGCCGAAGTTCCTTGCGATATGTCTCTGACTTGCAGCACGCCGGATCGCGTTAAGTTTGCAACTGCAAGCATTCTCAAACTCTAGAAATTCAAAATGCAAAGCATCTCTCGAATGTTCCTGTGTCTTCTTGCGGTGGTGGCGACGTCTGGGTTCCTCGCCATTGCGGCTGATAATGAAAAAGAAATCGAAGCATTGCTCCGGGGACATGCGGACGCCACGCTCAAGGCGGATCAAGCGAGGCTTCGTGCGGTTGAGACGTCACGCGATAACACGATTGCCTCATTGGTTAAAGTCGCAGGGCGTGCATACACGGCCAAAGACCGAATTTCTGAGACGAACGCATGGAAAGCGGTCCTTCGATTGGATCGCGACCACAAAAAGGCGAGGCAATACTTCACGGATCTCGGCACCCTGGATCAGGTGCTGAAGGAATTACCGGAGAGCAATACCGTTGGGACAACTACATTGCCTCGCTTTGTGGGAAAGTGGCAAGGGGTGTTTCACAATGGTGCGAAGGAGACAATCTCTATTAGCAACGATGGCATCGTTATTCTTCAGAAACAGCCAGGGGTAAAGTGCAAACTCGAGAACACAAAGGGCGGAGCAGCGATCCTCGTAAAACGACCGGATAGCGACTGCCTGAATCGCTACACATTAGCGGGCGAAAAACTTCTTTTTGAGCAATGGTGCCCATCTTCGCTCTATCCCAAGTCAGACCCTAATGCCTTCGGTTATGCAGTCCGCGTGGAGTAGCCGAGTAGGGCAGCTCGCGCCTGCCGCGAGGTTGGCGAGTCGCCGAACATTGATCGGCTGGCGGCGCGGTCAAAACAACTTGCCCTTCGCTTTGGCTCGCAGTACGGTGAGCGCGTCACTTTTCAACGGGAGGTTTGAATGAGTCAGCTCAGCGTTTTTTCAGATGTTCTTGAGGCGGCCGAGCACCTCGACGCAGAGGCTCAGAGTGAATTGGTCGCGGTGTTGACTCGCCGCTTGGCGGAGCGTGGTCGAGCACGAGTAGCCGTCACTGTGGTTGAGGCCCGGCGTGAATTCGCCGCAGGTCAGTGTGAAGTGACCAGCGCGTCCGACTTAATTCGTGAGGCTCAGTCGTGAGACGTCTCCTGTTGCGGTCGCCGGCGTTCGCGCGGGACTTACGGGCTTGGCTGAAGTCTCATCCGGGAACTGCGGACGCTCTGGCGGCGGCGCTAGAACAACTGTCGGCGGACGCCGCTCATCCGTCGCTGCGGACTCACAAGTTGCGCGGGGCACTGGCTGATTGCTGGGCCTGCAGCGCGGGTTATGATTTGCGTGTGGTGTTCGAGTTTGTGCCGCACGAGAAGGCGGAAGCCATCTTGCTGCTGGCTCTCGGAACCCACGACGAAGTGTATTAACTCGAACTCAGACTCTCTCATGGCCGGAGGTCAGCATGGTGGCTCGCAGCGTTCGTCGCGTGTTGTTGGCTGGGTTGTTGATGGCGGTGGCGGCTCCGCTGTTGGCGGCGGAGAAGTTTTTGAACGTGCTGTTTGTGGTGTCGGACGATTTGTGTCCGCGGCTGGGTTGTTACGGCGATCCGTTGGTGAAGTCGCCGAACATTGATCGGCTGGCGGCGCGGGGCGTGCGCTTCGAGCGGGCGTACTGTCAGTTTCCGCTGTGCAATCCGTCGCGAGCGTCGTTCCTCACCGGGCTGCGGCCGGACGCGACCGGCGTGTTTGAGAACTCGACGCAGTTCCGCAAGAACGTGCCAGACCACGTCACGCTGGGGCAGACGTTTCAGAAAGGCGGCTACTTCGTGGCTCGCGTCGGCAAGCTGTATCACTACGGCGTGCCGGCTCAGATCGGGACCGACGGGCTGGACGATCCGCCGTCGTGGCAAGAGCGGATCAACCCGCGCGGCCGCGACAAAGACGACGAAGAACTCATCTTCACGCTCAACCCCAAGGCCGAGGGGCCGACGCGGTTCGGCGGGACGCTCAGTTGGCTGGCGGCCGACGGCGAAGACGCCGAACAGACCGACGGTCTTTCGGCCGCCGCCACGATCAAGTTGATGGAGCAGCATCGCGAGAAGCCGTTCTTCATCGCGTGTGGTTTCTTCCGGCCGCACACGCCGTATGTCTCGCCGAAGAAATGGTTCGACCTGTACCCGCTCGACAAGATCAAGCTGCCGGTGCTGGCCGCCAACTACAAAG
>JAYTQJ010000246.1:0-4555 GCA_043746775.1 Schlesneria sp.
TGGTGAGCCGGGCGGCGTCAGCCCCATGGCACTCACTTGGGGATGTAGCTGAAGTCGTAAGACTTCAGAGGATCGTCAAAGCCGACTGAATTCTCACGAATTCAGCTACATCAATCAGAACGTCCATTTGAAATTCGCTCAAAGTGAGTGCCATGGGGCTGACGCCGCCCGGCTCACCACTGCTATCGGAAACGCGAAAACGGACTTCCAGTGGTCCGACTCACCATCGCCGTTCCGATTACTCCGGCTGTGTCGATGAAGTGGAATCCGTGGAAGGGGAAGTTGCCAGAAAGCCACATCGACTTCGGCCTCAAACAGAATCACGAGCTAGCTTGAACCGCATCGTCACCGCGAGGTGGCCGAACAGTTGGCAAACCCGTTCTCTGTGCGTCGAATCCGAAGTGAGTGACACCGTGAGTGACATCGAAACGAAATTGCTGAATGACGTGCAGGCGATCCGCGAGATCGTGGCACAACAAGGCCGATTGTCAGTCGATGTCTTCGGGCTCGATGCGACGAGTGACTTGTACGGCGCGGGACTGACCTCACTCGCCACGGTCGGAATCATGCTCGCGTTGGAAGACCGGTTCGACATCGAATTTCCCGAGTCGATGCTGAGCCGCAAGACGTTCAACAGCGTCGCCTCGATCTCTGAGGCCGTCTCACAACTCGCAACGTAGGTCTCGCAACGTCGTCGATAAATCATTCCTGGTGAGCCGGGCGGCGTCAGCCCCATGGCACTCATTTTGAGGTGTAGCTGAAGTCGTAAGACTTCAGGTGATCGTCCAAGACGACTGAATTCTCACGAATTCAGCTACGTCGCTCGGACCATCAATTTGAAATTCACACAACATCAGCACCATTGGACTGACGCAGCCCGGCTTGCCATGACTCTTACCCCTAATCGAGAAGCCCATGCAGACCCTCGAACACGAACTCAATACCGCGATTGACATTGGCTTTGACTTCGACGACCTGCTGCGACGAGTGCATGTCGTTGGCAAAACAGTCCTCGCCGTTCATGCGGCGGAAGTTGATCGCGATGCGCGTTTCCCCAAGGAAGCGTTCGTCGCGTTGCGCCAGGCCAAGCTCTTGAGTGCCTACGTTCCGACCGACTTCGGCGGCATGGGACTGAACATCGTGCAGATCGGTCAGGTCTGTGAGGCTCTCGGTCAGTACTGCGGTTCGTCCGCGATGATCTACGCGATGCACTGCATTCAGGTCGCGTGCGTCGTGCATCACGCGCAGGATTCGAGCTACTACAGCGACTACTTGTGGGAGCTGGTGGCCGATCAACGCTTGATGGCTTCCGCCACGACCGAGATCGGAACCGGCGGCGACCTGCGGTCGAGCGTCTGTGCGATCGAAGTCAGCGACCGCGAATTCAAACTGACCAAGAAGGCACCCGTCATCTCCTACGGTGAGACGGCCGACGACATCCTCGTGACGTGCCGTCGTTCGCCCGATGCTCCTGCCAGCGATCAAGTGCAGGTACTGGTCCGTCGCGGTGAGTTCACCGCCGAACCACTCTCAACCTGGGACACGATGGGCTTTCGCGGCACATGCAGTTCCGGCTTCACGCTGACGGCGGAAGGCGATGTCGCCCAGATCATGCCGACGCCGTTCGATGAGATTCTCACGCAGACGATGCACCCGTACTCGCACATCGTGTGGTGTTCGCTCTGGACGGGGATCGCGGCCGATGCCGTGAATCTGGCCCGCGCGTTCGTTCGCGCCGAAGCTCGCAAGACGCCCGGTGAGACGCCGATCTCCGCGATTCGTCTCGCCGAAGTCGATCGCGTGCTGCAAGAGATGCGGCACAACGTGCAAAGCCTCACCCGCGAATATCACGCACTGCTCAAGCAGAACGATCCCGAAGCGTTTCGAGGGTTCGGTTTCTCGATCCGCACGAACAATCTCAAGGTGACGTGTTCGCAGCGGATCGTGGAGATCGTCGGCCAAGCACTACTGATCTGCGGCATCTCGGGCTACCGCAACGACTCGAAGTTCAGCCTCGCGCGGCATCTGCGAGATGCCTACGGAGCCGCTCTGATGGTCAACAACGACCGCATCACCAAGCTCAATGCCACGATGCTGATGGTTCACAAGGAGGCGTTCTGATTATGTGTCTCTCACATGAAGTTCTGACTGCGGCGTACCAAGGCTTTCTCGATCAACTGACCGACGCGGGGCTGCTCATCCCGTCGGGCGTGCCCGGCGTCTACGGGCACAGCGGCGTGTTCGAGCGAGTCCTCGAAGGCTTCGACCAGTCCGTGACTCGCCGCAGCGCATACCTCAACGCCGAGGTCATTCGCTTTCCCGGCGTGCTCAACCGGCAGCATTATTTGAAGACCAGTCACATCGAAAGCTTTCCCGATCTGATGGGGTCGATCCACAGCTTCACCGGCAACGAACGCGATCACTTGGGCCTGTTACAGAAGCGAGCCGATGGCGCGGACTGGACGCAGGATCTCAAGCCGACGCAGCTCATGCTGACACCGGCCACCTGCTACCCGCTCTATCCGACCGCGACCGGCACGTTGCGCGAAGGAGGCCGCACGGTCGATCTCCGTTCGTTCGTCTTCCGCCACGAACCGTCAATTGATCCGTGCCGGATGCAGATGTTCCGGATGCACGAAGCCGTGCGACTCGGCTCGCCAGAACAGGCTCTCGCGCATCGCGGCCTCTGGATGGAGTTGGGCAAAGAGATTTTGAATGCGGCCGGATTGGATGTGGAATGCGTGGTCGCCAACGACCCGTTCTTCGGTCGCGGCGGGCGCGTCATGGCCGTCTCGCAGAAAGAGCAAAGCTTGAAGTTCGAGATGGTGATTCCAGTCGCCACTGCTGATAAGCCGACCGCGATCATGTCTTGCAACTATCACCTCGACTATTTCGGCAAGGCGTTCGGCATTCACACTGCCGACGGACAGGTGGCCCATTCCGCCTGCATGGGCTTCGGTTTGGAACGAGTCACACTCGCCCTCTTCAAGACGCACGGGTTCAATCCCGATCGCTGGCCCGCCGATGTGAAGCATGAGCTGGGACTATGACGCTGGACCATCGCCTTGATCTAAGTAGGGTGGGACCAGCTCGCTTCGAGCGCCGGCCCACCATGCTGAAATCGTTGGTATCTACGCCACTCGTGAAGGCTGGTCAAAGTAGCCGTCATCGCTCCGCGTGACGAGCCTTACGAGTTCGGCGGCACTGACTGAGACGCTGGTTCTCAGAAGGCTCATCACGCGGAGCGATGATGGCTACTTTGTGTCGAGACCTATGTGATGAAATCGTTGGTGAAGAATGGTGGGCCGGCGCGGCGAAGCGCCACTGGTCCCACCCTACTGATGTCACAGATACAAAAAATGATGGCCCTGATCATGACGCAGCGCGTTCTCACTCTCGATCCGAACAACTACCAGCGGCATCGTCTGCACACTCAGGAACGCAACTGGGCGGAGACGAACTGCTACGTCGATCTGTGGGTCGAGTTGCTTCATGCGTGGGGCTTTGAACCGCTCGCCGCGATGCCGTTCACGCTGGCCATCGACTTTGAAGGGGATCAATGGACCTTCTTCAAATTCCCACTGGCCGACTTGTGGGAGCTGTACGGACTCGACGTTCAAGAGCTGGCCATCTGGCGGCCCGTCCTCTCGCATGTCGAGGAACAACTCGGACGAGGACGGCCGGTGCTGGTCGAGTTGGATTCGTTCTACCTCCCCGACACAGCAGGGACCGCCTACAAGATTCAGCATCAGAAGACGACCGTCGCGGCGATTGAGATCGACGTGAACGGTCAGCGTCTCGGCTACCTCCACGGTCAGGGCTACTACGAACTGCACGGCGACGACTTCGTCAACATCTTCAACTTGGAAGGCATGAAGCATCCCACCGTGCTGCCCCCTTACGCCGAGTTCGTCAAACGTCGGGCCTCTGTCCCGTTGGCCGGTGATGATCTCGTGCAAGCGTCGTTGAAACTGCTGCGTCGCCAACTGCCGCTGCTGCCGGAAGCCAATCCATTCGCGAAGTTCAAGCCACGTTTTGAAGCCGATCTGCAATGGCTCGCCAATGAACCGATTGAAACCTTCCATCAATACTCGTTCGCCACGCTCAGACAGTTCGGCTCCTGCTACGAAGTGGCCGCGACGTATTTGAACTGGCTCCAATCGCACGGCATCTCGCACTTGGAGCAACCGACGGCAGCGTTCTCCGAATTGTCGGCCAACGCCAAAACAATGCAGTTCCAACTCGCACGAGCCATGGCTCGCAAGAAGCCGATGGACCTGTCGATCCTCGACCAAATGGCCACGACGTGGGGATCGGCAATTGATGGAGTGAAGGCGGTATTCGTGTGAGTACCGCCCAAGAAAACGTGGATGACAATGAAACTTCTGAGCGGGGCGGCGTCAGCCCTCTGGCTCTTGGGCGTAAGGCGAGCGTCAAGAGTTGATTTACCACACGCCGGGGTCAGGCACTCCAAACGACAAACGACGGCGGGAGTACGCTGAATTGCGAATCAGACTTACCACCGCCGTCGTTTGAAGTTTGGAGTGCCTGACCC
>JAYTQJ010000247.1:0-4550 GCA_043746775.1 Schlesneria sp.
GACGTGTCTGTCGTGGCGATGATCTCTCTGCTGATCGGACTGGTCGCGGCGACGATGTACGCCTTCTTTCGCACGAACCTCGGATTGGCGATGCGCGCATCGGGCGATAACGAACAGATGATTCGCGCGTTAGGAGTTGAGGTCGGGTGGATGACGACCTTCGGCCTGGCGCTGTCCAACGGTTTGGTGGCCTTGGCTGGCGCGCTGCTCGTGCAGTACCAAGGCTTCGCTGACGTGCAGATGGGAATCGGCATGGTCGTGTGGGGTTTCGCCAGCGTCATCATCGGCGAGTCACTGGTCGGATCGAGGCAGATCGGCCTGCTGCTCGTGGGGGCCGTGATGGGATCGATCCTGTTTCGCCTACTCGTCGCCATCGCACTCCGCTGGGGCTTGAACCCGAACGATCTGAAGCTCGTCACCGCGCTGTTCGTCTTTGCGGCGCTGGTGCTGCCGGGTGCGCTGGCCGTCGTGCGGAAGCGCCTTGCGCAGCGTTCCAGTCTCCTCGCTCCCTGAGATTCCCCGCGCGGAACACCCGCAGAAAAGTATTGCCATGCTCGACATTCAACAGATCGCCAAGACGTTTCATGCGGGAACTCCCAACGAGGTCCGTGCCCTGCGCGGCGTAGACCTGAAGATCGAACCGGGATCGTTTGTGATCGTGATCGGCACGAACGGGTCGGGGAAATCGACGCTGCTCAACGCGGTGGCCGGTTCGTTCCTCGTCGATACCGGACGACTGAAGTTGAACGGGCGCGAGATCACTCGCTGGCCCGAACACCGCCGCGCACAGTTCATTGGTCGCGTCTTCCAAAACCCGTTCACCGGCACCGCGCCGTCGATGACGATTGCAGAAAACCTCGCGCTCGCCGCCCAGCGCGGTCGTGCGCGCGGGCTGGGTTGGGCGCTGTCGTCTTCCACGAAGAACGACCTGCGCGAACGAGTCCGTGCGATGGGACTGGGCCTCGAAGACCGGCTCGATAATGCCATCGGCAGCCTCTCGGGCGGGCAGCGGCAATCGCTGACACTGCTCATGGCGGGACTGATCAAACCGGACCTGTTGTTGCTCGACGAACACACCGCCGCGCTCGACCCCAAAAGTGCCGACCAAGTGATCCGGCTCACGGAAGAATTCATCCGCCGCGACCGTCTGACCACCTTGATGGTCACGCACTCGATGCACCAAGCCGCCCACTTGGGTGACCGCTTGATCATGATGGTCCGCGGCCGGGTGCATCACGATTTTCAAGGGGCCGAAAAACGCCGACTGACTCCCGAAGACCTGCTCGCCCGGTTTGAAGAAGTCCGCCGCGCGGATCAACTCGACGAAACAGCGGCCGAGATGCTGGGCCGACAGTATGTGTGAACGGGTTTGCTCAGAATCCGGCCCTGTCCGACCGAGGGGAGAAAACCGAAGCCCATCGGGAAGTGATGCGGCTCCGTTTCTGATCTCGCAGCGGTTCGTTTTGGGGCTGACAAGGACGACCGCCCCCGGACGAAACGCTCCTGTCAACGCGCGAGTCCACATCTCTTCACTTGCCCGCTACAATCCCGCCGCGTTCGATCGTTCTTTGCGAGGGGTTTTGGCTGATGGCCGTGTTGATGCAGATTCGGAATGCTCACAAACATTATGGTGAGCAAGTGTTGTTGGACGGGGCGGATGCGACGATTTCGGACGACACGAAAGTCGGCTTCATCGGTCGCAACGGAGCGGGCAAAAGTACGCTGTTGAGAATCCTGCTGGGCGAGGAGGAACTCGACAGCGGCGAGGTCATGCGGCACCCCAACTTACAGGTCGGCTATCTCAGACAGCACGACCCCTTCCTCCCCGGTGAGTCGGCTCACGACTTCCTGATCCGCGACAGCGGGCAACCGGAATGGAAGTGCGGCGAGGTGGCGGGCGAGTTCGAGTTGAAAGGGGACTATCTCAACGGCCCCGTCTCGCGACTGTCGGGCGGTTGGCAGACGCGCGTCAAACTGGCGGCACTGCTGCTGCACGAGCCGAACCTGCTGCTGCTCGATGAACCGACCAACTTCCTCGATCTGCGCACCCAGATTCTGCTCGAACACTTTCTGCGGCACTTCAAGCAGGCGTGTCTGATCGTCTCGCACGACCGGTCATTCCTCGGCGCGACATGCAGCCACACGCTCGACCTGACGCGCGGCAAGCTGACGATGTACCCCGGCAAGATCGATGCGTACCTCACCTATCAGCGCGAACAACAAGAACATCTCGTCCGCTCGAACGCCGCTGTTATGGCGAAACGAAAAGACCTCGAAGTCTTCATCGCGAAGAACAAGGCGCGCGCCAGCACTGCCACGCAGGCGCGGTCAAAAACAAAGCAACTCGAACGGCTGGAACTCTCGGACATCGCTGTCGATGAACCGACCGCCTGCATCCGCGCCCCACAAGTCGAGCCGCGCGGGGGAGCGGCGTTCCGCTGTCGCGACTTGGCCATCGGCTACGGTGAACGACAAGTCGCTTCCGGCATCACGCTGGAGATCGATCACGGCGATCGAGCGGCCATCGTCGGAGACAACGGTCAGGGCAAGACGACGTTCCTGCGAACGGTCGTTGATTCGCTGAAGCCACTCGCCGGGGAAACACGCTGGGGACACGGCTGCCAGATCGGAACGTACGCGCAGCACGTCTACACCAGCCTGCCCGACAAGCAGACCGTGTTGGAATATCTCGAACTGAACGCCGCCAAATTTACGAAGCCGCAGACGATCCTCGACATCGCCGGTGCGATGCTCTTTCGTGGCGTGGCCATTCAAAAACCGATCTCGGTTCTGTCCGGAGGCGAACGCGCGCGGCTCTGTCTGGCCGGGCTGCTCCTGAGCAATCACAACATTCTGGTCCTCGACGAACCGGGCAACCATCTCGATGTCGATACCGTTGAGGCACTCGCTCAGGCTCTGACCGAATACAAGGGAACGGTGATCTTCACGACGCACGACCGCCACTTTATGAAGCGCGTCGCGACGTGCGTTATCGAGGTCCGTGATGGCCACGTCACCAACTATGGCGGCGGCTACGACGCCTATCTCTACGCGGTCAATAAGGAGATCGACGACGGCGAACGCGAGCTGCAAGCTGCCAAAATGAGTAAGGCTCCGCC
This sequence comes from Schlesneria sp., assembly GCA_043746775.1. Lineage (GTDB taxonomy): Bacteria > Planctomycetota > Planctomycetia > Planctomycetales > Planctomycetaceae > Schlesneria. The sequence continues at coordinate 3,120 of JAYTQJ010000247.1, forward strand.
CGAGATGGCCAAGTCCACGGTAGCCAAATCTCCCGGAGTCGTCGCTCGCGCCGTCCGCCGCGACGAACGTGCCGTCCGCAAAGAACTCTCGACCATCGAGAAGACAATCGCGCGACTCGATGACCAAAAGAAGCAAGCCAACAACCTCTTGATGAACTGCTCCGACGCCAAGGAAGCGATGCGTCTCCACGACGAAGTGACCGCTCTGGCAACACAACTCGACGCCGCCGAACAACGCTGGTGCGAGTTGCAGGCCGAGATGGAAGAGACGGAGTGATCCGCTGTCGCGATGCCGAGGCCAAGGCTATGCTGACGCGACAAACGTCCCACCCCCTCGGAGAAGCATCTTGGTCGCGTTCATTCGTTGGTCGTGCCTGCTGTTATTGGGTGTCGTCTCGACATCAGTGAGCCTCGCGGAGAACCCCGCTCCGTCGGGCGATCCTGCCATCCTTCCCGCCGGTGCCAAGTTGGAACGGCTGTGGAACGAGGGGGAGTTCACCGAGGGCGTGGCCGTCTCGCAGGAGGGCCTCGTCTACTTCAGTGACATCGCGATTGAAGCGAAGAATCCCGGCCGGATCATGAAGTTTGATCCCGCATCGGGGAAGACGACCGTGCATGTCGCGGACAGCGGGCAGAGCAACGGCCTCTTCTTCGACGCGAAGGGACGATTGCTGGCGGTCTGCGGCGCGAACATCGGTTTGCGAGCGCTATGTGAAGTGACGGCCGACGGCAAGATGAATGTGATCGCCGACAAGTTCGAGGGGAAGAAGTTCAACGCCCCCAACGATCTGGTGGTCCATCCGCGCGGCTGGGTCTACTTCAGCGATCCGCGCTACGTCGGCAAGGAGCCGCTCGAACTGGATCACATGTCCGTCTTTCGCGTCGATCCCGACGGCAAGGTTCACCGCGCGACGGTCAACATTCAGAAACCGAACGGCGTGATCCTGTCGCCCGACGCTAAGACGCTCTACGTCGCCGAGACCAACAACGGCGTGACGGGACTCGAACCGGCCGGGACGAAGACGTCGCAGGGCCGGATGACGCTGAACGCCTTCCCAATTCAGGACGACGGTTGGCTCGGGCCGAAGCAGGTTGTCATCGACTTCGGTCAGGGAACGGGGACGGACGGGATGACGACCGACACTGCCGGTCGCCTCTACTGCGCGGTTCGCAAAGACGAGCGTCACGGCATCATTGTCTTTTCGCCCGAGGGCAAAGAACTCGCCTACATCCCGACCGAGCCGCTTCCGACCAACTGCACGTTCGGCAAAGGAGCCGACTCGAAAACGCTGTACGTCACGGCGGGACAGGGTCTGTACCGGATCAAGCTCAACACGACCGGCTATCACCCGGAGTTGAAGTGACGTTGGTGTGACTGCCGGGGTCAGGTGGTTCAAAGTTCATTTTTCGTCGCGAAAAATGAACTTTGAA
>JAYTQJ010000248.1:0-4546 GCA_043746775.1 Schlesneria sp.
GCCATCCGCGCCAATGCTTTCGCGACGAGGTAGCGCGGATGGCAAAGCCGGGGCGCGGATGAAGACGGGAGAGGTTGCACCGAAGCGTCACGGGGCGAGCGGTGGTTCGCTGGAGACTGCATCTGTGGCGGGGATGCCGACGACGGGGAGCGGGGTGCGTGGCGGACGTTCACTCTCACTAGGAGCGATCTGATCGAACGGTCGCTGATCGACCGCTTCTCGCAGGAGTAAGTAGACGATCGTGACATTCGTCCAGAACAGGCTGATCTCAAACGTGCCGAGCAGAATGTTCTTCACGTTGTGACATGCGCGAATGACCGTGGAAAGCTGATCGGCATCACCGGTGGCGAGAGTCGCTCCGAAGTGGACCATCACGATGGCGGCGTCGAAGAAAAGGGAGGCGACGGTGAGGATGCACGCTTCGATCAGAGCGGCCACCAGCGCGAAGCAGATCGCGTGGAAGGGGCGTCCCGTCCAGAAGCTGAAGGACCGACTGAGTCCTGCAAAACCATCGCAGTCATCCACGGCGATGGCCGCGATCATCAATGGCCAACCGAGTGCTGCGGCCAACATCAGCACAACCACGGCGGAGCCTCCCGCGAGCAGCGCCGGAGACGCGACACGCAGCCACATGGTCCCGACGAACGGCAGGTGACTCGGCAAGACGAGTGTCCAGATGCCCGTCATCACCAAGATCGCCGCCGCCAGCGGGACCAGCGGTGCTGAGACCGAATGCCGCCAGCGCGTGACAGCCCACTGAGTCGCCTGCCGAAACGAACCGACTTCATCACGAGCGAATTGAATTGCTGCGAGCCGACAGACGGCGACTCCGAACAACGACCAAACGGCCAGTGCGATCGCAAATCGGACGTGAGCCATCAGTCGTTGATTCGTGGTCGATCCCGGACGGAACGCGCCGCCGGTCGCCGTCAGTAGGTCGTGCCACGGTCGCGCTGTCTCGGCCATCGTGGCTCGCTTCAACGCGGGGTGCAGGTGCTTCGCGTCGGGCCTGGACGTGATCCAACTCTCGACGGTGAAGGGGATGTCTGGCCGAGCCTCCTCATCCATCGGGATCACGCTGACGAGTTGTGTCGCGAGCGAAATGGTCAACAACGCGAGTCCGCTCAACAGAAGCTGCCTGAGTGCGAGCGAGATTCCGAACGCTCGAAACAGATGCAGCCACGGGAAGAGTCGTCGATAGCGAAAGGGTTCCGCAGGAGTCGTCATGCAGGGGTCTCATGTCAGTCGTGAAGGCGCGGGTTAGGACCGGCGTAGGAATAACTGTCGCATGTAGCCGAACTCGTGAGAGTTCGGCCCGAAGTCTCACGACTTCGGCTACGACAGTTATTGATTCGCTGGTCCTTAGTCCGCAAGAAGGGAGCGTCGGTAGTGAAGCCGTTTGAAGGGTGATACGCCAGCGTGACGAGTGCAGTGAAGAATCGCGCAGTCATGCAGAAGGGAGTCCACACTGAGTGGCAACTCGATTTCGCCGAGTGAAGCGATTTGGTAAGAACTCGCCCCGTTCACGCCAAGCCGTCGTGTGGTTGGGAAGTGTGCCGCAGTGCGGCGTCCTCGCTCACGCTTCGGGTTGGTGTGGCCGTTCGTGCCGTGTTGAATCGTTTCGTTCTGGAAGAAATGAGGACTCGTCGATGGACTTGCTCAGTACGTTGTCTGGCTCGCTGATGGAAGGCTTTTTTCCTGCCGGTTGGGACCTGAAGAAGATCGATGCGTGCGTCGATCCCGATCCGGCGAACATCGGGGTGAGACAGAAGTGGTGGCACAAGCAGTTCCAACTGATGCCGTGCGGGAGTCTCGCCGATTTCGACATGATGCTCGGGCATGAGATCGCGTTGACGATCAAGCAGAGCCGCGATGCGGGCGAGCAACTCGCGCTGATCCTGCCCGTCGGGCCGATGGGGATGTATCGCTGGGCGGTTTACTTTTTGTCCGAGTGGGGCGTGTCGTGTGAACACGTGCATGGCTTCAACATGGACGAATGGAGTGACGCGGCCGGAAATACGCTTCCGCCCACCAACACCGGTGCCTTCCAATACGCGATGGAAAAAGCGTTCTACGGGCCGCTCGGCAAGCTGACGGTCCCGAAGAAACAGCGGAACTTCGCGACGAAGAAGTTGCTGCCGGGCTATTCGGACAAGATCGGCGAGCTGCGGAGCAAAGGTGCCAAGCTGGGTGTGATCTTTGGCATCGGCCGCGTCTGTCACATCGCCTTCTGGGAGCCACACTTCGCCGGTGAGTTCTCATCCGTCAACGAGTGGAAACAGCAGACGCATCGCCTCGGCGCGAAGCTCCATCCGCTCACCGTCGAACAGAACGCGCTGACGAGCTTCAAGAGCCGAACGACGCTCGTCCCGGCCTTCGCCAATACGATCGGCCCCGGCCTGTTCCTCAGTTGTGACAAGATCATCGGCGGCGCAGACGGCACATTCGGACGCGGCATGATGTGGCAAGGGCTATCCCTCTGGATGACTCTTCGCCACGAACCGACTCCGTGGATTCCTTCGACGTTCATGCCGACACAACCGGGCCGTCTCTTCTACCTCAACGAACTCGCCGGACCGTTGACCGCCGAGTGCAATTGAGTAACCGGTCTGAAACAACTTCCCGCGTTCCTCGCCTTCCTCCCTCCCCTCGGCGGGGACGGCCGGGGAGGGGGGAAGATGTTCAAGTTGATTTGCCTCTCGTCCCCCCTCCCTAACCCTCCCCGCCGAGGGGAGGGAACAAGGCGCAAGCCGGGAAGTGATTTCGCATCGGTTCCTAATTCTGCTGTGACGTTTTCGTCTCGACCGATCACGAGGAAAGACTGTTTTGCCTGATCCGTGCCCCGGCCTTGCCATCCGTGCTACCAAGCATGATCCCAAAACCGAGCCGGAGCCTCGTGAATCAGTGGCGTTCAAGGTAGCACGGATGGCAAAGCCGGGGCACGGATGAAGCAGAAACATCACAGTAGAACTAAGTGTTTCTCGTTTAACCGCGGAGCAGGTCGTGCGCCGTGAGTCTCATGCGAACAGCTTGTTCACCACGTTCCCTTCGACATCGGTTAGGCGGAAGTTGCGGCCGGCGTAGCGGTAGGTCAGGCGTTCGTGATCGAGGCCCAGCAGGTGCAGGATCGTGGCGTGCAGGTCGTGGATGTGGACCTTGTCTTCGGCCGCGTAGTAGCCGTAGTCGTCGGTTGAGCCGTAGCGAAAGCCTCCCTTCACGCCGCCTCCCGCCAGCCACATCGTGAAGCCTTCGGGGTTGTGATCGCGGCCGTTGGTCCCTTCGCACGTCGGCGTCCGACCGAACTCACCGCCCCACCAGACGAGCGTGTCTTCCAGCAAGCCGCGCGCCTTGAGGTCACGCAGCAACCCGGCGATCGGCTTATCGACCTCGCGCGCATTCTTCTCGTGTCCCTTCTTGAGATCGCTGTGCTGGTCCCATTGGACGTGGCTGTCGCTGTGAGTCACTTGGATGAAACGCACGCCTCGCTCGGCAAACCGTCGCGCCATGAGGCACATCCGTCCGAAGTTCGCGTTGATCGGATCGTCCAGGCCGTAGAGCTGCTGCGTGGCGAGCGTCTCGCCCGATAAGTCCTCGACGAGCGGCATGGCCGTCTGCATCCGGAAGGCCAACTCGAACGAATTGATCCGCGCTTCGAGTGACGCTTCGGGACCACTCGCCGCCTGATGTTCGCGGTTCATCGCTTTGAGCCGTTCGAGTTGCAGTCGCTGCACGTCGCGTGGCAGATCGGGGTTGTTGATGTAACGGACGCGAGCCTTGTCTGACGGGACACTTGCATTGCCGAGCGGCGTCCCTTGATAGGCCGCGGGCAGGAAGGCCGATCCCCAATTGTTGATGCCACCGTGGCCAAGCGTCGGGCAGATCGTGACGAACGCGGGGAGGTTGGCGTTGTCCGTTCCCAGCCCGTAGCTGACCCACGAGCCAATGCTCGGTCGGACGAAGTTGTCGCTTCCCGTGTGGACCTTCATCATCGCGCCGCCGTGAGCTGGGTTGGTCCCGTGCATCGAGTGGATCATGCACAAGTCATCGACGCAGCCCGCGACGTGCGGAAAGAGTTCGCTCACCGGCAGACCGCTCTCACCGTACTGTCGGAACTTCCACGGCGACTTCAGCAGGTTGCTCGTCGTATTGAACTGCACGCGCGGCTTGGCAAACGGCAGCGGCTTGCCGTCGTCTCGATCCAAGAGCGGCTTCGGATCGAACGTATCGACCTGCGACGGCCCGCCGGTCATGAACAGAAAGATGACGCGCTTGGCCCGCGCGAAAAAATGAGACGGCTTCGGCGCGAGCGGGTCGAGATCGTGAGCCGCCGCCGCCACGACCGGGTTGGCCCGCGACTCGTCCGCGATCAACGACGACAGCGCGAGCGAACCGAACCCGACACCGGATTGCCTCAACAACTCGCGACGCGAGACCAGTGAATTCAACGACATGATGTTCGATTCCCAAAGGATGTAGGGTGGGCAATGCCCACCAATCCGCGATCCACGAGCGATCAGGGGTCAGGTGGTTCAAAGTTCATTTTTCG
>JAYTQJ010000249.1:0-10544 GCA_043746775.1 Schlesneria sp.
TCAGGTCTTAATTTTGAGGTAGCCGAACTCGTAAGAGTTCTGCGTTTTCTGAAGTCTCACGACTTCAGCTACTCCCAAATTAAGAACGGACAGGGCACTAGGCTGATGCGGACTATGAAATTCAGCCCTTCGGTCGAAACTCTTGCAGTCTTGGGAAGGCGTCAATGACGCTCGTGACCATTCGCGTTTTGGAGGGGATGGAACGAGGTCTCGTCTATTCTCGTGAAGCCTTGCCAGTCTCCATTGGTCGTGAAGAAGACAACACGATTCAACTCAACGATGACCGGATCAGTCGCTTCCACGCCAAGCTCCAAGACCACTCGGGCCGTGTCATTCTGACCGACCTCGACAGCACCAACGGCACGCGCGTCAACGGCCATCCGATTCAGATGCGTGTCTTGCAGCAGGGCGATGTGATCGCGGTCGGTCGCTGCGTGCTGCTCTTCAGTTCTCAAGATTCGGACGAAGAGCCGATCACGGATTACATCGCCGAGAGCGATCCCATGCGGACGGCTTACGATCCGGGTGACGGTTCTCCGGACGGCTCGGGACTGTCGGACTTCGAGTTTGTCGAGCAACCCGAATCGGCGATGGGGACCGAACCGAGCGAGCTGTTTCCGCGAGGGCTACCCGATGTCCCCGCGAGCCTCTCCGGATTGGAGCGGGTTCAAATTTCGGATGTCCTCGCGTACATCCACGAACGGCTGGGAACCGTTGTTCGGGAAGCAACCGAAGAACTGCACTCGAACCAAGGCCGGTTGATTCGCGCCAATTGGTCGAGCTGGATGCGACTCACCTCGCTGCAAGCCGATGTCGCGGCGTATCTGCGCAAGGTCAACAATCCCAACGACTGAAGTTTCGTACCTGACCAAAAACAATGTCGTCTTTCGCTCCGCGAAAGAACGTCCTTTCGCGGAGCGAAAGGCGACAAACGACGGAGTTATTCTTGGACGAGTACTACGGGCTGTATCCGGATGTCCACGTCCGGAACGCATTTCCAGACCTCATCGCGCGAGATGAAGTGCCAGTCCTCACTGGTCGTCTTCGTCGATACGACCGTTGCGATGGTCTCGACCCCGCGATGCGCTTTCACCGTCAGCACCGGTGCCCCGATTGGCGAACGCCTTGTCACTAAGCGTCCCCGTTTCGGAATTGCATCACCCGCAGGGGCTTCGTGACCTAGCCTTGCTGTGGAACTCTTCCAAGGCGCGAAGTGGACCCGATCGCGCGGCGTGACACACCGCGAACGGTGGTCTCTCGCACTCGGAGGAGCTGTTTGTTCCAAGGTACGGTGGCCCTGTGGCTGTTGAGGTTTCAAGCCCGATGATTAACCCGACTAAAATCTGGTCGATGACCCAGTTGCCGTCGCTGCCGACAGTCGCGGTGCGACTGTTGGAGCTGTCGCAGGAAGCGGTTGTCGAACAGCGCGAGATCGTGCAGGCGGTTCTGACCGATCCCGCCATGTCGGCACGGATCGTCCGTGCGGCAAACACCACCTACTTCGGTGTCCGTCACGATGTTTCCAGTGTCGAGCAAGCCGCGTCGATTTTGGGTGCGACGGTGACCCACGCCCTGGCCCTCAATTTCAGCCTCGTCGAAGCCGACGAACCCGCTGCGTTGATCCACTACCGCAACTGCTGGCAACAGTCGCTCGTGCAGAGTGCGGCCGCGACGGTCATTGCTGAAAAAACGTCTGCCGATTGTGTTGATCAATACGCGTTGTGCGGACTGCTGCTCGACGTGGGACGCTTGGCGTTGTTGACCGCTTTTCAAGCCGAATACCGTCCGGTTCTCGAAGCGGCGGCGAACGAAGAAGTGCCGCTCGACCAACTCGAATTGTCGGCACTGGGGCTGCACCATGCCGATGTCGGTTCGCGGTTGATGGAACGTTGGAAGCTGCCCGCCGAAATCGTTGAGGCCATCCGCTGGCATCACGTTGCTCCCGAATGGCTGCTCGCGAGACAGGGTGGTTCCAATTTTCAATTGCAGGCGGCGATGGCACTCGCCTCGCGCGCTGGCGACTTAATTTGTGCAACGCGGCGCGAACCTGTTTTCGAGCGATTGCACCACTTGGCGAACGTCCTCTTCCACTGGTCAGAGAACGAGACGCAGGAGTTCGTGGCTGAGACCGAACTGCGGGCCTGGCGACAGGACTCGCTTTGCCAATTGGAGACGACTCCAGCCCCGTCGGTGTTGATCGCTCAAGCAAACGACCAGCTCGTGAAGCTGACGTTGCGGTCGCACGTCGCCTCTGTCCAAGCGACGTTGCGCCAGCAGGCCGCCGAAAAGGGGACGCGCGACCTCGAATTTGAAAACCGCCAGCTTCAGAAGCAGGCGCTGCACGACCCGCTCACCGAGATTTACAACCGACAATTCTTCGACGAAATGCTCGAAACCGAGACGAAGCGCAGCCAAAGGTGTGCTGCGCCGATGGGAGTCATCTTCGCCGATGTCGATCACTTCAAGCAGGTCAACGACACGTATGGCCATCAGTTTGGCGACTACGTGTTGAAGCAGATCGCGCAACTGTTCGCGGCCACGATTCGCACCTCGGACGTGTTGGCTCGTTACGGCGGCGAAGAGTTCGTCGTCCTCGTCAGTCAGCCAACTGAAAAAGGTCTGGAACGACTGTGCGAACGGATTCGTTCTCGCGTGGAATCCGAAGTCTTCCTGTTCGGAGACGTGCGCGTTCCCGTGACCGTGAGCCTCGGTGCCGCCGTGGCCGTTCCCGGCCGCAACGAACGCGACTTGGGAGTCCGCCTGATCGCCAACGCTGACGAATGTCTGTACGAGTCGAAGCGATCCGGCCGCAATCGCTCGATCGTGAAGTCGCTCGTCGATGAACGCGAACGGGCCTTGCTGCAACAAGTGCTGCAACACCGGTTCAGCCGCTGGCTGGTCTCACACCGACTGCTCGATATTCCCTCTGTCTCAAAAGCATTGCTGGACTGCCGGGGAGAACCCGTGCGCGTCGGCGACATCGCGATGCAATGCGGATACCTCGATGCCGATCAAGTGACGCACATCGTCAAGAACCAAGAAAAGACCGGCGAACGCTTTGGCGTGGCGGCCGTTCGGCTCGGATGGCTGACCGAAAACCAGCTCATTCACCTTCTCTCGTTGCAGCAAGAGAACCCCAAGCAGTTGGCCGGAGCCATCATTCGACTCGGCCTGCTCGCCCCCGACAAAGCCGCCGAAGCACTCGACGACTACCTCCATTCCGAGACGGCTCACTGGAATCAAAGTCACGCGCAGGAACTGGTCGGCGCGACGTGAAATGATTCGCCAATCGAAGCCTGACGCGCAAGTTTTGAAGTTGCGCTGTTTTGGATTTCCGCCCCAACGGGGCAGCCGTATGTCAGCCCATGGCAAGCGACCAACGGGAGCGCCGCCCTGGGCTGACATAGCACCGCCCCGTTGGGGCTGAAGTCTCCAAAGGCGCAACTTCAAAACGCGCAAGCGAAGGACGCCCGCGATCGATCCTTCGCTTGCGCGTCAGGCTTCGATGCGTCCCAGTCTTCCGAACGACATCACCACCAATTGCCAAACTCATCGACTTGCCCACGAGTCGGCATCGCGGTCTGTGCTCCCAGTGTGAGGCACGCGAGCGTTCCGGCCGCGCTCCCGAATCGCAACGCCTCCATCAGCGAGCGACCTTCGACCAGCGCCACAGCGAGAGCCGCCGTGAAGGCATCGCCCGCCGCAGTCGTATCGACCACTTCGACCTCAATCGCGGGAACATGCTCGACTCGACCATCCGTATCGCACAGCATCGCGCCCCAGTGTCCGAGCTTTAACGCGACCTCACGCGCACCGAGCTCTCGCAATCGCCGCGCGGCTCGTTCCGCTGAAGCGAGATCATCGACCACGATCCCCGTCAGCAACTCGGCCTCCGTTTGATTCGGACTGATCACATCGACCGCCATCACTTCCGGCGGCAGCGGCGAACTCGGTGCGGGAGCCGGATCAAGAATCGTGCGTACGCCCGCGTCCTTGGCAATCCGCAGCGCCGCCGCCACGGTGTCGAGCGGTGTCTCCAACTGCACGATCAACGCATCGGCCGACTGAATGACCGCCGCCCGTGACTCGATGTCCTGCACGGTCAACCGGCCGTTGGCTCCTGCCACAACCGTGATCGAGTTGGCTCCGCCCTCATCGACGCCTATCAACGCCACGCCACTCGAACACTGCGGCGTGACGAGAACCTGCTCCGTCGCAACGCCATACTCAGCCAGCGACCGCAACAACGTCTCACCAAATGAGTCCTCTCCAACGCGACCGATCAGCGTCACTCGTACACCCAACCGAGCGACCGCTACCGCTTGATTCGCCCCTTTGCCGCCGGGGATCGTCTGAAAGCTCTGGCCGTGAACCGTCTCACCGGGCCTCGGCAACCGCGCCATTCGCGCGACGAGGTCCATGTTGATCGAACCGACAACAACGATGTGCCACGGTGACATGAATTTCTCCGACTGCGATGAACACGAAACTCTTTCGATGCGAGTGGAATTCACTCTCGCGAACAACGCCTCGCAACTCAACCAAGTACCTCAATTCCAATACGAGCCTCGGTGGCTAGAATCCGTGGCCCATCCAAGCCTGAAGCGCAAGCGAAGGATGTTGGCAGAAAGCCCTTCGCTTGCGCTTCAGGCTTGGATGAGTTCGCGATCTCCAAACTACATTCGCCCCCGACAGAACAGACATGCTCCAACGACTCCGCCATCTACTCGAACTGATCCGCTTCAGCCACACGGTCTTCGCGTTGCCGTTCGCGTTGCTGTCGGCGGCGCTCGCGTGGAGTCAGCCCGGCAGTCCGTTCGATGGCTGGCAATTGCTCGGCATCGTCTTGTGCATGGTCTGTGCGCGATCGGCGGCGATGGCGTTCAACCGTGTCGTCGATCGTCGCTTCGATGGTGAGAACCCGCGCACGGCGAAGCGGCACATCCCGGCGGGATTGCTCGGTCTGACGACGGTCATTGCGTTCACCGTGATCTGTTCGGCAGGCTTTGTTGCCGCGACGTTGCTCTTCTTGCCGAACCGCTGGCCGGTGATCCTCTCCGTTCCTGTGCTGCTCTTCCTGCTCGGCTATTCCTACGCGAAGCGGTTCACCGTCTGGTGTCACTACTGGCTGTCGGCCGCGCTCATGATGTCGCCGCTGGCCGCGTGGATTGCGATCCGAGGTGAAGTCGCCATCACTCCCACTCTCCTCTCGGCCGTCATCTTCTTCTGGGTCGGTGGCTTCGACATCCTCTACGCCTGCCAAGACGCCGAGTTCGATCGAGGCAAGCAACTTTTCAGCGTGCCGTCTCGCTGGGGCATCCCGTTCGCGTTGAAGCTGGCTCTCCTCAGCCACCTCTTTACGATCGCGGCCCTCTTCGCCCTGTGGTACTTCGCAGGACTCGGCACGGTCTTCCTGACGGGCATCGTCGCGGTGTCGGCACTGCTCCTCTACGAACACTCTCTCGTCCGCCCCAACGACCTGAGCCGAGTCAACGTCGCCTTCTTCAACGTGAACGCCATCATCAGCGTCGGGTTGTTCGCGGTCGGGCTGGTCGATCTTTGGTGGCGATGATCGGTTCGGTTATCCGTCAGATTGGATGCGGATTCGATCAAACGCTTTTGCAATTCGGTCGTCGGGAAACTCCTTGCCCCAACATTCGGCACTTGGATAGTGATCGGCCCCGGCAGCAGCATGCATCGAACGCAGCCGAGTTAGGACAAGGCGGCACAGTGAGGTTGTGTTCGCCGTGGTTGAGACGACCAACCTTGGATTCTGTTGGTCTTCGTCAGCGAGATAAGAAAACACAATCTCCGTTTGCGCAAGCCCATCTGTACGGAAGGCAAGCAAGTGCCAAAGTGGTTCGAGCCAAAAACGAATGTGCTCAGTTGTCGGTCCATCGAGAAGCTTGAGGACCGCGACAGTGAGTTCCGTTACCGGATCATTGAGCACGCCGGATGCATCAAACGTAAACGACTGATCATCAAGCGTAAGCGTGATTGGCAACCATCCAAACTTCGGCGTGTCAAAAGCAATTTCGAAAGTGGCCACACTCAATTCCTCGCAAATGACGGAGCTTCGGAAACCGCTACTTCACGAGTGGCAGCTTCGGCAGACGCGGATGTTTTGCGCCGGACTGTTCCAGCAGAGACGCATCGTTCAGCGAGGCGAGCCAGTCTTGGATGACTTTCACCGCGTCTTGGTCCACGACTTTCGAGGCGATGTGCGGCATCCGGCCCAAGCCTGTGAGTTTCATGCGTTCCAAGATCATCGAGCGTGATGGATCACCCGGCACGATGATGCGTGGATCGGACAGCTTGAACGCTCCCTGGCCCGGCTTCGTGTTGATGGTCGCGGTTTGCGTGAGCGGGACCGAGGCGTGCAGCTCGAATTCGGCGTTGCCGCCTCCCCATTTACGGTGGCAGTGGGCGCAGTTGGCGTGGAGGTACGAGCGCGCTCGCAGATTCAAGTTCTCTTGAGGATCGCGGTAGTCGGCGAGACTCGCCAACTCGGCGGGGGGCTTCGGCAGTTTGTCTTGGAAGACGCCGAGTTGTTCCAACACGGCAAGCTGATTCGCCTGTTTGTCGCCGTAGTTGTGGCTCTTGTTCATTTGCAGCGTCGTCACGCCCAGCACGTACTTTGACGCCATCGTGTGACACAACGTGCATTCGGCACGACTGGGGAACCGCCACGTCTGTTTACGCTGTCCACCGGGTGCAGCGGCATCCTTGATAAGAAGCTCTCGGTCCAAGCCTTCTGCCGGAAGCAAATCGGCATCGGACTGATCGTCGTTCCAGACGTAGGTGTAGCCGTACCAATATTGTGCCCCGTACTCGTCATCGTTCCCCGGCATCTTGCGGTACTGCAGGATGCGCGTCTCCAGTCGTTTGAGGCTGGCGGCGTTCCCTTTCTCAGTCTCAATCGCGAACGTCTTCACGAGGACCGTGCTATCGGGGAACCGCCAACCGACATCGGGGTAATCCGGGCCGTGAGGATAGATGACTTTGTCGAACCCGATCTTCGTGTTGCCCGGCAGCGCGATGAAACGTTCCTTCTCCGCTCCATCCGACCACAACGGCGCGTTGACCGAGTACGGGATCAGCCCGGCTGCGGGAACGTTGTCCTTGGTTGAGGCGAACAGACCGGTCTCGCTCAGCTTGCGCGGGAACGGTTGGGTCGGCTCGTGTGGCGGAGCCTTCACGATGCGATGGAACTCACCGCTGACGAAGTCCACCAGATAGACCTCGCCCACGCCGTCTTGAGCGAACTCGACGATGCGAACCTGCGTGTCAGCCAGCTCGCGGCTCTCGATCACTTTGCCGGTCGAAGCACTCGCTCCGTCGTACTTCAGCGACCAGAGCTTGCCCGTGTCGTAGTCGCCATAGATGTACGCTCCCTTTAACTCGGGCAGGCGGTTCGACTCGAAGACGTAGCCGCCGGTGATCGACCGGAAGTCGCTGTGCGGATGCTCGACGAGTGGCTTGATGAATTCACCCGGCCCCTGCGGACGCTCGGGCCGAAACGGATAGTTTCCCTCTTTGATCGACCACCCGTAGTTGCCGCCACGTTGGATGAGATAGACCATTTCCCACAAGTCTTGCCCGACCTCGCCCGCCCACAACCGCTGCTGCTTGTCGAACGAGAACTTCCAAACTTGGCGATGCCCGAACGACCAAATCTCGCCGCGCGCATCGCGCTTCCCCACGAACGGGTTGTCCTTGGGAATCGCATACGCGCGGCCGGCGTCATGGTGATCGACATCAATCCGCAGGATCGAGCCAAGCAAATCGCTGATGTCCTGCCCTGTCTGCAATCCGTCCGCGATGCCGCTGCCGTCACCGGTGGCCAGATAGAGAAAGCCATCCGGCCCGAAGCGAATGCAGCAACCGTTGTGTCCGCCCGACGGCCATTCGAGAAGGACCTGTTCGCTGGTGAGATCAGCCTCCAACTTCGAGTCCGCTTTCAACGAACCGTTCTTCGCATCCTTCACCGTGAACCGCGACAGCCTGCTTCCCGCTGGCTGATCGAGGACAAGGACCGACGTGACGAAGAACTGTCCGTTCGTCGCGAACTGAGGATGAAACGCGACGCCATAGACCGTCCGCTTGAGGTCGATCAACACGTCGGCCGTCGCGACATCGGGCTTAATCTCAAATGTGACGATCTGCCCCGGCCGAGTCGCCACACCAAACCGATTTCGTCCGGGGACCACCCCGACCGACAACGGTTCATGCAGCTTGAGCTTCGGGAACGCGTTCTCGGTCGTGTACGGATCGGCCGGTTCGGGCGAACCCTGAATGTTGTTCGTCGTCCAAAGCTCGCGCTGCTGCGTGTTGAACGGCTTTCGCGCGAGCGGCTTCGTCGCGGCAGCCGGTTCTGCACCAAGGACCGTCCCGCACGAGACGCCTTCCTCATCAAGCCTCATCCCCGCGACCACCAACATCCCCACGAACGCACACGTCCACCGAAGCTTCGTCATGCCGCACCTCGCACGAGTGAATGAACCGCTGAAAGAACACGGGCCGCTGATGAACAGCCTCTATTGATGCGCCCGCCAAAAGTAGCCTTCCTCGCTCCGCGTGAAGCGAGCCGAACGCGGAATGACGCTGTTTCCCGCGTCTCCGAGTCGCTGGTGACTCGGCTGGCTTTACGCGGAGCGAGGAAGGCTACTTTTGGCGGTCACGTCTCTATTGAGAGAACCCTCACGAATGGGGCGGCATTCTAACCGGGCCTCATTCCGTCCAACAAACCACGCGATGCGAAGTCGGCAGGCGAAGAGGTTTGAACCACGAATCTCACGAATCAGGAAGACAAGACGAAGAGAATGAACGCAAGGAAGCGGGAACACTGATCTCCGCTGATCGACACCGATTTGGATTTGAATCAGTGGAGATCAGCGTTCCCATTTCTTCATCTGACTTCATTCTTTTGACTTCGCTTCATATTCATTCTCCTTCGCCTTGCTTTCCGATTCGTGGCATTCGTGAGATTCGTGGTTAAAGCTCTTCTTCACCTTGGTCAGATCGCAAAGCGGCTCGGAAGTTGGAACAATGCCGCCCACTCAGGCCGACGGGCGGACGAGTCGTTCGTTTGTGATCGCAGTCGGTCTGGAAACGTGTTTGTGTTCTCATGCCACTCTTGAAGGAGACCGTTCAATGACCAACCGTTCGACCTCATGTCCCGACTGTGATGTTGTGGATCGCCGCGACTTCCTCAAGCTGGCTGCGGGAGCCGCCGCTGTGGGGATCACATCGAGCTTCGGTGTCCTTCCCGGTGCTTGGGCCGCACCCAGTCCGACGAGCGCCGCCGAGACCGCAGTCGGTCGCTTCTACAACTCGCTGTCGGCCGAGCAGAAGAAGGCCATCTGTTTCGGTTTCGCTGATCCGCTCCGTCAGAAGGTCAACGCCAACTGGCACATCACCAAGCCGACGGTCAGTAGCGACTTCTACAACAAGGACCAACAAAAGCTGATCGAGGAGATCGTCAAGAACGTCACGTCGAAAGATGGCTACGACCGGTTGGTCAAGCAGATGGAGTTCGATGACGGCGGCATCGGCGCCTACAGCGTGGCGGTCTTCGGCGAACCGGGGACATCTTCGTTCGAGTGGGAACTGACTGGCCGACATCTCACGCTGCGCGCCGACGGCAACAGTGTCGACAAGGCGGCGTTCGGTGGCCCGATCGTCTATGGCCACGGCGAAGAGAATCCCAAAGAGAACCTGTTCCTCTATCAGACCCAGCAGGTCAACGAAGTCTTCAAGGCGCTCGATGCCAACCAATCGAAGCTAGCTCTCGTCGCGAACGCTCCCAAAGAGGATGCTGTCTCGTTGCAAGGTGACGCGGGCAAGTTCGCGGGCATTGGCGTCGGACAGCTCTCGTCCGACCAGAAGCAGCTCGTCGAGAAGACGCTCAAAGTCCTGCTCGCTCCGTACCGCCAAGAAGACGCCGACGAGGCGATGGAGATCGTGAAGTCCACCGGCGGGATCGACAAGCTGCATATGGCGTTCTACCAGCAGGGCGATCTCGGCAACGACAAAGTGTGGGACATCTGGCGCGTCGAAGGCCCGTCATTCGTCTGGCACTTCCGCGGCGCACCACACGTCCACGCCTACATCAACATCGGCATGGCGGCTCCCGCGAAGAGCTGATTCACTAACCCGATGACAACCCAAACGTAGGGTGTGTGCAGCGAAGCGGAGCAGACCGGAATCACGACTCACGTCATTTCCGGTGCGTTTCGCGTTGCTGCACGCACCCTACTTAGGCTCGCGGCAGGAGTTGCCGTACCGCAGATCAAAGCCTGACGCGCAAGCGAAGACTCGGTTACCAAGCGGCTTCGCTTGCGCGTTTTGAAGTTGCGCTGTTTTGGATTTTCGCCCCAACGGGGCAGCCGTAAGTCAGCCTAGGGCAAGCGACCAACGGGAGCGCCGCCCTGGGTAGAGACCGTCACAGGTTTTGAAGCCCTGAAGGGGCGACCCTAAGTCGATCAGCCGGATAGTGCCGCCCCTTCAGGGCTTGAGATTCACGGAAAAGCGCCAACCCAGGG
>JAYTQJ010000250.1:0-4540 GCA_043746775.1 Schlesneria sp.
GAGCGCCGGCCCACCATGCAAAACGACTAGACATTTTGGTGGGCCGGCGCTCGAAGCGAGCTGGTCCCACCCTACAGGTTGCACAGACCAAACAAAGCGAAGACCGAGCCCCACCGTATCGAGGAACTCGAACTTGAATCCCTTTCGTGACACCATCGTCGCCAGTCCGTGGCGGCCCACGGGCGCGGACGTGCCTGAGATTCACCGCAGCGTGTTTGACAAATGTCTTCAGGGGGTCGAAGAGGTGCGAAATCGGCGGCGGTCTGCCGCGATTCTGATTCATGGCGAAGCGGGCAGCGGCAAAACGCATTTGTTGCATCGGCTTCGCAAGGAACTGACCCGCAGGGCACCCACGGCGACGGATCGCGATGAAAGCCTCTTCGTCTGGGTCCGGTTGCAGACGAGTCCGCGCACGATCTGGCGACACGTCCGACAGACGCTCGTCGATGATTGGTTTCGCTCCGTGCGGGAAGCGTCTTCGATCTCCCTCGACGGACTCTCGCAATTCGATCGCGTGCTGCTGCACCGGCTGGCCCGATTTCGTCCCGCCGAAGGAGACATCGAGCGCTGGTATGAGTACATGGGAGACACCGATCCCGACGGATTGGAAAAGCTGCTGGAAACGGTCTCCACCGAACAGGAACTGGATCGCAACACGGCCATCGCCTTTAAGCACATGGCGTTCGGCCGGCATCGTCGTGACTTGCAGGCTTGGCTGGCGGGCAATTCGCTGCCCGAAAAAGTGTTGGAAGTCTTGGGCTTCTCGCCGGATGAAGGAACGGATGAAGACCGCGAACACGAGGCCCGCAAGGCCGTGCTGCGGCTGTGCCGCCTCGCCGGAAACGATCTGCCGATTGTGTTCAGCCTGGACCAAGTCGAAGCGCTGCAGTCATCGCCGACAGACACCGACGGCCTGTTCGCGTTCGGACAACTCGTCAGCACGCTGCACGACGAGACGACGAATGTGCTGCTGATCTCCTGTGTGCAGTCCGCCTTCGCGACAGCCTTGGAAGATCGCACGCGCAGAGCCGATCACGACCGAATGACATCGCTCGGCAAGTTGAACTTGGAAGGACTGACGCGGGCGCAGGCCGAGAGGCTGATCGCGGTGCGGTTGCAGGCGATGAGTCCAACAGATTCCACCGCGTCATCTGGCGCAGCATGTTGGCCGCTGGAGGAGCAAGAATTCGCTTCGCTGTTGGAACGAGGCGATCTCACGCCGCGACGCCTGCTGGCGCGATGTGTCGAACGATTCGAGACCCAGCGCGAACCTTCAACCGCGAACGGAACGGAGCCTCGTCGAGAGATTCCGACTTCGACCGCAGGGAAGGTGGCCCAAGTCCGGACGTTTCTCGACGGAGAATGGGACGCGCGTGTCCAACACGCCCGAGCCGCAAGCAACCCCGAGCGGACGGAAGACATCTTGCGGCATGGGCTGCCCATGCTCTTCAGACTGATCGCACCGGGTGTGAACGTGGTGCGCGATGAGCAACTTCCCGATGTGCCTCTGGTGTTTGAATTCCCGATGGGACGAGTCGGTCTGACCATCCGCACCGAGCCGAACATGAAGACGGTCGGAACGAAATTCGGACACCTCAAGCAACAGTGGGCGCTGGGACGGCTCGCGCGGCTGGTCGTCGTCCGCGACAGCCGTGTCCCGCTGACGAAAACCGCCAAGGTGGCGCAGAAGAATCTGGATGAACTGGAGCAACAGGGTGCGGTCATCGCGCATCCGAACCTCGAAGCATTGGCCACCCTCGACGCGCTGCGCGGCCTGCTGTCGGATGCCAAGTCGGGAGATTTGGACAACGATGGTGCCGTCATCGCACCTCAAACGGTCGAAGAATGGATCGTGTCGAACCTCTCCGACAGCCTGCGCGAATTGGCCGAGCAACTGACGGGACAGATGGGAGTGACCGGGACACCGCCCGCACGCGACTGACTTGAATTGGAGGAACTCTCCAGCCTGTTGTCCGGTCGCCGGCTGGTCTCCGTCGAAGAGGCAGCGGGATTGTTGAAGCGATCCCTCGGAGCAATCACGTCTTCATCCCTTCAGAATGAAGACCGGTCGCAGTCGTCCTTTGCTCTCCAATGACTCTCCCCAAAACATCCGATGAACCGACATTCTGCCGGTTGGCAAACTGGACCAACTGCGGCGAGTTTGTTCGTTGTTCCGGTCGTGCGGGGCATCTCTTCGATACGACCAGATTCTGTCGCACAGCCGTCAGAACCGTCACACATTGAACAACCGCTGCGACGATGAGATATCCGCACGAGTCACGTCGTTGGTTGGCGGCTTGCTCGCGTTGCAGTAACGCGAGCCTGACGCAGATCGGCGAGATCGGCCACTGCCGTCGAGTAGGTACTTGTCCAAAAAGCTGTGTCGTCTTTCGTTCCGCGAAAGAACGCCCTTTCGCGGAGCGAAAGGCGACAAACGGCGGAGATATTCTTGGACAAGTGCTAGGCCATCACAGCGGGATCGGACGTGGCTGCACGTCCTCACGGAGAGAATGCGATGAATCAGCGAGGCCGCGAAAACCTGAGAATGTGGTTGTTGGGAGCCGCCGCGATTGGAGTCCCCTCAGCACTGGGGCTATTCGGAACGGAGCAAATCGCGCTCGGTGACGGAAAGCTTTCCCTGCTGCCGAGCAGCAAGAAGGCGACCATTAAAACTGCGACTGCAAAGCCTGCGACCTCTGTGGCCACGGAGCCGCCGCGATTGTTGCCGGTTCCTGATGCCAACTCCTTTCAGATTCAGACGGTCTCCGACTCGCAGGTGTTGGCCGCGAACGGCAGGGGCGACAAGTCTGAGGTCATGAAGCAGCTCGAACTGCTCTATGAGAAGGACGGGAAAGAAATGCCCGAGCTGCAGTCGATGCAGCCCGTGCCGACGGGGGGAACTCCACCCGAGGTTTCTGGAGTCACGCGCCCCGGTGTTCCGGCGCAGCAGGCGGCACCTGTCAATTCCGGCGTCTCTCAACCGCGAATGCAGATGCCCCAGACGAAGAGCGGCGTTGGGAATCAGGTAATGCCCAGCGGAACCCCAACGGGCGTGACGCCCGCCCGCCCGCTTCCGCCAGTTACGTCTGCTCCACCCAGCAAGAACACCGTGACTGGCTTCTTTAAGAAGTTGATCCCAGGGAACAAAGACGCGAAGACAACGGCCGCTCCGCAGAACTATCAACCTAACGTCGCACCGATGCCGCCGAACACGCGACCGCAGCCGCGAGCTGCGGAATACACACCGGCACAGGTTTACGCCGAGCCGACTCCTGCGCCGTCCGCATACTCATTGACACCATTCGGCCAGACGCCTGCGACGCCCGTGAGTAGCACAGCATCGAATCCTCAGCAGCCGGGCCTGCTGCCAGGGCGAAGCTCTTCCGCATTGAACACAGCACCACGCGCTGCCAACGCCATTTTCGATCTTCCGCCATCACCGTTGGAAGAAACGAGCGCTGCCGTTCCGAGCTTGGCTGCGCCCACGTCGCTCTCGCTGCCACCGTTGTTGTCTCAACCGGTCTCCACCGCGACGGAACTGCCGCCGCTGACCGCTGAGGTTGCAGAACAATCTGCCACGCTCCCGACAGCGTCGACGAAGAGCGCTGATGCCGAGAACCCGTTCACAGAAATGTCCGAAGCGGAAGCAGACAATTCTGAGGGAGCCGATCCGTTCACAGGTTTGACGCTCGACGAGGACAACTCTCAGGGCGCGGCTTCAAACAAGAACGCAGGGACTTCGCCGAAGACCGGACCACCGGAAGCCGGAGCGGCTGACGACCCGTTCGCGGAGGAACTGCGGAAGCTCGGCATCCTGCCACCGCTCGAGAAAGGTCCGGCTTCGGAGCAGTCCTCGTCGAAGTTAGCGATGCCATCGCTTGAGCCTTCAGCAACGGATTCTCCATCACTTAGCTTGCCCTCACTGGACGGAATTGAGGACGCGGCGACTCGCGAGAAAATCTCGAAGATTCGTGAACGAGGCGGTATGAAGGGACTCAAAGGCTTCTGTCCCGTCACACTGCATGATGAGCGTGAGCTGGTCGATGCCAAGCCCGATCATCACGCCACGCATCGCGGTCAAAAGTTCCACTTCGCCAGCGTGGAAGCGATGTCGAAGTTCGTCGAGGAACCGTCTCGCTACGCGCCCGCCGCCTACGGTGCCGACGTGGTCGCCTTGACGCGAGACAAGGATGTGGTCGAAGGATCACTCGACTTCGCCGCGTGGTTCAAGGGCCGGCTGTATCTGTTCGGGAGCCAAGAGGCGCATGACACCTTCGTGACGAACCCGGTCCAGTTCGCCACGCCCGCCGGGATCGAATGACTTCGCGCAGGGAGGCGAGACACTCTGAGCCTTGAGTTTGAGTCGCGGAGCGCCCGCTGATAACTCGCGCAGAACAAAATGGGAGGTTTCTGAGCGGGGTGGCGTCAGCCCAATGGCACTGACTTTGAGCGATTTTCAAATTGACGTTCAGTGCGACGTAGCTGAATTCGTGAGAATTCAGCCGGCTTTGATGGTCGTCTGAAGTCTTACGACTTCAGC
>JAYTQJ010000251.1:0-10543 GCA_043746775.1 Schlesneria sp.
TTTCTGCCGCTTCCTCGAAAGAAGTCGGCTGAAAGATGTGTGGTAGAAAGATGGCTCAGCACAGAGCCTCCGTGTCGCGGCACCCCTTGGGGACGACACGATCTGCTTCGGAATTCTCGGACGTAATTGATGCACTGCCCCTTAGCTCTGTTAGCCGGACTTCCTCCTTGAATGCCTGCTCACCGCAACGAAGTCCGGCTCTCAGAAAAGCCGGACTTCAGCCTCGCGGACTTCATCGCATCAGTAGTGCGGCGGCTGCTCTTCGCCCGGATCGCGGATCTCAGGCGACTCTCCCAACGACACCACGCGCCGCTCCAGCCGCGCGATCTCCTGACGGTTTCCGCGCAGCTCCCCATGCAGGCTCAGCAGCGCTTCGTGCATCTGTTCGAGATCATGCTGAGTATGAGCCAACGCCGTTTCGAGGCGGATCAATCTCTCGTCGGTCGATGTCGCGGTCGTCGTGGGTTCAGTCATCGTGGCGGTGAGTCCGTTTGAAGTGTGGCTTGCGATGTTCGCGGGCATGTTATCGAATGGCCCGCGAGGAAGCTCAACCCAGCCTCGACTCTCGCCGCACGACAGAACCGTCACGGTTCCGGAGCGACCCCATGAATCCACCTCGCTCAAACACACGCACCCCCACCATGCTTCGGAGCGGGGCGGCGTCAGCCCCCTGTCTCTTGGGCGTTAGCCCTTTCACGAACAAGTCTTCTGAGCGGGGTGGCGTCAGCCCCCTGGCTCTTGGGCGTAAGCCCTCTTGGGAAGAACCAGGGGGCTTACGCCACCCCGCTCAGAAATGCTCGATCGTTGGCCGCGTGAGGTATAGCCTCGTCTTCGCGTTGTTGTTCGCATTCCGTCTCACCGCCGTCACCGCCGTCGCCGCTGCTGACGACAAGACCTTCACCGAACGAGTCGCCCCGATCTTCGAGCAGCATTGCGTCCGCTGTCACAACGCCGACGAGCACAAAGGGGGACTGTCGCTCGTCATGGCTGAAGCGGCTCGGAAGGGAGGCGACAGCGGCGCGGCGTTCATTTCGATGAAGCCCGACGACAGCCTGATCGTCCAGCACGTCAGCGGCGACAAACCCGAGATGCCGAAGAACGCGGCTCCGCTCTCCCAGCAACAGATCACAACGTTGCGCGAGTGGATCGCGGCCGGAGCGAGTTGGCCGGACGGAATCGCTCTGAAAGACCGGCAGTTTGACGGCAAATTGTGGTGGTCGTTGCAGTCGCTCGCACGACCGAACCCAACCGCGATTGAAGCCGCCGACAATGATGCTGCTCGCGCGGGGTGTCGCTCACCCATTGATGCGTTCGTCATCGCGGAGCTGCGCGAGAAGGGACTGGTTCCGTCACCCGAGGCCGATCGTCGCACGCTCTATCGCCGTCTGTCGTTCGATCTCCACGGGTTGCCTCCCGACCCCGCTGAGGTCGATGCATTCGTGGCCGATCCCGATCCGACCGCTTACGAACGACTGGTCGATGCGCTACTGGCCTCGCCCCGCTACGGAGAACGTTGGGCGCGGCACTGGCTCGATGTCGTCCACTACGGCGACACGCACGGCTATGACAAAGACAAGCTGCGGCCGAACGCATGGCCTTATCGCGACTATGTGGTTCGCTCGTTTAACGAGGACAAGCCGTATGACCGTTTCGTGCTGGAGCAACTGGCGGGAGATGTCCTCTGGCCCGAGACGGCCGATGGTCAGATCGCGACCGGCTTCATCGCGGCGGGGCCGTGGGACTTCATCGGTCACGCTGAAGTTCCCGAATCGAAGATCGACGGCAAGATCGCGCGGAACCTTGATCGCGACGACATGGTCACGACGGCGATGAACACGTTTTGCAGTCTGACCGTTCAATGTGCTCGCTGTCACAACCACAAGTTCGACCCGGTGACACAGGCCGACTACTACCGCCTGCAAGCGGTCTTCGCCGCACTCGACCGAGCCGACCGGATGTTCGACACCGACCCCGCCGTCAGCCATCGTCGCGCCGAACTCCTTGCCGAGCAGAAGCGACTCAAAAGCGAAGAGCAACGACTGACAGGTGAACTCGTCAAGCTGGGCGGTGAGGAACTGAAGAGCCTCGATCAGAAGATGGCCTCGACTCAACAAGCGGCGGCCGGACAGAGGCGTCCCGAGTACGGCTATCACAGCGGGATCGAACGCGATCAGAACACGACCAAGTGGGTCCAAGTCGATCTCGGCCGCGAAGTCGCGATCAAGTCCCTCGCGCTGGTCGGCTGTTGGGACGACTTCAACGGCATCGGCGACGGGTTCGGTTTTCCGGTCCGATTCAAAGTCGAACTGTCGTCGGACCCCGACTTCAAAGTGAACGTGATCGTCGCTCTCGACCGCACCGCCGAAGATGTCACCAACCCCGGCACGAAACTCTGGATGATCGACCTCGCTCAGAGAGACTTCGGCAAGCAAGTCGTCCCTGGGCGAGCGACCTCTGCTCTTCCTCCCTCCCCTCGGCGGGGAGGGCCGGGGAGAGGGGATGATTCACCAGCGACGCCGGATTCCGATAAGTCGCCTGATCCACAAGCAGCCCCCCTCCCTAACCCTCCCCGCCGAGGGGAGGGAACAAGACAGGAAAATGAAGCGGAAGAGAAGACAAAGGCAAAAGCTGAAGAACCCCTCACCCTAGCCCTCTCCCCGCAAAGCCGGGGCGAGGTGACAAAGCCGGAAGACCAAGCAAAGCCAGAGGGCGAAGCAAAGAAGACCGCACGCTACGTCCGCGTCACCGCGACGAAACTCGCCCCGCGCATGAACGATTTCATCTTCGCGCTGGCCGAGCTAAGCGTCTTCGATACCGACGGCAAGAACGTCGCGGCGCGAGCGACTGTCACGGCGCTCGACTCCATCGAAGCTCCCGTTCGCTGGGCGAAGCAGAACCTCGTCGATGGCATCTTCACCGGGCAGTCTGCGGACGACGTGAAGCAACTGCGCGAGCAACGCGCCGCGTTGTTGGAACGTCTCGTCCCGCTGGCTCTGCGCGACGAGATGCGGCGCGTCGAAGCGGCTCTCGTGGCCACAGACGGGCAGCTCAAAACTTTGCCCGCGCCGCAGTACGTCTATGCCGGAATGATCCACCACGGCGGCGGAACCTTCAGCGGCACGGGGTCACTCGGCGGGAAGCCGCGTCCGATTCACATCCTCAAGCGAGGCGATGTCACCACACCCGGCGATGAGGTCCAGCCGGGGATCGTCCCGCTCCGACCGAACGAACCGGGCGAGTTCACTCTCGTCCCCCATCACGTCGAAGGAGACCGGCGCGTCGCCTTCGCGAAGTGGATCGTGGACGAGCAGCATCCCCTGACATGGCGTTCCGTCGTGAACCGCCTCTGGCAACATCATCTCGGTCGAGGCTTGGTCGATACCCCCAACGATTTCGGCCGCATGGGCCAGTTGCCGACGCATCCCGAGTTGCTCGATTGGCTCGCCATCGAATTCCGCGATGGTGGCCGCAGTCTGAAGCGGCTTCATCGCCAGATCGTGACGAGCGCAACCTATCGTCAAACCAGCACCCCCACCCCACCGGGCTTGCCCCGGTGGAGTCAGGTCTCTGCACTACTCAGCGGAGCATCTGAAGGTGGAGTTCGATCCGAGCTGAGCGGAGATGCTGAAGAAGATGGAGTAGTGCAAAAACCCGCGAGCCACCGGGGCAAGCCCGGTGGGGTCGCGACGAAGGAGGCCGACCAACTCGACTCCTCCAACACGCTCCTCTGGCGATCGAACCGCCGCAAGCTCGACGCCGAGTCCCTACGTGACGCGATGCTGCTCGTGGCGGGAAAGCTCGACGACCGCATGGGCGGCCCGGCGTTTCAAGACTTCGTGATCGAAAAGCCCGAACACTCGCCGCACTACGAGTATCACCTGCACGACCCCGAAGATCCGAAGTCGCACCGCCGGTCGATCTATCGCTTCCTCGTCCGCTCCCAAACGCAACCATTCATGACCACGCTCGACTGCGCCGACCCCTCGATGATCGTCGAGAAGCGCAACGAAACGGTCACGGCCTTGCAGGCCCTCGCGCTCAGAAACAACAAGCTGGTCCTGTCGATGTCCAACCACATGGCCCAGCGCATCACAGCCGCCTCGCCCGACGAACGACAACGAATCGCCCTCGCCTTCCGCCTCGCCCTCGGCCGTTCACCGACCGCTGAAGAACAAACCGCTCTCACCGAATACGCCACTCAACACGGCCTCCCCCAAACCTGCCGAGTCATCCTCAACCTGAACGAATTCGCGTTCGTGGACTGAGTCGAGTGTGACATTAGGATCGGCACAGCAATGATGGTCACAGATTGTCGTGGCCGACGCTGCCAGCGTCGATTCGGATGCTGGCAGCATCCGCCACGTTGCGACAATTATTTCTGCGCCGATCCTAAGCAGCGCGAAAGCCCTGAACGGTAATGCTGTGAAGCAGCCTTAATGAGCGAGCAGCTTCAGATCGACGGTGCCTGAACCGGCGGGAGCTTTCAGTGTGCGAGTGAGGACGCGCGCGGAGTCGCCGGGGTTGAGGAGGTGCGTGATCGGCGGATGCTTCTCGGGGCGGTCGCCGAGTTGGATTGGCAACTCGCTCACTTCCGGCTTCTCTTTGTCGAGACGAAGTTCCAAGCGGGCGGAGGTGTTGTCCTTGTTGGGCTTCAACTGCATTTGAACGTGCCGCTTGCCGGAAGCCAGTCTCTTTTCGATGACCTTCGGTTCGGCGTCGGCCTGAGGAATGGTGATCGTCAGCAGCAGCTCGTGCTTGTCCGGGACGACGGCTTGCCAACTGTGCCAGTGGTCGTATTCGCGTTCGCCGCCGGTGACGAAGAGTTGATTGGCCTTCGGGGAGAGTGACTCAAATTGACGAGAACGCCAGTTGATTTCTCGGTCGGTCTCGGTTGATGAAGCGAGTAACGGTCGCGATGATCCGGCCATCCAAACTAACTCACGCTATCATCAACCGGCTTCTGACCATGACTAAATTCCCGCCAACCAATAGCAAGATCGCCGCAGTTGATCTTTTTTGTGGGGCCGGTGGGCTGACACATGGCCTCATCAAAGCTGGCATTTCGGTCGTTGCGGGAATCG
Organism: Schlesneria sp.; assembly: GCA_043746775.1. Classification (GTDB taxonomy): domain Bacteria; phylum Planctomycetota; class Planctomycetia; order Planctomycetales; family Planctomycetaceae; genus Schlesneria. The sequence goes on from JAYTQJ010000251.1 coordinate 5,082, forward strand.
ACATCGACCCTGCCTGTCAATTCCCGTTTGAGGCGAACAACAAGTCCAAGTTCGTACTCCGGGATGTGGGGAACGTGGCCAAAGAAGACTTGGTCGGCATGTATCCTTCCACCTCGACTCGAATCTTAGTGGGTTGCGCTCCATGCCAGCCCTTCTCAAGGTACTCACAGGCGGTGGTGAGGACTGGAGACCAAAAGTGGGCGATGCTGGAGCAATTTGCGAGACTCGTCACCGAAGTTCACCCGACCGTGGTCAGCATGGAAAATGTTCCGGAATTGGCACGCCATGAGGTCTTCTTAAAATTCGTGAAGCATCTCAAGCATGTCGGCTATCACGTTTCCTTCAGCAATGTTTTCTGTCCCGACTTTGGTATCGCTCAACATCGGACTCGGCTGGTTTTGTTTGCCTCGTTGACCGGGCCAATATCACTGATTCCGAGCACTCACCGGCCCAGCCAATACAGAACCGTCAAACAGGCGATTTCAAAATTGCCAACTCTGTCGCCAGGTGAGATTGACGGCACAGACTCATTGCATCGAGCGAGTCACCTCTCAGATTTGAACTTGCGACGGATTCGCGTTTCAAAGCCCGGAGGTTGTTGGCGAGATTGGCCGCCACAACTGGTGGCGAAATGCCATCAAAAAAAGTCGGGCGAGACGTTTCCGAGTGTTTACGGGCGGATGGAATGGGATAGCCCGGCACCGACGATCACGACACAGTTCTTTGGATACGGAAACGGCCGCTTCGGGCACCCTGAACAAGACCGAGCCATCTCGTTGAGGGAAGGTGCCATCTTGCAGTCGTTCCCTCCCAAGTATCGCTTCTGCCAAAAGGACGCTGCCGTGTCATTCGCGACCCTTGGTCGGTTGATCGGCAATGCGGTTCCCGTTCGTTTGGGCGAAGTTATTGGCAAGTCCATTCTCAAGCACATCGCGGAACCCAATGGTTAAACAATCTTCTCCTGCGAGCGACGCGATTTTGGCGAACAGTGATGAAGTGTCCCAGATCACGGATGCACAACGTGCAGCGGCGGAAGCCCAAATCGCGGCTCATCACAAGACGATCGACTACGACACTCGAGAGTATCCGGTCGAAGTAATCGTCCAGAAATATCTTGCTCGACAGGAGGAGGAGGACAACGAGTTGTTTGTCCCCGACTACCAACGAGAACACACTTGGCCGACAGAACATCAATCCAAGTTCATTGAGTCGGTCTTGATTGGATTGCCGATTCCCTATCTGTTCGTTGCAGATGTTCCAGGCAAAGAAGCCCGCCTTGAAATCGTGGATGGATCACAGCGCATTCGCACGTTGGTGGATTTCACGCAGAACAAGCTGCAGTTGTCAGGATTGAAAAAGCTACCCGAATTGAACGGGTTCAAATTCAAGGACCTGCCCATCAGCCGGCAGCGGCGATTCAATCGCCATACGTTGCGAATGATCGAACTCACAGAAAACGCCGATGAGGAAGTTCGGCGAGATATATTTGAACGGATCAACACTGGGAGTCAGCGGCTGACTGACATGGAAGTCCGCTGGGGTTCGCATGACAGCCCGTTCCTTCGATTTATCCGCGAATGTTCTGAAGACCCGCGATTCATCAAACTGGCACCGCTCAATGACGCCGCGGTCAAGCGTCGCGAAAGACAAGAGTTTGTCCTTCGCTTCTTCGCCTACCTTCACAACTACCAAAAGTTTGATCGCAAAGTGGTGGACTTCCTGAACGAATACCTCGAAACGACGCAAAAGGCGTTCGATGACAAACAGAGGTCGCTATTGATGAGCGAGTGGGACGGGATGCTGGCGTTTGTTGAACGGACGTTCGTGAACGGCTTCTCGAAGAAAGAAGGCCATGTCCGCACGCCACGCATTCGCTATGAAGCGATGGCCGTGGGGACGGCACTCGCGCTGCAAACGAAGCCAACGTTAAAAGCGAAGTCCGTCGGTTGGCTCGACTCGACCGAGTTCAAACACCTCACCACGTCAGACGCCAGCAATTCACGCCCAAAGGTTGTTGCTCGGATTGAGTTCGTCAGAGACAAGTTACTCGGGAAATGACGCATGATTGCCGTTGAATCAGACTTCGCAATGAGAGCAGAAGAAGTCTCTCGCTACTTTCGGTTTCTGCGTGAGTTCTACGAGCGACGCGTGGTCTTTCTGGAAGTACCCACTGACAACGTCGAGTTCTCGTCCGCTGATCAGGCAGCATTGTTTAAGACACTCAAAGCGAATGGCTTCTTGTTGCTTTACAACTTGGTGGAATCGACGTTGAAGAACGCGATTGAAGCCATCTTTGACGAACTCAAGACTCAGGGCGTTTCGTTTGACGATTGCCGAGAGGAAGTCAGGAAGATCGTCCTATCAAATCTGAGGCGGCACAACGTGGACAAAATACTGCCCACGCTCTCCGCGATTTCCGTCGATGTCGTGGTGGCGACTTTTCGGAAGGATGAGTTGTTCAGCGGGAACGTGGATGCACGGCGAATTCGCAAAGTTGCGGACTCCTATGGTTTCCCGCATCCCAATGCCAAGTCAGATGAACTGCTGACCGTGAAAGACAATCGCAACGACTTGGCTCACGGAAACAAATCCTTCGCCGATGTGGGGCGTGACTACGATGTCGAACGGCTTGAGGACATCGAAACGGAGGTCGTGACATTTCTGAGGGAACTGCTCCAAAACGTCGCGGGGTATATCACGACTCGCGCCTACCTATCGCCGTGAGATATCGGCCTATGTGGAACCGACCTACTCGCCTAGTGGAGTTCCAACATCTTTACTCAACTTGCCATTCATCACCCCTTGCTTCAGCGCGATGAGCTGATTGACCGTGTTGATGAACAGCGTGTCGTTGGCCACGACGGGAGTTGTCTGGATCGAATGGTCGCAGTTCAGTTCCGCGATCAGTTGCTTGGTCTTGGAGAGGGCGAAGATCGCGACATCGCCGTCTTCGTCGCCGATGTAGACCTTGTCCTCGACGATCAGCGGCGTGCCCCATGCGGCCGCAAAGAGATCGTGAGTCCAATGGACGACGGTCTTGCCGGGGGCCGTTGGTTTGGCGTCGAGGCAGTGCAGCACGCCCGCGAAGTCCGAGATGAAGAGCAGATCATTCTTGATGGCCACGTTGCCGAGCGTGCGATGCATCGTCTGCTCGACAGCAAGCTGGCCGACTTTCCCACGGACACCCTCGGTGTAGCACCAAACGACAGCCGAGTTCGGGTTCAAGACTGCTCGCTCGCCATTCTCTTTGACGACCGCTTGCACTCGTCGGGGGGGCAGCGGCTGATCTTTGGCATCGACGGCCAGTTCGGAACTGACATCGCCGCGCTTGTTCGGATCGAGGCACCACAACCGTCCCGATCCCTCGCCATGTTCGGGGTTCGCACCGACGCCGACGTAGACGAGGCCATCGTAAAAGACCGGCGTTGCGAGGATCGAATTGCGTTCGCTTCGCCCCGTCGCGAGTGTGAACTTCGACTCCTTCGGGTTGGCGTCGAACTTCCAGAGGAGCTTCGCTTGGCCCTGGCCATCTCCTACGGGAGTGAAGCTGTAGAGCCAGCCGTCGCCGCCGGGCATCACGATTTGGGTCTCGCCATTGATCTCGAACGCGCACGGGCTGGACCAGCAGCCCGCAAGAATGTTGCCGCCAGGTGAGTTGTCGGTCCACAAGACTTTGCCCGTGTGCTTGTCGAGGCAGACGAAACTGGGGGCGTTTGGATTCGGAATCTTCATGTGGCTGGCATCGACGCCGTTCGACGTGATGACGAACAGCCGATCGCCCACGCACAGGATCGCGCTGGCCGAGACAAGGTGTGGTTCGATCCCGAAGTCTTTCACCAGATCAACCTGCCAAATGAAGTCGGCGTCGGTCAGATCATGTTCCACTTCATCAACAATCGGACCGTCATTCTCTCCGTCGCGAAAGCCTTCCGTGTCGAGGCAGACCACATCGCCGCGATTGGAGACGTACCACAGTCGCTCCCCCTCGACCGTCGGTGGCGAACAGACGCCGATCATCGGCCAGTCTCTAAACGCACCGTCCTTGCCTCGCGCCAACTTCGGGTGCGTCGCCTGCCAAAGGAACTCGCCCGTCGCCGTGTCATGGGCACGAAGGCATCCGAGGTCTTGCGTCTTCGGGTGGCGAGGCACAGCGCCCGACTGATTGTTCCCCGCGACATAGACCCTGCCGTTCGCAATGACCGGCGTTGTCATGTTGCCTCGTCTGTGTTCGACCTTCCACAAAACGTTCTCACCGGTCTTGATATCCCACTTCGTCGGAATGTCCTCCCCCGACGGCGTGTTGTTGCGATGAGGCGACCCACACCACTCGGGCCAGTCCTTCAAGCCAACTTTCCGCGTCGCGACATGCCGCAGAATCTCGCCCGTCGCATCGAATTTCGCGGGTGGCTTGGATTTGCTCCCCTCGCCCCGGCTTTGCGGGGAGAGGGGCTGGGGGTGAGGGGCCTCCGCGTTGAGATTCGGTTCAACGTTCTTCTCTTGTTCAGCGGGATCGCCAACGGGTCTCGATGCGACGAGCTTGTCGTCCGCCGCCTCATCATTCTTCGATTCCTCCTGCTCGGCCACCGCAACGTCGTGCTTGGCGAGTTCCCCGTTCTCCGCCGTTGCCTGCGTCACGAACCACACACCGCACGACAACGCCAGCATCGCGAGTGCCACCGTCCCCGATAGCCAGCCGCGCGAAGCTCGTTGCGTTTCCTGCTGGCTCGGCATCAGACGACGGATGCGGACGACAAGGCTTCCTCCCGTCGCGGCCAACGACGTGGGTACGACGAGCGTTCCGGCTGGTCTCGCGTGACGAAGCTCTTCCAGCGCGAGCAGCATCCGCCCGTATGTCGCCTTGTCTCCGATGACCTTCAACGCGATGTCGTCGCAACAGAGTTCCCGCTCGTCACGGATGCGGCTGGACAACCACCACACGGCAGGGTGATAGAAGAGGAGCGTCTCGACCACGACCTGCAGCGCGTTGACGAGCCAGTCATGCCGCCGCACGTGAGCCAGCTCGTGCGCGAGCAGTGACTCCAACTGAGTCGGCGTGAGTCCCGTGAGGACACTCGCCGGAAGCAGGATCATCGGCCGGAGATACCCGACCACCATCGGCACCGTCACACAAGCCGACTGCGCAATACGGACGACTCGTCTCAAGCCGATCCGCCGCGTGAGGTCGTTCAACGTGCGTTGCAGCTCATCCGAGACAGGCGACAAGCCGACACGCCGCAACCGCCACTGAGTCCGCAGCCCCCAGACGGGCCTCAACGAACAGACGATCACACCCACAAACCACATGACAACAAACAGCGGCAATCGCGGCTCGACGACCTCGCGCATCTGTTCGACAAGGCGCGACCAACCGATCGGGTGGCCGGGGATGGACTGAGGATTTGCGAAGTGAGCACCGGGGTTTCGCGAGGACGCTCCAACCCCGGCCACCCTACCGTAGTCCC
>JAYTQJ010000252.1:0-10540 GCA_043746775.1 Schlesneria sp.
CGGCGTCAGCCCCCTGATTCTTGGACGTGAGTCCGTTTTCAACGAATCAGGGAGCTGACGCCGCCCCGCTCAAAATCCACTTACTCTCCGCCGCGCGGAGTATGGAACCGTCCTCGCTCACGCTTCGGGTTGGTGTTCAAGCCGCGACCGGCCCACTGATTGTCCCCTGCAATCGGCAAAGTCGGGAAAATCGCAAAAGTTATCAGCCAGAACATTCGATACAGATAGTACGGTCATTGATGTCGTGGGTGAGTGAGGAGCTTCACAGTCCCGTTCACCGCAGTTCGCAAAGTTCCGCGATCAACGACGGAGTTCAAGGGTGGCTCTGGAACCCGGCAGCACGACATCTCATCCGGCCCGCAAATGCAGGTCATCGACACGAGCGAGTTCCTGGAGAGGAATGATGATGAAGCCAAGTTCATGGATGAAACGTCTCTGCCTGTTGGGGGCACTCGGCGTAATGACGATGTCCAGCGGCGGCTGCAGGCTGGCGGGCGGCTTCCTCTACACTGCCTTCACGGGAGCAGGCTTCTACGGCACCACGCCGTTGATTCCCGTCAGCCCGTACTACAGTGAACTCATTGAGGACGCTTACGCTCGCGAAGAACGCTACGACAAGGTGCCGATCCTTGATCCGGTCGAGGGCGAACACGCTCCGCTGTTCTGTCAGGATCCGCCGAGTCCCGATGAAGTCATGAAGGCCATGCCCAATGAGACTTCGGGGGGGTGGGTGTTCCTCGCCGAAACCGCTCGCAACAACGTCAAGATGGTGGTCGAACCAATCGTCGATCGTATGGACGACTGCCGCTTCTACCCGCTGGTCGGCCCGGCTCGCCTGCACCACTGCCACTACAAATGCACGGTCTACTACGACAAGATCATTCGCTCCGACTGGCCGGTCCCGTTCCGCCATGCCGACGAATCGTCCCAAGTCGTCTACATCGACCACGATCACCTGATCCGGTGTGCCGGACCCGCGACGCCTCAGTAAACACACCAACCCGAAACGTCAGCGAGGACGCGAGCGAAGCGAGTCTTCACTTCAGCACCAAACAAGAACACCCCGATGGCCATCGAGCCACCGGGGTGTTGTTCATTTGAATAGGGTTCAAGCGCGACTGCGGATAAACTTCGCGTGGCCAACAACCCGCTCAGGAATTGGCTCAAAACAACTTCCCGAGTTGCCTTCTTGTTCCCTCCCCTCGGCGGGGAGGGTTAGCAGCCTGTTGAAAAAGGGAGGGCGAGGCTCCCGCCGAGCCGTGTGCGTGAGGAAAGTCGCTTGCTTCTCGCGGCTCCCAACAGCCGTTTTTCAGCAGGCTGTTAGGGAGGGGGGACGAGTGGCAAATCGACCTGACCATCCTCCCCCCTCCCCGCCGAGGGGAGGGAGATAAGCGGGAAGTTGTTTCGCACCGAATCCTTACCAGCATCCGAGTAACCCACCATGACCGATCCCCTGCCCCTGCTCAAAGACTTGGTCGCCATTCCCAGCGTGAACCCGATGGGGCGCGATGTCTCCGGCCCCGAGTTCTTCGAGGGGCGAGTCACTGAGTACCTCGTGGCGTATCTCGCGCGACTCGGCGTACCACACGAAGTCATCGAGACCGCACCGGGTCGCGCGAACGTGATCGCCCGATTGGACTCACCCGGCGCGACGAAGACGGTCCTGCTCGATGCTCATCAAGACACGGTCCCCGTCGATGGCATGACGATCCCGCCGTTCGAGCCAACCGAGCGTGACGGTCGCGTCTACGGACGTGGCTCGTGTGATGTAAAAGGTGGCATGGCGGCAATGCTCGCGGCGTTCACGCGACTTGCGCATGACCGGCCAGCAGGAATGGCCAACGTCGTGCTGTCGCTGACGTGCGACGAAGAATCGACGAGCCTCGGCATCAACCACTTGGTCGGAAGCTGGCTCGGTCGCGTCCCGCCTTATCGACTCTGTCCACAGCGTCCCGATGTGGCCATCGTCGCGGAACCAACAGAACTCGACATCGTCGTCGCGCATCGCGGGGCCACGCGCTGGAAACTGCACACCGCCGGTCGAGCCTGTCACAGCTCGCGGCCCAACGAGGGAGTCAACGCGATTTACCGGATGGCTCAGGTCCTGAAGTGCCTCGAAGAATTCGCCGCTTGGCTGCCGGGTTCGCGGCCCGCCCATCGTCTCTGCGGCCCGGCCACGCTCAGTGTCGGGCTGATCTCGGGCGGCAGCAGCGTCAACGTCGTCCCCGATGCCTGCGTGATCGAGATCGACCGCCGCGCGATCCCCGGTGAAGAGAGTCGGGGCGTGAAGGACGAAGTCGTGAACTATCTGAAGGAGCGGCTCGACTTCGATCTCGTCCACGACGCCCCGTACTGCACCAGCCCTCCGCTCGGCGACGACCTCAATGGTGAGTTGGCCGAGCAACTGAGCCGCTCCATCGCCACCGTGGTCGGTCCGCGTCAGACAGTCGGCGTCCCCTATGGCACCCACGCCTCGCGCATCGCCAAAGCCAACGTCCCCGCCGTCGTCTTCGGTCCCGGCAACATCGCTCAAGCCCATACGAAGGATGAGTGGATCGCCATCGAGCAACTCCGCCAAGCCGCCGACGTGTACTACCACTTCTGCGCAACGGCCGGTTGACATGCAGTTCGTGCGATACCGGTCATTGAGGTCCCGCGAGAACAGGGCACTCGCCTTGTTACGCCTCCGAAATCTGTAGGGTGGGACCAGCGGCGCTTCGTCGCGCCGGCCCACCACGATTTCTCCACGTTCCCCGATGGTGGGCCGGCGCTCGAAGCGAGCTTGCCCCACCCTACACTGAAAAAAGCGGTGGCTCTGACGCGAGAAACTCGCTTCTTGACCTTCGCTCTACGAGTCGGCATGGTGTTCCGGCGGTTCGATCCGCTGTTGTTCACCATTCATTCGTGGGAGAGAGTCATGTTTGCAATCGCACGCCGTCGGATGCTGTCCTGTTGCTTGAACCAGCCCGTTCAACGAGTCTCGTTGGTTCGAGGCCACTGGCTCACGGCTGTCGTCTCCGCGCTGCCGGTGTTGTTCGCCATGATCGGCCCAGCCTCAGCGACCGCGCTGGCGGCAGGCAACGTGACGGCGGTCTATGCCGCAGGCAACCTGACTCTGACGGGCGACAACTCCGACAACCTCGTCACCATGTCCGTGACGGCGGGAGTCCTCACACTGACCGGACAATCGGGAACGACAGTGAATGGTCTCGCGTCGGTCTCGACTCCACTGGTCGGCCCGCTCACCGCCTCGATCAACATGGGGGGCGGCAATGACACCCTGACGATCAACAACGTGACAATGGTCGCCCCGTCCGTGCTGATGGGTTCGGGCAACGACACCTTCATCATCACCAACTCGAATCTCACCATCACCACCTACAGCGGCGGCACCGGCAGCAACCGCTTCCGCATGTCCAACAGCTCACTGAGAATCAAGAACTTCAGTTAAAACCACTTGATGTCGTTTCACAATGTTCCGCCATCGTGCAATAAATGCACGAGCATATCGGGCACGAGCGACAGCGTGATCCGCAGTACTCGGGATGGTTGCCGTGGTGTTCTCGCATTTGCCAAGGGAATGAAAACAACCTAAGAACAAAGCAAATATAAAGAGCCAATACTCCCTGAAAAGTGGATGCTAGAAACAACGAGCCTTGCCCCCCCCTCCTGGGCATTATCATGACTTATTTCCACATTTTGTATTGCATGATTGGAGCAAGTCTCTTATTGACTGCTGGCTGCCACCCCTCAGGCCCGCCAGTCAACGTGAAATTGTGGACTTCAAGCCAACGTAGTCTGTACGCAGGTGCAGTGTTTTATGAGGGGCCACCACGTAGTTATCCAGAACACGCAGTGGCATTTTATCACGTTGCCGGCACGACAATTGACGAAGATCAGGTAACAAAAAACTTTGGCGAGGGGATGGCCATCATCCGTCACGATTTTGGCCAGCAATACGCAAAGCAGAAGATCGCGTGGGATGCTTCAAAGTGGTCGAGAGATCGAGAGCCGCAACCAAACGACTTCACCAGTGTGCGTGGCATTGTGATAGGCTTGGTTCCACACGATCAGCCACCGGCCGATGAAGATGACCATGACAGCCACCTTGAGTATATTGTCATACTGGATCTCGATGTCGTATTCGACGAGTCACGCACGGTTGAAGATGTCGTTCGCGATGCAGTCGTTCATCGAAATTCATTTCACAGATCGTATGACGAGAAGACACGTAGGTTCATTTCAAAAATCGACGCATTAGAAACCCAGGCGTTTAAAGATGCTGTCGAAAAAGATAAAGGAACCAGGACTCCTTGAAGCGTATGCGACGGTTGCGGGCTACGGCGCGGTGCTAGAGGGCAACAAAATGTGCAGGACTCGATGTTCTCTGCGCTACGCCTTGGCGGGGCCGCACGAACCTTTGCACCCGCCCCACCCGTTCACTGTCCCAGTCGGTCGAGAACGTTCTTCGTGATCCGTTCGACGGCGGGGTCTTTGCCTCTGAGGCCGTGGGACCAGTCGGTGGTGCCGACGGTGAAGACGGTGCCGCCTTGGGTGTAGAGGCCCATGGTGGCGGAGCCGACTCGGTCGGTGGGGAACTTGTCGTACCAGAGGCTGTCGCCCGGCGCCCACTTGGCGGGGCAGGTGCCGAGGATCGTGAAGCTTTGCGGTGTGCCGTCGCGGTGAGTCGGGACCGGCAAGCCGTCGCGTAGCTCGAACTCGCAGCCATCGCACTCGTAGCCGACGATCGTGTCCTTGCTGCCGAACGTGTCGCCCCGTTTGAGACCAGTTCCTTCGAGAACCCAATGTTCGGGACGATGGATGGTGAAGGCGGACGCGCCGTCCATGAACTGGCCGTGGCTGCGGTGATAGCCGCCGAAGAGGAAGCCGACGCCGGTCAGTTGGTTCTCGGGGCGGCCGATCAGCTCGTGACTCCACGCCGTCGTCAGCAGTTTGATGTTGCCGTCGCGATAGGCGGGGTCGAGGTTGTACCACTGCTTCCAACAGGTGAGAGCCTGCCCCTGATCTTCACTGCGCACTTGCCAACAGCAGGTGTTGCCACTGAAGAACGCGACGTTGCCACCCGCCTTGATGAACGCTTCCAAGTGGTCTCGCATGAGCGACGACCAGTACTCATCGTGCCCGACACTGAGGACCAGCTTGTACGCCTTCAGCTCTTCGGGATGGAATTCGAGGTCCGAGTTGGCGGCGTAGTCGAAGACGTACCCGTTCGCTTCGGCCCACGCGATGAAGGGGTGTTCCCACTGACCGAACTGCCCGGCGCTGGGCCGTTGAAACGAGACGCGATGCCCTTGGACGTTGGCTCGCCCGTGATAGCCGTACAGACTGAAGCCGCCCCAGTTGTTGTAGGCGTTGTACGTGTTGGTCGAGAGTTGAATGAGCGTCTTCGAGTTGGCTCCCGGCTTCGCGGGGCGGACGATGAAGAACGCTGTTGCCTCAGCAGTCCGGCGACCTCGCTGCACGAACTTGCCGCCGCCATCGGCCGCTTTGAACGTCACTTGGTAGTAACCGCTCTTCCAAGTCTCGGGGATCGGCAGCTTGACGAGCACTGGCCAACCGCAGCCGTGCGTCGAAGCATTCTCGGGGATCGGGGACTCCACACCGGGGACGTTGGCAGCGGCATGAACAACGTCTGTCTTCATCCCCAATCGAGCAATCTCGACCGAGAAGGCACTCGCGGTAGTGGAGACATGCAGCGCGAGTGCCTCACCCGGCTTGTAGCTCATCTGTCCGGCATAGCCTTCAACGAAGAGCGGCTTCGGATCTGAGGAGTCTCCCCACGCAACGGGACCGGCGACAGCCAGCAACAGGAATCCAACGGCGACACGGATGACGGTCATGATGCGGGCCTCAGTGGGGGAAGGGTCGAGAGTTGAGGGTTGAGAGGAAAGCGAAGTCAGGGCTGCGGTGCATCGAGTATCTCGCCTCGCTCACAATGTTCGCGAAAGTATCCATCTCGCACCGAGAGATGAAGCGAGGGGCGAGAGTGCGCGGACTCGTGAAGGGGCGAGCGGAGCGTGAGGCCACGATAGAATCCGCCGTCCACGGATCGCTTCTGTTTCGCCATTCATGCTCGAAAGGCTGATCGCTCATGTTTGAACATCACTCGCACCCGTTGTTGCCTCAAGATCGCTATCTCCGCCGATTGGCTTTGTCGATCTTGGCGGGGTTGAGCGTGATCGTGCTGTCGTTGGGAGCGGGCATGGCTGGTTACCATGTGTTTGAGAGCATGTCGTGGTTGGACTCGTTCTTGAATGCGTCGATGCTGCTCTCCGGCATGGGGCCGCTGACGGCACCGCAGACAGACAGCGGCAAGTTGTTCGCAGGACTGTATGCCCTCTACAGCGGGTTCGTGGTGATCTTGGTGTCGGGCATGGTCTTCGCGCCGGTGGTCCATCGCACGCTGCACCGATTTCATCTGGAACCGACGCACCACGCCCACCGCACTAGCCCGACGCCCCCTGCGGCGGAAACCGTTCCGCCCGTCGAGCCAAGATGACGTGGGATGTGGGCTTGGTGTGCATTCGGTGCAGTTGTTTCGGGCGGAATCACTTGGCAACATGTCGCCGCGAATTCGGTCAAACGAGGGTTGTTTGCGGTTCGACATTACCCTCAATTCATCCCCGTGCAGTCCCCTTAGGAACTGGCTCAAAACAACTTCCCGAATTCCCTTCTTGTTCCCTCCCCTCGGCGGGGAGAGTTAGGGAGGGGGGCGAATGGCAAATCGACTTGACCATCCTCCCCCCTCCCCGGCCCTCCCCGCCGAGGGGAGGGAGGAAATGCCAAGAACGCGGTAAGTTGTTTTGCACCGACCCCTTATTAATCGCAGCAGGTCAGCTATGCCCATTGCCGTCGAATGTCCCGGTTGCGGGAAGAGATACAAGTTTCGAGACGACCAGTCGGGCGACACCGTGCCGTGCAAGGATTGCGGTGAGGACATCGACGTTCCTGCGGGGTCTCGTGGTGGGAGCAGCCGTGCGGGTGGCTCGAAGTCGGGGCGCAGAGGCCGTCCGCGCCGGGCCAACAATCAGGGCTTGGTGGTCGGCGGCGCGATCGGTGGCGTAGTGGTGGTCGGCCTGCTCGGGTACGTGATGTTCAGCGGAGGAGGCAATGCCGTGTTGCCACCGCCGCCGAATGCCGGCCAGATTCCGGCTGTCGCGCAGAGCGTGCCTGTTCCCGTGGCTCCGTCACCGCATGGCTCACCAGCGCAGGCGAATCAGCCGAAGTTCGGTCCCGGTCAGAGGACCGATCCCAAAGCCGACTCGAACGTGCCGCCCCAAGTGGCGGGGGGGCTGTCGAGTGGCGGCGACTTAAAGCTGCCGAGTAAGGCTGACCCCGACAGTGGCTTCGGCCCTAAAGCGGCCAGCGACGCCAACAAGACATTGGTGAAGGCCTCGTCCAGCAACTGGACGGCGCAGCCCGATCCGCAGGCGAATCCCGTCACGTTGGAAGCGTCTCGCAAGATTGTGATGAAGTTCCCCAGTGACAATCCCAGTAAGACCTCGGTGCTGTTTCCTCACGTCCCAAGCACGGTGATGTCGGTGGGAGACAACGCGAGCGCCAAAGCGAGCCGCGACATCTGGGACTTGGCCACGAACACGAAGCTCGGTTCGATGAAGGGGATGACGTTTTCGTCCGACACGATGGCGCTGTCACCGTACGGGATGTTTTTGGCGGCGGCGTTTCAAGGCAATGTCGATGTTTGGGACGTGAAGGCGAAGAAGGCCCTCGGTCAGTTTTCGCTCGGCAAGGGAGCGTGGGGCGTGCAGTTTCTGGCCTTCACCCGATCCGATCGTCTGTTGGGAATCGGACGCGGGGGCGAGGCGAAACTGCTGAAGATTCCCTCGGGTGAGATCGAGCATGACTTCCAACTCGGCGAGAGATCGGAACCCGCCAAGAGTGGCATCAGTCCGAATGGACGGTACATCGCGTACAAGAGCAGCGGCAGTTTTGGAGCGGTCGAACTCCAACTGAAAGATCTCGAATCCGGCGACATTGTCGGCCACATCAAGGCAGAAGGAGCGACGCCACAGTCGCGGGTCGAGCTGACGAACATCGCGTTCTCGCCCAAGGGGGACGAAGTGGCCGCACTGTTTGAAGAAGGCTGGAGCAAAGACCTGACCTTGATTGTCTGGAACATGCAGGACGGGAGCGAGGTCGTGTCGATCCCGCTCAGCGCCAAGATGGTCGAAGCCCTCAATGTGTCTCGCTGGGTGAACTACACGCCGCTCGTCTGGTTCCCCAGCGGACAGCGTTGGTTGGTGAAGGGACACGGCGTCGTCGATCGCACTGCGAAGCAGTTCATCTACCGCATTCCAACCAGTGAAGTTGAGGTCGAAGGCTCGCGCCGGATGTTGACCGACACGATTGTCTCGGTCGTGGATGGCGGGCGGAACAATGCGTCGCTGCTGGGGCATGTTCTCAAGGAAGAGGTTCTCACTAAGACCTCGGAGAGCGTTCAGGCGGGAGGTCTGCCGGTCGATGGACAACTGCCGTCGCTCACCCAGCCCGACTGGTCGTCCATCGAAGACGTGACGTATGCCGACCGCGATGGCAATTGGACGGTCACACCCGATCCGGCCCCGGCTCCCGCTGAGCGATTGCTGATGCGCGGGATGCCGCTGCGGCAGGGAAAGGGTGACGTGCGTCAGGTGATGGTGGCGCGGGCCGACTCGGCTCGCATGTTCGCGCGCGTGACGGATGGCGCAGTCGATCAGGGTCGCTGGAAAGAGCCGCTGCCGAAAGAGACGTGGATCGACGTGTACGACCTCGCCGCGCGGAAGCCGATTCACAAGTTCGCCATGCCGCAGCCGTGCGAGATCGTCAGCGTTAGCTCCGAAGGGACGCGCGTGCTGATGAAGACCAACGAGGCGGTCGGTCGCGTCGATGTCTATGCCGAAGATGGGAAACACGTCTGCGGCTGGCGGCCCTATCAGGACGAACCGAATGAGAACCGGCGCGAAGTCGTCGGGGCGGCGTTCATCGACGCGAACCATCTCGCCACAGTGAACGCGGGCAACAAGCTCGTGATGTGGGAGCTGCCACAGTGCAAGGCGATCTACGGGATTGAGAACGCCGCCCTCCCAGCGCTGACTCAGGGAACGAAGTATCTGACGTTCGCCGACACCAAAACTTACGACTTCCGCGACGCACTGACCGGCAAGTCGTGCGGTGAAATCCGGATCGAGGACGGGCAGGGGATCTCGTCCGTGGCGTTCCATCCCAACGGCGAGCGGCTCGCGATTTTGCTCGATGATGAGGGAAGCCTGTTCTTGTTGGATGTCGATCTGAAGACCGGACAAGCCTCCAATCCGATCCCGGTCCCACCCGATACAGGGCCGGTTCATCCCGACGCTCAGGCCGATTATATGTTCGCATTGAACCGCATGAAGATGCAGAACGAGCGACTGGCGCGAGGCTGGCGCGGCGGCAACCGCGCGTTGGCGGCAACCATGCCGATGCACTGGTGCGGCGACGACCATGTGTTGCTCAACAACTACCGGCTGTTCGATGTGAAGCAGAAGCTGATCGTCTGGCAGTACCTGCTTCCCGTCGGGGCACATATCTCCAACAGCACCGACGGACGACATTGGTACGTCACCACGAAGTCGATCAAAGGGAGCGGACCACCGTTTCTGGTGGCTCAATCCATGCCCGACAAGCTGGCGATGAAGGAGGTTGCCGGAAGAAATCTCGAACCGAACTACCTGCTCGCCCCAGGCAAGTCGGTGAGTTTGCAATTGAAGTTGATCGCGCCCCCCAACAAGAACGGTTTCGTGGATGAAGTGCGGCTGGCGGTCCTCAAGGCTTTGGCGGACAACAACGTCGCGGTGTCCGATGGCCAGCCGCTGACGCTGACGCTCTTCATGGAGAAGAAGACGGGGCAGTCGATGCAGTATCGCTCGCGTAACACGGGTGAAGTGCAGCAGGTCCAGAAAGAGTTCGTCCTCTGTGCAGCGTACCTCGAATCGGGGGGCACGAAGCACTGGGAAGTCAGCACGGAATCATCCAACGCGATGTGGTCCGTCGAGTACCGCAGCGACAAAAGCCTTGCTGCCGCACTGGCCGAAGGGATGTGGGCCGCTCCCTCGACCTACTTCCAAACGCTGGCGTTTCCGAGGTACATCTTCGACAAAGTGTCGGCTCAAGGTCTGGGCGTTTCGTCGCTGACCGTTGACGGCACCGAGAAGCCCCCCGCCGCCAAGCCGGGACTGGGGCGATAAAACGCGATGGTGACACCTTGCACGGCCAAGACTGAATCGTACTACTAGGTCTCAGATTCTTGTTCGCTTGCGCGGATTTGAACGGCCGCGCGATCGGGGTCAAGCGGTGCATTTGAATTCCTCTGCCCTCATTCTCTTGCCATTTCCGTCTCGATGTGGAGCTGTGTCCAATCGGTCAAAAAACGTTGGCAGGAGAATGGTGACAGAAGAATGAAGCCCTTGAGCCAAATCGTCGCGTGGGCGGCACCTACGCCCGGACTTGGATTGCGGCCAATCGCCGCGCCGTTTCACCGCGT
>JAYTQJ010000253.1:0-4535 GCA_043746775.1 Schlesneria sp.
GGTGGCGTGCATGGGGGGCAGTGGGTCGTGAATAGGAAGAGGGCCGAATTGACGAGGCAATTTCTACAAGCGGCTGAGTACTTCTACTACGCCGTTTTCGTCTCCACCGCTCCCCCGTGTCGGTGTTGTTGAGTGCCCCTCTTCATCCGTGCCCCGGTTTTGCCATCCGTGCTAGTTCGAGCGTTCCAAGACAGCACCTTTAGCACGGATGGCAAAGCCGAGGCACGGATGAAAAACAGAAGGCAAAACCGAGTACATCAACAGAGGATGCCTGTCCTGAGTTGTGTCGAGGCTAATGACACGAGGTCGGTGGAGGCGGGAAAAAACACAGTTGAAAAACCGACGACGCCCTCATTCCTCTCCCGTCTCCTTCAGAGGAACGAACCACTTCGGCAGCGGGATGGCCTTCAGTTGGGCGACCAGCATCAACACGCCGATCTCGATGACGCAGATCGGAATCTCGACATCGATCGAGAGGACGTTTGCTTGCCTCAGAATCGACAGCACACCGCCGATCAAAAAGAACGGGCCGACGATGACGCTCACCTTGTCGATCCCGCCGCTGACGACAAACGCCAACACGCCGATCATCCCGAGCGACAGCGTCAACACCCAGTTGATCCCCGGCGCGACGGCCAGCGTCGTCAACAACCAGCCGACACCCACCGTGATGATGAGCAACGCAAGAACAACGGCGCCTTTCGATCCGGATGGCATGACGAGTTTCCTTGAAGGGGCGGCTGATGAAGCTCGATGGGAAGACCAAGTGTGCTTCGCAGGATGCTTGTGAGGGGCGGCATTCTCGGTGGGACCGCCGTAGAACGCCAGTGACTCCTTTCGCGAGTGGTGGCCTCCCTCATGAGAGGCGGACTCACACACGACCGTGACTTGGTGTTGTGGAGGGGGGGAGGCCGAGTAAACTCTGACCGGCCTGCATACCCCCGACATTGATGTTCCCTCCGCCTCGGTTTTTGCCTCCACTTTATCATCAGAGAAGATCAGCGCTCATTCGCGTTCCCTCCGAATTGATTCCTTCACGCCTGAATCACGATTCCCTCAGGAGACCGTTCATCATGCTCGAACTTCTCGGACGAACCTCGTCGGTCTGCGGTGGCGTGTCGCGGCGGCAATTGCTTCAAGCAGGCGGGGCGGGGTTGTTCGGCCTGTCGCTGCCGAAGCTGCTTCAGGCGGAAGAGGCTTTGCAGGGGCACGCAGCGATTAAGCCTCGGGCCAAGTCGGTCATCTTCGTGATGCTGTTCGGCGGGCCAGCTCAGCACGAAACGTGGGACATGAAGCCGCTGGCTCCCGACAAAATTCGCGGGCCGCTCTCGCCGATCGCCTGTCGCACGCCCGACCTCACCATGTGCGAGCTGCTGCCGAAACTGGCGGCGATCTCGGACAAGTACGCGATCCTGCGCACGCTCTCTCACGACTTCAACGACCACAGCGGCGGAGGCCACTTCGTCCAGACCGGCAAGCGCTGGCACATCCCCATCGGCGCGGGATTCAACGCGACGCCGCAAGATTGGCCGTCGATGGGATCGGTCGTCGAGTACTTGGCGCTGAACCGTCCGTCTGTGAGCGCTTTGCCGCTCACAAAACCGAATGCGTCGCCGAACCTGCCCAGCTACGTCGTCGTGCCCAACTATCTCGGTCGACTACAAAAATACACGTCCAAACTGATCCGGCCCGGTGAGTACGCCGGTTGGCTCGGACGCGGCTATGACCCGATCACGACGATGGTCAACAAGAAGGATGACGACGACGACCCGTACATGCGCGTTTGCTCGGACGCCGAACTGACGTTTCAGATCGAGGGCCTTGTCACGCCCGAAGCCCTGACGCTCGATCGGCTCAACTCGCGACAGTCGCTGCTCACGCAGTTCGAGCAGCAGTTGCGATGGCTCGACAATGAGAATGTCTTGTCGGCCTACGACCGCTTCCAGCAGCGGGCACTCTCGCTCGTCGCGTCGGAACGAACGCGGAAGGCCCTCGACATCAAACAGGAATCGCCCGAGCTGCGTGATCGCTACGGACGCCACTTGTTCGGCCAATCGGCTCTGATGGCGCGGCGACTCGTCGAAGCGGGCGTGCGTTACACGACCGTTCATTTCGACTGCCCGAACGGCTACGGCTGGGACTCGCACATCAACAACAAAGAGGTCGAAGGCTATTTGCTACCGAACCTCGACCAAACCTTGTCGGCACTCCTCACAGACCTCGATGAACGCGGCCTGCTCGATGAAACGCTCGTCGTCTGCCTCGGAGAAATGGGCCGCACGCCGCAACTCAACCGCACCGGAGGCCGCGACCACTGGAGCATGCTGTTCCCCGCCCTCCTCGCCGGAGCCGGCATCCGCGGCGGCAGCGTCCTCGGCCAGACCGACAAAGACGCCGCCTACGCCATCACTCCACCTCACAGCCCCCAAGACCTCGCCGCCACCATCTACCACGCCCTCGGCATCGACCACGAAATGCGTCTCCCCGATGCCCAAGGCCGCCCCGTCGGAATCATGGACGACGGAACGCCGATCACAGAGTTGTTTGAGGCATGATGCTAGGCATTTGGCGTCTGCGTGAACCCGACAATATGCCCTCGTGCCCTACGATATCATGCTCCACGACGACGTAAGAAACTTGAAGCTGGATGATCGACTAGAAAGTTACCGTTCTTTCTTTGACCATCCTTGGGCAAGAGAAATTGCGGATATCTCAGCATCCGCCAAGATTCTGGATTCCTTTGTATTTGATCTCATGATGTCGCTAAAGGGATTGTCGCGAACATTTGCGATTCCGAGTCTCGCTGTTGATATCGCAAAACACTATTCGGATGGATACCACAGCTACAAGCTTGATGGCTCACTTACCATGCAGTTGGTCAATCACATCGCTGAACGCATCGACCAAAGAATCGTTCTTGCCAGTGTTGAGTCGGCTGAGTTACGAAAAGTGATGTTTGACATGGCTAAGGAAATCTCAAGCAAGGCGAAGGGCGAGTCTGTTGAGTTTCCCAAGAATGAATTGTGGGACGCGATGGTTAAGGTTGAGCCGAGTGACGATATCAACTCGCCAAAAAACGAACTGCGGATCGCACTCTGGTCAACAATACGAGTCTGCTACTCAGGTGTGTTCTTTGCGTATGAAGATTTCGTTGTTCGGTGCGTTCATACTTCATCAGGAAGTAGGGTGCGGATCAGCCAGCAAGACGAATTCAAAAAGACATGTAGACAATTCTTGGGTGACACTATCGCAGATTCGTGTTGGCTCGATCAGGGAATCATCACCGCAAAGATGATTCGGCATGCACTCGCTCACGTAGGTGGACGTGAGACGGGCGACCTGAAAAAAAGAAATCATGTTCTTGAAGTTATTGATGGGGTGTTGCAGATATTGCCTGTGGATGTGCATGGACTGTTCAGGCACATAATGCCACGTATCAAGGAGCTTGTTGAATGGAGTGTTAAGCAGCCCGCATTTCAATAATGAAGTGCATAATGAGGTTAATTCAATTGAGTCCAATCCAGAACCAGCAACCTGATCATGCGAGTCTGAACGTTTCAACCGGGTTGAACTTTGATAGTCTTTCGGCCAGTTGGACTGAATGAAGTGATGGGGTCGATTTTCTTTCGGCGGGGTTTCAATGAGTATCGCGACAACAGAACAATCCAAGACGGGCGTGGCCATACTGAGTCGGGTCTTTGAACCTGACTCGGTTCCTATGACGCCCGATGCGGCTCGGACGTTGATGTCTCTCAAGTTCAGCGTGCGAGATGAGCGTCGGATGAACCGCCTGGCGACCAAGGCTCGTCAGGGGACTTTGACGCAGGCCGAGCAGACCGAGGCTGAGCAGTACAACCTCGTCAGCCATATGCTCGCACTGCTTCAAGCGAAAGCTCGCGGGGGACGAACTCGAACTCGAAAGCCGACCGTTTCATGAGTACTCCCCTCCGACGCCGCGTCTGGCAGCGGGCGAACAACTGCTGCGAGTATTGCCAGATGCCGAGCGAACTCTATCTGACGCCGTTTCAGATCGATCATGTGATTGCCGAGCAGCATGGTGGATCGACAACGTTCGGAAACTTGGCATTGGCGTGCTACCACTGCAACCTGCACAAGGGGCCGAACATCGCGGGGAAGGATCCTGTGAGTCGCAGGACTACTCGTCTCTTCAATCCGCGAGTCGATCTCTGGGACGATCACTTCCAATGGCGAGGTGCTCGACTATTGGGGCGCACGGCCGTTGGACGAACGACCATTCAAGTCCTCGACATCAACCATCCCGCTTACCTGCTCGCCCGAAAGGCGTTGAAGGATGCCGGGTTGTTCGGGTGAAGTCCCCGTTCTCCATTGAATTCGGCAGGGTGGCCGGTGCTGTATGGGTAAACCCAAACGATGAGTCAGGCACTACAAGTGGGTTAGCCGAAGGTCGCGGATCGCCTTAGGGGCTGTGCATTTTCTACTTCCGAGAGTGGCGTCGCCGTAGGGTGCGTGGAGTCTTCGGAACGCACCGGCAGGAGAATCACTGTTCCCGCGAT
>JAYTQJ010000254.1:0-4523 GCA_043746775.1 Schlesneria sp.
GTTAAACGACTTATCCGAACCCGCCGCCGCCCGGCGTCTCAATCTTGAGGACATCGCCTGCTTGGACATCGAGCGAAACTTTGCCTCCGAGGTCGATGACCTCTGTCGAACCAGCCCGCTGCAGGGTGTTGCGGCCGAGTTCGCCCGGCTCACCGCCGTTGAGGCCGAACGGCGCATAGGGGCCTCGGCGTTCGGAGAGGATCGAGATGCGGAGCGGCTTCAGGAACTCGATCGTCCGCACGATGCCGTCTCCGCCGCGATGCTCCCCTGCTCCGCCCGAGCCACGGCGGATCGAGAACTCGTGGATGCGGACGGGATAGCGGCGTTCGATCACTTCGGGATCGGTCAGTCGCGTGTTGGTCATGTGCGTGTGAACAGCGTCGGCCCCGTCGGCTTCGGGTGTGGCTCCGCTGCCGCCGCAGATCGTCTCGTAGTAGCCGAAGGTTCCGTCGCCGAAGGTCAGGTTGTTCATCGTCCCCTGACTCGCAGCGGCCACTCCCAACGCGCCGAGCAACACATCGACGACGCGCTGCGAAGTCTCGACGTTTCCCCCCACCATCGCCGCGCACTGCGACGGGTCTTCGTGCGCGGGCGGGTTGAGCAGGCATTCGGGCAGCAAAATCGTGACCGGCTCCAGCACGCCGCTGTTTAGCGGAATGTCATCCCTGATGAGACATCGGAAAACGTACAGCACCGCCGCCGTGACGATGGCTCGGTTGGCGTTGAGGTTCGTCGCCAGCACCGGCCCGGTTCCCGTGAAGTCCACGATCGCGCTCCCTTTGGCGATCATGATCTTCACTGAGATTGGCGAGCCATCATCGAGATGATCGACTCGCGCGTACTCGCCGTCGGGCATCGAGTTCAAAGCCAACCGCATCTTCGCCGCCGCCGAAGCTTGAATGTGTCCCATATACGCTTTGACGACGGTCCAGCTTTGCTTTTCAACCAACTGCCGCAGTTGATTCGCTCCCGTGTGATTGGCCGCCACCTGAGCCGACACATCGGCGAGGTTGTCTTCGACCGCACGCGACGGATGCGGGCCAGACTGGAACAACGCTCGCAGCTCGGCCTCGCGGCTATGTCGAGTGTCGAGCATCGACTGCCGAGTGCGAGTACCAACGGGCACGTCTTGTCTGGCTCTCGCCACTCGCCACTCGTCACTCGCCCCGCCATCGACCAACAAGAAATTGCGAATCAACACCCCTTCATCCGCAAGCGTCTTTGAAAACGGCGGCATCGAGCCGGGGACGATGCCGCCGATCTCGGCGTGATGGGCGCGGCTGGCGGTGAAGAACATCAGCTCGCCGGTCGCCTCATCGTGAACGGGCGTGACGACGGTGACATCGGGCAAGTGCGAGCCACCGCGATACGGATCGTTCGTCACGAAGACATCGCCCGGCTTGAGGCTCGGGTTGTCCTCAATGATCCGCCGCACAGTCTCGCTCATCGCACCGAGATGAACGGGGATGTGCGGTGCGTTCACGACCAGCTCGCCGCGCGACGAAAAGATGCCGCACGAGAAGTCGAGCCGTTCCTTCACGTTCGTCGAAAGGCTTGTTTGTTGAAGCGCGATCCCCATTTGTTCGGCGATCGAGGCGAAGAGGTGGTTAAAGATTTCGATCTTGATCGGATCGGCGGAGGCGGCGAGTGGCGAGTGGCGAGTGGTGGGTGACGAGTGACGAGAGCCAGCAGCCGAAGCGGTGGCTTCTCCTGTCCCCTCGCCCCGGCTTTGCGGGGAGAGGGCTAGAGTGAGGGGTTCTTCGGCGGGAGGTTGAGGGTCGATGGTTGAGGGTTGAGGGGCGGCGGAAGAACTGTCGTCGATGTGTTCGGAGTGGAGAATGTTCTCTTCATCGAATCCCCTCACCCTAGCCCTCTCCCCGCAGAGCCGGGGCGAGGGGACCACGGCGGCTGCGCCGCGCGCGATCACGATTTCACCCCGTCCGCGAATAGACGCCTCGAAGCCGGGATCGATCACGACGGTCGAGGTCGGTTCGCAGACGATGGCTGGGCCGACAAAGGTGTCGCCGGGATGAAGCTGTTCTCGCAGGAAGACGGCCGTGCGATGAGGATGTCCGTCGAACCAAGTCTCGGTCCACGAATCAGGAGTGAGCGGCACGGCGCTAGCCGCCGGTTCCGAAACCCCACCGGGCTTGCCCCGGTGGTTCAAAGGTTCTTGCACTACTTCTCCAATACTACCGTCTTCAACGGAGTGACATTGAGTAGTGCAAAGACCTGTTTCCACCGGGGCAAGCCCGGTGGGGGGATGTTGCGCCGGCGAGGGGTGAGTCGATTGGGGATCGGGCGCGTCATCCGGATCGGGCCGATGTCCCACCAATTCAACCCGTGCCGCGACGACTTCAATCGGGCGGTCGGGCCGCGTGTAGCCGTAGAGTTGCTGATGCCGTTCGGCATAGGCGCGGGCGTAGTCTCCGTCGGACGGTTCGATCACGTTGAGAGACGCTTCGATGCCACGATACCTCAGATCGAGCGACCGGATCGGCGCGTCGATGCGGTCGGCGGCGATCCCTTCGGTGAGAACAGTGGCTTGTGCAGAGTCGGCCATCGTGGCGAACGACGGTTCCAGTTCGGCGAGCAGTTCGCGAGTGAATGGCTTCAAGACTCCCTGCTCGCGCAGTTGGCGAACGTCGGCCAGGCCGATGCCATACGCGCTCAGCACGCCCGAGTACGGATGCGACAGCACCGTCGTCATGCCGAGCGATTTGGCAAGGGCACACGCATGTTGAGCACCCGCGCCGCCGAACGTGACCAGTGCGTATTCAGCCGGGTCGTAACCCTTCGAGATCGAAATCTTGCGGATCGCACGGGCCATCGTCGTGTTGGCGATGTCGATGAAACCCTGAGCCAGTTCATACGGTGAATAGCTTCGTCCGAGCGGCGAGTTCGCGACCCGCTCGCACAGTTCGGCGAGTCGCTTCTCGACGGCAATACGATCCAGCGGAAACGGGAACCGCTCGGCAATGATCTTGCCGAGAAAAAAATTCACGTCGGTGATCGTGAGCGGGCCACCTCGGCCATAACACGCGGGACCGGGGTCGGCTCCGGCGCTCTGCGGCCCGACGAACAGCTTCACGCCATCGAACCCGCAGACGCTCCCTCCTCCTGCGGCAACGGTCTCGATGGCCAACATCGGCGCGACGACGCGCACGCCCGCTTTGACCGTCTCAAACTCACGCTCGTACTGCCCGTCAAACCGTGCGACATCGGTGCTGGTTCCACCCATGTCGAACCCGATCGACTTGGCGAACCCCGCACGTTGAGCGACTCGCGAGAACCCGATCACCCCCCCCGCCGGTCCCGACAGCACGCTGTCTTTCCCGGTGAACCGATCGGCATCAACGAGACCGCCGGCGGAGGTCATCAGTTTGAGGGAGGGTTGAGGGTTGAGGGTTGAAGGTTGAGGGTCAGAAATGCAGGAAGCAAGTTCTTCTCCTGTCCCCTCGCCCCCCGCTTTGGGGGGGAGAGGGTTAGGGTGAGGGGGGCTTTCGAGGGAAGGTTGATGGTGGATGGTCGAGGGTTGAGAGGCAGAACAAGAGGCGTGTTCAAGCAGGAGAGCGTCATCACCGTTCGGCCCCCTCACCCTAGCCCTCTCCCCCGAAGGCCGGGGCGAGGGGACGACGGTCGCTGCGCGACGGAGTGAGAGGCGAGCAATGGCACCTTCCGTCCCTTGCCCCTCGGCCCTCAGTCCCTGCCCCGCCAACGACGCCCGCAGCTTCCCGACGTACTCCCTCAGGATCGGGTTCACATACGCATCCATCACGGTCGTGTCGCCGCGCGAGACGATCTTGATGAGCGGTGACAGACGGCTTGAGGTGCTGATCTCGGTGAAGCCGATTTCTTGGCGCGCGATCCGTTCGACCATCAATTCGTGTGCGGGGTTCGCGAACGCATGGAGCAAACAGATCGCGAGCGACTCGCAACCCGCCGCCTTCAATTCGAGCAGTCGCTCACGCACCGCGGCTTCGTCGGGAGAACGCAACACTTGGCCAGCCGCATCGAGTCGTTCGTCGATCTCGGCGACAGCGGCAAACAGCGGCTCGGGCTTCTTGATCGCGAGGTCAAACAGTCGCGGCCGGTCTTGGTTGGCGATCAGCAACACATCGCGAAAGCCCTTGGTTGTGACGAAGCCCGTTCTCGCGCCGCGTCGCGTGAGGAGTGCGTTCGTCCCTCGAGTCGTTCCTAACCGAACGACGACGGGCGGGATGGCCTCATCCAAGCGCAGTCCCAACGCCGTGCGAATGGCCAGAATCGGAGCCTCTTCGCCGGAAGCGAGTTCGTAACGGAGTGGCTGAGGGACGAGGGCTGAGAGGCAAGGGACGGAAGCGTGGACTTCTCCTGTTGGCTCCTCGCTCTGGCTCTGCGCGGAGAGAGTGGGTAGGTCGTTCGGCTTTATCCCCTCCTTTGCTTCTGGCTTTGTTTCCTCCCCTCGGCGGGGAGGGTCGGGGAGGGGGGAGGATGAAGGGACGACCACCCAGTTCGAGACCGTTCACACCGCCGCCGCCCCC
>JAYTQJ010000255.1:0-24969 GCA_043746775.1 Schlesneria sp.
CGTCGAAGCTCCGTGACCGTGGCACCCTGAAAACAAGCCATTTCTTTTCGGATCGCCTCTCAAACAACGCGATCCGACCCGCAGTCTCCGCTGGCACAATCGCGACGTTCATTACGACCGGATGGATTCGCCCATAACCCCGAGTCGGCCTGTCAGTTCATCTTGTGACTGCTCTGAACCGCTCTAGCATCTGCCCCGCGTGTTGCCAAAAGGCAACGTCGCGTTACGAGCGGTTCCAGCGTTGGAATCGTCGCCCTCACGAGTCCAACCCTGCGGAGATGACGCACCCATTCAGAGGATTCATGGCTGGTCTTGATCGCCCTTGCGATGAAGCACTTTTGAGGAAGCCATGAGTTATTCCTCGCACGGCCATGAATGAGATGTTCAAGGCGAGCCGTGTGCCGTAAGGCCACGGGTTTCCTACGACGACCAAAAGAACCCGCAGCCTTACGGCATGCGGCTCGCCAATCTCTCATCTTGGGCCGCGTGGAGTATTTCTGCGTGGTGGTGTTGCTCCCAACCCAGGTATTGATCATGCGTCGTTCTGTCAGTGTCATTGCCGGTTGCTTGTTCCTTTCCGGAATGTGCGCGTTGATTTACCAAGTGGCGTGGATGCACGAGCTGCGTCTGGTCTTCGGTGGTTCGACGGCGGCGATGGGAGCGGTGCTGGCGATCTTCATGGCGGGGCTGGGGCTGGGGAACAGTCTGCTCGGCCGTCGAGCGGACGCGACTACGAACCCGCTACGTTTGTACGGCGTGCTGGAGTTGATGATCGCCGTGTCGGCGGCCGCGACTCCGTTCTTGATCGACATCGCGCGAGCGACTTATGTCGGGTTGGGTGGCCAGACGATGCTCGGTGTTTGGGGGGCGACGGGCCTGCGACTCGGGTTGTCGGTTCTTGTCTTGGGCTTGCCGACGTTCTTGATGGGCGGGACGTTGCCTGCCGCTGCGATGGCTGCGACCGATCCGAATGACCCCGCCCGACGCAAGCTCGCCGTGCTATATGGGCTCAACACGTTGGGTGCTGTTGCGGGGACGTTGCTCAGCACGTTTTGGTTGGTTGAGTTGCTGGGCGTTCGCGCCGCGTTGTGGTCTGCGGCGGCAGTGAATGTGATTGCGGCAGGCATCGCCCTCGTGGTTTCGACACGGCAGCGATCCGCTGAAGTGGCCGATGCTGCCACTGCGAGTACGGTCGCGGAAGTGGTCGCCGTGACATCGTCGAATGAAGAGGCTCGCGAAACAGAAGAAGACGCCTCGCGCACACCTCAAGCGTTCGTCTACTTGTCGGCTGCGTGCGTCGGCTTCTCGTTCCTGCTGATGGAGTTGGTTTGGAATCGCATGTTGACGCCATTACTCGGCGGTTCGAGCTTCACATTCGGGTTGATCTTGGCGATCGCGCTGCTGGGGATTGGCGTGGGTAGCCTCGCCTACACGGTGCTGTTTCGGAACCGCGTCCCCACGTTGGAACTGTTTGCGTTCACCTGCGGTCTGGAAGCATTGGCACTGGCGATCCCCTTCGCGTTGGGAGACCGGTTGGCGATTTGGACGGCGGTGAACGCGGGGACGGCGACGAGCTTCTTCGGTCAAGTGGTTTCTTGGGCGATCCTCACTTCGGTGGTCGTGCTGCCCGCCGCGATCGTCAGTGGACTGCAATTCCCATTGCTCATCGCGCTGCTCGGTCGAGCCGACAAGAACTTGGGACGACAGGCGGGACTGGCCACATCGTGCAACACGTTTGGTGCGATCTTCGGTTCGCTCGCGGGTGGCTTCGGTGCGTTGCCGCTGCTCACGGCACCGGTGACGTGGCAACTCGTCACGGGCGTGTTGGGGACGTTGGGGATCGCGGGCGTGGTGTTGTCCGCTTCCAAGCGGCGACCGGTCGGGGCACTAATCCTGCCCATGGCGACGATCACGCTGGCGTTTTTCTGTTTGAAGGCCGATGGCCCGACAGCCGTCTGGCGTCACAGCAGCATCGGCGTCGGTCGCACCCGGCTCACGGACAAATCGCCGAACGCCATTCGGCGCTGGGTTCACGAGCAGCGTCGCCGGATCGGGTGGGAGGCGGAAGGGGTCGAGTCGAGCGTCGCGCTCGAAATGTCCAACGGGCTGGCGTTCTATGTGAATGGCAAATGCGACGGCAGCGCACTGATCGACGTGGGAACGCAGGTGATGCTCGGTCAGGTGGGAGCCATCCTGCACGGCGACCCCACGAGTGCGCTGGTCGTCGGATTGGGAACGGGTGAAACGGCGGGTTGGCTCGGCGCGATCGAGTCGATGAAGCGGGTCGATGTCGTGGAACTCGAACCAGCAATTGTGGAAGTGGCCCGCCGCTGTGCGACGATGAACTGCAACGTACTCGACAACCCCAACGTCCACGTCGTCTTCAACGACGCGCGCGAAGTCTTGCTCACCACGAACAACCGCTACGACTTGATCGTCTCAGAACCGTCCAATCCTTACCGGGCTGGGATCGCGGGACTGTTCACTCAGGAGTTCTATCAAGCTTCGCAAAAACGACTCGCCGACCGTGGCATCTTTGTGCAGTGGTTGCAGGCTTATGAGATCGACGCACAGACCGTTCACACCGTCTTCGCCACGCTGTCTTCGGTCTTCCCGCACGTCGAAGTCTGGCAGACGAACTCGAAGGATTTGCTGCTGGCCTGCGCGATGGAACCGATCGAACATGATGTCGTCGCTCTGCGCGAACGACTCGCCCGGCCGATCTATCGCCAGGCGATGCAGACTGCATGGCGCGCCACCGATCTGGAAGGTTTTCTGGCTCGACACGTCGCGGGGCCCGATCTGATTCGTGAGCTGCTGAAGAACACTTCGGTGCCGCTCAATACCGACGATCGCAACTGCTTGGAGTACGGGTTCGCACGCACGGTCGGCAAGAAGCAGACCGGCTTTTCGATCGTCGAACTGCGTGAGGCGGCCGCCCAAGTTTCGGCGCATCGTCCCCGTGTCACGAACGGCGAACCGAACTGGACGTTGGTGGAAGACGAACGAATCGCGATGCACGTCTTCCAGAGGGAGAAAGTCCCGGAAAGCCCCGACTGGACCGATGGTCATCAGCAACGGGCCGAGGCGCTGACGCTATGCCGTCGCGGAAAGTTTGCGGAGGCCATTGAAATGTGGGGCCAACAGTCGCGAGAACCATCGCAGCTTACGGAGACCGCGATTCTAGCGTTCGCTCACGCTAGCGTGGGCCACAGCGACGTTGCCCGCCCCCTGATCGAACGCCTTCGCACCGTCGCCCCCAACGAAGCGCTGGGCATCGACGCCGTGCTGCAATTTCACGCTGCAGACTTCGAGCAATGCGAGCGAATTCTCGAACAGACCATGCTCGGGTTGCGAGACGATCCGTGGGGGATGGACCTGCTGGTCGATGCCGTGCTGGTGCTGCCACTCCAACTGGCGCAGCGCGACCGGTCCAAAGCGGGAGCGATGTTGAAGCACCTCACGCAGCCGTTGGCCGGGCTGAAGTTGCAGGAGCGGCGGATGGGCCTGTCCTGCAACGTGGCCAATCTCGTGGACGCCACTCAACTGGCACGAGCTATCGAAGCTTTCGAGCCGCATGTGCCGTGGACGAAGCCGTTCTTGGAACTGAGGCTGCGGGCGTATGCCAAGAGTGGCCACCGGCTCGTCGAGATCGCCGAACGAGACCTCATCCGGTTCCAAGTCAACGCGGGAGCCGTTGGAGAAGTCGCCGAGAGTAAGGTCGTCGCGGAACGCTGAGTTCATCGCTCATGCCGCCCGTCAACGACTTGGGTGTCGCCGTTCCTCAACGAAACACTGCGGGACAGAAGCTTCTGAGAAGGTAGCCCTGTCGCTCCGCGACAGGAGGCGCGATAGCAAGGAAGATATCTTTCTCGATCCAGCTCGAATCCGCAGCAATCGTCGCTCGTACGTTCTCGCTTCCTGTCGCGGAGCGACAGAGCTACCACTCAGAAACGACGGCCCCTACGACTTGCGATAGCCCAGTTCGGCCATCACGTCGAAGAGTTCTTCAAACGTGATGAACCGGCGGCGGTGACGCAGCTTGTATTGATCGACCGCCTCGGACAACTCGGCCACTTCGGGACGAGTCAGGCTGGCGGACGCGCTGAATTGGCGGCGTTCCGGCCCGGCATCGCGGCCACCATCGGCGACCGCACGGCGATCCACGAACGTCCGCGAATTCTGTTGTTCCAGCATCGTTTGCATTACGCTTCCTCCCGGTTTGAGTTGAGACCAAAGCAAACCTAGGTCACGAAACTCGTCTGGGCAAATGGATTCATGACAACTCAGCTCACAGTTCTCGGTGGCGGTGCGATGGGGACGGCGTGTGCGGTCTTGCTGGCCGAGCAACCCGACCAGTTCGTCACCATCTGGGCGCGTTCGCCCGAGTATGCCGAGCAGATGCAGCGCGACCGTGAGAACCAGCGACTCCTGCCCGGAGTCCGGATTCCCGACAACGTGCGGATCACGGCGGACCTTGCTAATGCGGTCGCGAACGCCGAGTACCTCATCGCCGCCGTGCCGACCCAATTCTTGCGAGCCAGCCTGAACGAAGTTCGCCCGCATCTGCCTCGCCCGCTGCCGGTCATCAGCGTCATCAAGGGGATCGAAAACGGAACCTTTTTGCGGCCGAGTGAGATCATCGGCGAAGTGCTTGGCAGCCGCGCGATCGTCTCCTTGAGCGGCCCGAGTCACGCGGAAGAAATTGGCCGACGCCTCCCTGCGACATTGGTTGCCGCGAGCAGCGATCTCAGCCTCGCGCGACAAACGCAAAAGATGTTTAACACGCAGCGCTTCCGGGTCTACACGAATCTCGACTTGGTCGGTGTCGAGTTGGCTGGAGCCTTGAAAAACGTGATCGCCATCGCGGCGGGGATCTCGGACGGACTCGGCTACGGCGACAACGCCAAGTCGGCACTGCTGACGCGCGGGCTGGTCGAGATGACTCGGTTCGGCCAACGGTTCGGTGCGGAGGCGGCGACGTTCGCGGGCCTGGCTGGCATGGGTGATCTCATCACCACCTGCATCAGCCCCTACGGTCGCAACCGCCACGTTGGACAACGTCTGGGACAGGGCGAGACCCTCGCGCACATCCTCGCCACGATGACCTCGGTCGCCGAAGGTGTCACCACGGCGAAGAGCGTCTTCGACATCGCCGAACAAGAGGGGATCGACATGCCGATCATGACCGAGGTCTATCGAGTCCTCTACGAATCCAAGTCGCCGTCTGACGCCACGAACTCGCTGATGCTGCGGCCACTGCGGGCCGAGTGAGCGTAGGATGGACGCCCTCGTCCGTCCGAGATTGTTATGAAGGACAGGACGGACGAGGGCGTCCATCCTACGTGCTCAATGCCGGTCCTCTTCGATTTGATCCAAATCCCCGTTCGGGCGTTCCGGCGGCTGTCCCTTTCCTGCACTCACTTCTCCCGTGAGGTTTTCGTCATGACCACGACCTTCTTAGCGTGTGCGTTGCTCGGTGGAACGCTGCTCTTTTGCCAGACGTTGCTCTCGCTGATCGGCCTCGGCGGCGAACATGCGTTTGGCGACGATGGTCTCGGTGACGATTTCGGTGGGCCTGAAGCCGTGGGCAGTGTCGGTTCGACGGGCGCGGCCCACGACGCGGCATCGGCTCATCAAGGCTCGACTTCGTTCTTCGGGATCATCACGTTTCGCACGGTCGTCGCCGCACTGACCTTCTTCGGGTTGGCGGGGCTGGCGGCGGAATCGAGTCAACTTCCAACCCTCCCGTCGCTGGCAATCGCGGTCGCCGCCGGATTCGCCGCGATGTACAGCGTCCACTGGATGATGCGGCAACTCGCGCGGTTGCGAACCGATGGCAGCGTTCGCATCGATCATGCGGTCGGCATGACCGGCACCGTCTACTTGAAGATCCCCGGACATCTGGGCGGAGTCGGCAAGATTAACCTCAACCTGCAAAACCGAACCGTAGAGTTGTCGGCTTGGACCGAACGCTCCGAGATCGCTACGGGAGCGACGGTCGTGGTGACACGCATCGTCGGCCCGGACTCAGTCGAAGTGATGACCAGTTCCGTCCCTGCTGCCGAACTGGCGGCGACGACCTGACCATGAGTCCGGC
Source organism: Schlesneria sp. (assembly GCA_043746775.1). Taxonomy (GTDB): domain Bacteria; phylum Planctomycetota; class Planctomycetia; order Planctomycetales; family Planctomycetaceae; genus Schlesneria. The sequence continues at coordinate 6,101 of JAYTQJ010000255.1, forward strand.
CGTTTCTCGCGACACAAACCAACGATCGAACACTTCGCTCCTCAAAGGGCCGCAACCATGACTTCACTTTTCCTCGCCGCAGTCGATGACCTGTTCAAAGGACCGGGCTTCTGGTTCACCGTGATCTGGGTCTTCATCGGATTCATGGTCTTCAGCTTCGTCATGCTGTTGGCCAACCGCTTCAAGCGTTGTCCGAGCAATCGCATCCTTGTGATCTACGGCATGGCGGGAAAAGGGAACGCGGTGAAGTGTTATCACGGCGGCGGCACGTTCGTCTGGCCGTTGATTCAGGACTTCGACTATCTCAGCCTCGAACCGATTCAGATTGAGATCCCGCTGCGCGGCGCGCTGTCGTCCGAGAACATTCGCGTCAACGTACCGAGCGTCTTTACCGTCGCGGTCGGCACGACTCCGGAAGTGATGAACAACGCCGCGATCCGATTGCTTGGACTGAAGCGGGTCGATGTCGAGAAGCAGGCGCAGGAAATCATCTTCGGACAGCTCCGTCAGGTGATCGCCTCGATGCGGATCGAGGACATCAACAAGGATCGCGACACGTTCCTGACGCACATCTTGAACTCGCTAGAACCCGAGTTGAAGAAGATCGGCCTGATCCTCATCAACGTGAACATCACCGACCTGACGGACGAGTCGGGCTACATCGACGCCATCGGTCAAAAGGCCGCGTCACAGGCGATCCAACAGGCGCGCGGTGACGTGGCCGAGCAACTGCGATTGGGCGAGACCCGCGTCGTCGCTGCCAACCGTGACCAACTCATTCAGGTCAGCAACGCGACCAAGGACCGAGACATCGGCGTCCGTGAAGCGGAACGCGAACAGGCAATCCGGTTGTCGGAGCTGGAAAAAGAGAAGTCCATCGGGATGCAGTTGGCCGCGCGCGATCAAGCCGTTCGGCTGGCGGAACTCACGAAGGAACGACAGGTCGCTGAACAGACGGCCGTGTTCGAGCAAGAAGCTCAGGTCAAGCTGGCCGAGCGCGAGATGCGGATCCGAACGGCCGATGCCAACGCTTCCGCCATCGAAGGTGAGAACCTGGCTCAAGCCAAGATCGCGGCCTCGAAGGCGGAACTCGCCGTGAAGAATGCCGAGGCGTACCAGACCTCCGAGACACGCAAGCGCGAAGCGGAGGGAGCGGTTCTCGAAGCGCAGAACCGGGCCATGACGAAGGCCGCGCTGGCAGATGCCGAGCGTGTTGAGGCCGAGAAGCGAGCCGAGTTTGAAGCGGTGGCAAAGGCGCAGAAAGCGACCATCATCGTCGAAGCCCAAGCGTCCGCCGAACGACGAAAGATTGAAGCCGAAGGTGAAGCGAACGCGATCTTCGCGAAGCTCGAAGCAGAAGCACGCGGTCAGTACGAAATCCTCGCCAAGAAAGGCGAAGGCTATCAGCGGATCATCGAAGCCTGCGGCGGTGCTCAGCCCGCGTTCCAGATGCTGATGCTCGAACACATCGACCATCTGACCGAAGCGTCGTCACGAGCGATCTCGAACATCAAGTTCGACAAGATCGTTGTCTGGGAAGGAGGCGGCGGTGCGAACGGTGGCAGCAGCACCGCGAACTTCCTGCACAACCTCAGTCACTCGATGCCGCCGATGATGCAGGTGATGAAAGATGTCGCCGGGATCGAGCTACCCGAGTCGCTGCTCAAGATGGCGACGGACGCCAAGCCGGTCAGCGAGTCAGGCGATGCACCCGCGCCAGCGTGATGGCGAAACTCACGTAGGATGGACGCCCCCGTCCGTCCGTATTGATCTGGCAGAGCGGTACTAATCCGGCGTAGAGCCGGACGGACGAGGGCGTCCATCCTACGTCCTCACGGTGCCAACTGGACGCACATCAGCGTCTGCTCGTTGCGAACGTAGAGCCGCCCTTGGGCGAGAGCCGGTAGCGCGCGAGTCGTCCCGCGCAGCAGGCTGGCAGTTGCGAGTTCTCGATACGCGGTTTTGTCCAAAGCAGCCAGTCGTGCCGAGCCGTTCGTGTGCATGACCAGTAACTTGCCGTCGGCGGCGATCAGCGTCGCATATGCCAGCCCCGGCTTGGTCCAGTGGACCTTGCGCGTCTCGGGATCAAAGCACTTCAGCGAGATCGGGCCGCCATCCTGTCGGCCATCAATTCCATAGACAGCGCCGTCATGAACGATCGGCGTCGTGTACTGGCTCGACAACACTTCGTCAGTCCACACCACATCCAACTTGCTGCGACTCAGGTTGAGAAGTTCCGCCCCAATCCCATAGCTGGCGGTGAGCAACACGCGCTGACCGATCATGACGGGGACGGCTCCGTTGACCGTTGGACCACGTTGGCCGAACGGTGTGCGAGCCAATTCTTTTCCCGTCGCGGGATCAAGCGAAAGGAAGTTCAGCCGTGTCACACACAGCAACACACGCTGGCCGTCGAGCGTCGTGACGATCGGCGACGAATAACTCGCTTGCTCACTCGTGGTCTGCCAGACGGTCTTGCCCGTGTTGAGATCGAACGCGACGACACCCGCACGGTCTTTGTCTCCGCCCACATTCAAGATCAGCGTCTTGCCTTCCACCAACGGCGAGCTTCCCGCTCCGAAGTATGCCGACGGGACATGGAATTCGGTTTGAGTCTGTCGCTGCCAAACGGGCTTGCCCGTCTTGATGTCCACGCAATACAGACCGCCCGCTGAAGCGAGGGCATAGACGCGGCCTTGATGAATTGTGGGGACGGCTCGCGGCCCATCGTCCTCGACGATCGCGGGCTGAAAGCTGGTCGGAAAACCCTGCGACCAGAGCGGCTTCCCCGACTCGGCGTCGTACGCCGTGAGCGTGTCTTCATCCGCAACGCGATGGAACAGCACTGCCACTCCGCCCGCCACAGCCACTCCCGCGAAGCCCGATCCAATCTTGGCTTCCCACAGAGAGCGTGGACCGTCAGCCGGCCACTTGTCCGCCAACTTCTCCTCGACACTGATGCCATTCCGGTTCGCACCCATGATCTGCGGCCAATCGCCACCTCGGACATCGGACTGCGCGAAGAGGCCCATGACGACCGCAGTCGTGAGCGACCGCCAGAGGACTCGCACAGCGCGATCACATTGCGGAGCAAGTTGGTTCGGCATGATGGACTCCAGCGAGACACTCTGACGGATCCGGTTCGATCAGGGGTCAGGTGGTTCAAAGTTCATTTTTTCGCGGCGAAAAATGAACTTTGAACCACCTGACCCCGACTGCTCCCTGCTGACCCCGCCCCCACAACTCCAGTTGACTCACGAATTCCATTCGGCGTTGCACGAGTGGCACCGAAAACCGGTGATCGTCGCGGTGCCGGGAATCTCTAAACCTTGCCGATTGACCCGCGCGTCGTCGAGTTGCAGCGGTTCGACCGCGTGCGAGCGGCATCGACAGCACTGACGATTCGAGAAGAGCAACCGTGCCCGGGCGATCACGTCCAACCGGGGAGCCTCTTCGCAGAGCGCACTGCCTGTGACCGAGTGGCTCTCAACGGAACTCCGCTTGCGAGATCGCGGAAATTGCAGCAGTCGCGGTTCGTCCAACACGGCGGTCGTGACAGCTTCGCACTCGTCCGGCCAATACACACTCAGTCGGCTCATCCTTGAGCTCCTTGAAGAGAGGTGAGAACTTCCCCAGGAAGTGCTGCTCTAGTTGAGCGGCCTCCGCAGGGAGCGACATCTTGTCGAGTTCGGGTGGGTGGCCAGCATCGCGAGCGGAGGATGGCCGGGATTGGACGGGCGGGAAAGTACCGATTGTCCCACCGCCAGACAAGGTTGGGTTGCAGCAATTGTAAGGGTTGAAGCAATCGCAATGAGTGATATGGGGGCGAAGTCCGGCCTTCAGAAAAGCCGGACTTCGGGCATTGCAGGTCTCGGGCATAGCACAAACCGAACTCCAGCGAGGTGCATCCGGCCGATTCTTGTTCGAGCCGGTTCATACATTCGTTGCGGTGGCCTGTTTTGACCGACTTCGTGAGGTGGTATATCCGTCACGAGATCGAGCAAAGTTCCCCAACCCCGCCCAATGACGGATTCCTTTCGTAGAGACGGTTGCTTATAGTCCCGGCCGTCTCTCCCTTCTGGAGTTCTCGGCATGTCGGCATTTCTAGTACCGCTCGACCCGGGTCTGTGCCTGATCCCCCTTGAGAAAGCCATCGTGCTGATCGGCCGACAAGCCGACTGCGATGTCTCGTTGACGCACAGCCGCAAGGTCTCCCGCAAACATTGCTGCGTGGCGCAGGTCGATACGGCGTTCGTGGTGCGCGATCTTGGCAGTACTAACGGCGTGTTCGTGAATGGTTCGCGCGTGCGTAAAGAGGCCGGGCTGATGTTCGGCGACGAACTGGCCATCGGCGACGTGCGGTTCCGCCTGCAAGCCGAAGCTCCGTCGAACAAAGCCGGAACGCAAAAGGCCGGCGACCCTCGCAAGACTTACGAGGATCCCGCACTCGCCCAGCAGTCGGCTCGACCAGTGCCGCCGATTCCAATGAACCCGAACGGCCCCGTTCCGCTGCCCGAAATGGGTCAGGACTTCGCCGTCGAAGCGTCGATGGTGCAGATGCAGCCCGTGCGACGAAACGGCACCGTCCCCGACAGCCATCTCCCCGTTGTCGATTTTGAACACGAGGACGAAGGCGACGTAATGCGATTGGCGTCCGACAGCGTTTGAGTCGCGCCTCAAGTGAGTCGAGCGAGGCGGCATCAGACCAATGCCACTCACGTTGCCCGCAAAGTAGAAGGCACACTCCGTGTGCCGTCCGCATGTCGCCGGTTACGGCACATGGAATGTGCCTACTACTTTCCAACGTGTTTATTGGGCTGACGCCGTTCCTCCTGCCTCGTCCTTGCTCACGCTGCGGGTTGGTGTGCTCTCACGATCGGGTTCGTCAGCGTGCCGATCCCGGTGATCTCGATGCTAACGGCATCGCCGTCTTCCAGCGTGAAGTTGTCGGGCGGAACGACGCCTGTCCCTGTGAGCAGGAACGCGCCGCGCGTCATCTCGTTCTCCAGCACCAGCCAGCCGATCAACTCTTCAAACCCGCGCTTCATCTGATCGAGATCGGTCTCGCCGCTGAAGACAACAGCACCGCTTCGCGAGATCGCCAACCGAATCTTCGTCGCGGGGCGATCGACCGGGCCTTCGGGAATCCAGACGAACGGCCCGAGGCCGCAGCACTGGTTGTAGACCTTGGCTTGAGGCAGGTAGAGCGGGTTCTCGCCCTCGATGTCTCGCGCGGACATATCGTTGCCGACCGTGAAGCCGACCAACTTGCCGCTCGACGAGATGACGAGTGCCAACTCCGGTTCCGGGACCGACCATTTGCTATCGGCTCGCACGCGGAGCGGCTGGCCGGGGCCGGAGACTCGGCTGGCTGTTGCCTTAAAAAAAATCTCCGGTCGCGGCGCGGTGTAGACCTTGTCGTAGTGCGACGCCCCCGCCTTCGATTCTTCCATGCGAGCCACTTGGCTCCGCTTGTACGTGACGCCCGCTGCCCACACTTCCTGCTCGTCGATTGGCGCGAGGACCGTCACCAACCGCGCGTCGAGTGCTGGCGCGTTCTTATCGACGAGGAACTTTGTCATCCCGATCGGGTCGGGCGAGTTCAACACGTCCATCAAACTGCGAACGTTCTCGACCTGCGTCAGGTCCAGCACTCGAAACCGCCCGTCGTCCTCGACGCGCGCCACTCGAACAGAGTTGTCAGCCAGCTTGAGCTTCGCCAATCGCATGTTGTTTTCCTTCGGTGATGTCTCGCCTGCGGTGACAGGCGAGCAAATACAGGGGCTGGTCAAGATAGCCCCGGCCCACCACGGCAGGAAGTGAGATCACAGCGTTGATGCGAGGTGAGGCCACAATTCGAGAGTCAATCACAACACATTTCGCCTCGGCCACATCGCGTCTTGGCTCTACCAGTTGATCTCGACATTCGCGAAGCCGCCGTGGAAGAACAGGTTGCTGTCGGCGGCGACCGGCCCCGCGCCGGTGACGACATTGGAAGTCAGCATTTGCGGTGCGGCAGTCGCGGCTCCGTTGAACCACATCGATTGATAACCGCCTCGCACGGATAGCCAGCAAGTGACTCGGAATGTGGTAAACAGACTGACATCACCGAGAAACGCGACTTGGCTGCCGCTATCGGCGAACGACGGCAGGACTCCCGGAATGAGTGTCGTCACCGTTTGTTGCTCGACGAAGTTGTTCAAGATGGCGTACTTGGCCCAGCCGCCGAATTCCATGCGGCACGATCGAAAGAAGACAGCTTCTGCTCCACTCTGAAAGCCGTACGCGTTGTTTGAAGCTCGAATGCGTTCCGTCATGCCGGTGTCGCAAATCTTGTGGAAGAGCTGCTCTTGCAAGTCGAAGTAGCGGACGCCACCGATGACCGTGAACCAAGGGGACCATTCGCGCCGCAGATTCAATTCACCGCTGGCCATGGATGAGTTGAAGAAGTCGGTGACATCCATCGTGGCGAAGTTGATCGGTGGAGTCGTCAACAGTTGCGACGCGGCGGGTGTCAGTGTTTTTCCTTGGAAGCCGCTCGCATGGAAGAAAATTCCCTGGATGTCCACGTTAGATCGGTAAAGGTTCCGCCAAGTGAGGTCACCTTGCAGTCCCGACTGAAATCCGGGGTCAAAGTCATGAGCGTTCGTGGGCGTCGCACCATCCGTGAACGCTTGGGAATCGGGACGGCTGCGATGGAGGAACACCATCCCTTTGCGAAAGGTCAAACGAGACGGCCCGCAGTCTGCATTCAAGCAACCCATTCGAGGCAGGCCAAAGTCGCCCGGAGGAGTCCCACCCGTCCCAGGCCCAGGATCGCCATCTTCCGGACAGGACTGCTCGCACGCGGAGTTGGTAACACCGTAGCCTCCAGCCAGCGAATGGCCTGAGGGGGCGAGCCGATAGTCGCCGTAAGTAGAACCGGCCGCGCCGTCATTCATCCGCAACGACACGCTGGCCGGACGGTTGAAGACCTGTGCGTCGTACTGAGAAACGCTGGGCTGCGCCGAGTACCGATCGGAAAAGTACGCCTGCCCGTGTGAGGGAGTGAGGTCACTGACCAGCCACACGGCGCATAACAAGAGTCCAACACCGTGACCGCGCGTCATCTGAATCGTCCTCCCTGACGTTCGACCGCTAAAGCATCCCGCTCAACGGCATTGGACTGACGGAACGGCGATAAGCCGAGCGGCCAGAATCAGCGTGTCCACTGCAGACTGATGCGCAAGCGAAGTCTCTTGGCATCCGATCCATCACTTGAGCGTCAGGCTTTGATCTGCGGTAAGACAACCCCTGACGGTCACCGCTGCCTCGCTGAAAGTCCAACTCGCCCAACACGCCGTGCTGGATCATTTCGGGCTAGAGCACCAGCACAGATGACGATTTTCAATACGACCGTCAGCACCGTTGCATGTGGATCAGCGAGCGAATGCCTCTCGAATGAAATGCCCCGCACACGGCAGTTGCCGCCGAAGTGGGCACTCGGCGCTCTTCGCTTCACGCAATGAGTGATAAGACATCCGAGCGGGCCGCACAAGGGATATCGGCCCGACTCACGATCGTCCGGGGACTCCCATTAGCAGCCGCGACCAGATTCCCACCGGCAGATCGGGACGGACGACGGACTCAGGTCGTCCCAACCGGGCGAGGACATTAGCAGCGGCAAGGTATCCGCTGCGCACAGCCCCCTCCATCGTGGCTGGCCAGCCGGTTTGAGTCCAATCGCCCGCGAATTGCAGGTTGCCAATCGGCGACTGCTGCGTCGGTCGCAACTCGTCCACACCCGGCAGAGGCGAGAACACCGCGCGATGTTCCGTTACTTGGCGCGAGTGAAGCAGCGTCGCGCGAGCGGTCTCTGGCCAGATACTCGTCAACTCCGCCAACACCTGCGCGAGGATCGCTTCGCGCGACTGTCCTGCCAACTCGCGACTCGCACTGATGACGATCTGATAGTAGAAGCCGTTCGAGGTCGCGGGGTCATGCTTCTCCCGCATGAAGGAGTCCTCAGCATGGGTTAGCGATGCCGTTCCCAACGCCGTTCGGTTGAACATCCATTGGCAGAGCCGATCGACCAACACCGCGTGTGGTAGTTCAGTGATCGGCCGGTCAAACCAAATATGAACGCTGGAAATGGGGGCCGCTTCCAAGTGTTCGATCCCCGCCAGAGCGCGATGCGCCGCGAGTGATTCGGGCAGCACCGACCTCACGCGAAAGAAAGGCAACGCGAGTATGAACTCATCGCCGCTCACGATCTCTCCCGACGACAGCCGTACGCTGTTCACCCGATCCGCTTCGATCTCGATCCGCTCGACCGCCGCTTGCAGACGGATCGTGGTCCCGCGCGAAACCAACCAATCGGTCAACCGCCCGCCATACAAATCATCGAGCGGCACCGTCGGGATCTCGACGAACCAACCGTCACGATGCGCGAGGAACGTGTCCACGAAGACCTTCCGCGCGTGTTCAACATCAATCCGATCGAGCGACTCACTGAGAGCACTGACCAATACGACTTGCCAGAAGCGACTGATCGCGGCGGGCGTCTGGCCATGTCGCGCGAGCCATTCCGAAAACGGGAGTCGTCGTTCTTCTGCCGTCACTCCCCGCGCGAGCGCCTTCAAGCCGCGAGCCAGCGAGAATTTGTCGTGCCACGACAGATAGCTCAGCCGCGCGAAGGCTCCCGCCAGATGAAACGGAGCGGGCAGCGAACTGGCCGAGAACCAATCGACTCGTCCCTCGGGACCGATGAAGTGCAGAGTCGCCTCGCGCCGAAAGAACTCGGCCAGCCCGGTCGTCTCGCAGAAGTGACGGAAGTTCGTGCAACACCCGAGCGACACATGCTGGCAGTTGTCGATCGACGACCCCGAAACGGGATCGAGAAACGAACTGGCTCGTCCACCAAGTCGCGGCCGTGACTCCAGCACCTCGCACGGCAATCCGCGCTCGGTCAATGCGACCGCCGCCGCCAATCCCGCCAGCCCGCCACCCGCAATCACGATCCGCATGTTTCCCTGACATCCCTCAAAACAACTTCGCCCCGTTTGATCGCGGCGAGAGGATATCGGATGCCCCACACATTGCGATGCCGCTGCACACACCGATAGAGAAACCGTTGAGTGACCGATATGCTCGCAACGGCTTTGCGCAAACATGGTGAGCCAATCGCCGCCGCGATTTAGCGAACCGAGTGCCGCGCCCAAAGTTGTCACGACGCGACCTGTGGTCGCAAAAAGTAGCCTTCCTCGCTCCGCGTGAAGGGAGCCGAGTGTGATCCGGACAGGGATTGGCATCGTCAGCGCCCACACCCAATCGGCTCTCTTCACGCGGAGCGAGGAAGGCTACTTTAAGACAATCCGATTGCGTGAGGCGCGACAACGTTTGGGGATCTAGTGCCCCGTCAACGCTTAATTTTTTTTGGGGGGGGCTTGTCGTTCGAGAATCTCAGTCATGGAATGACTGAGCTACGTAGTCCGGTCATTCCATGACCGGAATTCTGATGGGTCATCAACCCCAAAACTAAGACCTGACGGACCGCTTGTAGCATGATGAACCTCACTCTCGCTCAACAACTCGGATCAGCCCTCGTCGGCGGCGGGCGTGCGCTGGCGGATGCCGCGCTCGACTTCGTCTATCCGCCGCGTTGTCTGTTGTGTGACGACGACACTCTGCCAGGCTCGAATTCGTCGGACGGTCACGTTCCCTTTTGTGGCGACTGTCACGCGAAGCTCAGACCGGCGACCTCGAATGCCTGTCGTCGCTGCGGTGCGCCGCTCGGGCCGTACACGCCATCGGGTGAGGGATGCACGCTGTGCCTCCGCGAACGCTTCGCCTTCGATCAAGTGATTCGACTCGGCCTGTATCGCGATGAACTCCGCGCCGCCTGTTTGATGGCGAAGAGTCCCACGGGTGCGTTGATGGGACGAGCGTTGGCGAGCGAACTGGTCACCGCGCAGCGTGAGGCGCTCACGGCACAAACCTTCGACGCGGTCATCCCCGTTCCTGAGCATTGGCTAAAGCGACTCGCGCGGCCTCAGTACGCGGCCGAGACCATCGCTCGCGAGTTGTCGCGCCGGTTGAAGGTCCACCTAGCGACCGGTATTCTCGCCAAGCGACGTTGGACTCCGAAGCAGGCCCGCAGTTCACCGGCCGAGCGACGAATCCAACAACACGGTGCGTTTGGCACATCGAAACGAACAAACTTGCACGGCCAAACGCTGCTCGTGGTGGACGACATCCTGACGACAGGGGCCACCGCTCACGAAGCAGCTCGCATGTTGAAGCGGGCCGGAGCCAAGCGCGTCATCGTGGCCGTGATTGCCGTCAGCCCACCGTCGATGTGACAGTTTTTGAAGTCCGGCTTTTCCGAAAGCCAGACTTCTCTGTGATGCGAGTCCTCCTGCGAGAGAAGTCCGGCTAACAAAGCTAAGAACCCGGTGCGAAATAACTTCCCGCTTTCCTCCCTCCCCTCGGCGGGGAGGGGGGGATGGTCAAGTCGATTTGCCACTCCTCCCCCCACCCTAACCCTCCCCCCCGAGGGGAGGGAACAAGGCGCAAGCCGGGAAGTTGTTTCGCACCGAATCCTAAACCGGACTTCGGTCGTTTGCCCTGTGGCATGTTGCCAGCCTTTGTTCATGACAGCCTCGGAGATTCCCTTCGGTGACAGTCCCTTCAACGATCCGCATCGCCACACGATCCAGCAACCTCGCTCTCTGGCAAGCTCACCACATCTCGGATCTGATTCGAGCAACCTCGCCCGAGATCACTGTTGAGCTGGTCCACATCAGCACGGCGGGCGATCGCGATCAGACCGAACGACTGCGAGACCTCGGCAGTTTTGGAGTCTTCACGCGCGAGGTGCAGCTCGCGTTGCTTGACGGCCGCGCTGGCGTGGCCGTTCACAGCTTGAAGGACCTGCCGACGGATTACGTCGAGGGACTGATGCTCGCCGCAACACCGACTCGCGGTTTGACGGCCGATGCGCTGGTGATGCCGCTCAATCACACCGGCTCCACCGATCTGATGGCGTTACCTCAGGGAGCGCGCGTCGGAACCGGCAGCCCGCGACGGCAGGCGCAGTTGCGATACCTGCGTCCCGACCTGCAACTTAGTGAAGTGCGTGGCAATGTGGAGACCCGGCTGCGCAAGCTCGACGAAGGCCAGTACGAAGCCCTCGTGCTCGCCGCCGCCGGACTGACACGGCTTGGATTGGGACATCGCATCTCGCGCGAACTGCCTCCCCCGACGGTCTATCCCGCTGTCGGACAGGGTGCGATTGGAGTCGAATGCCGAACGGATGACACACTCGCACGGCGAGTCCTCGCGCTCATCACTCACTGCCCGACTCAAGCGGCCGTCACCGCCGAGCGAAGCCTGCTCGCCACACTCCGCGCCGGATGCCACGCTCCTCTCGGAGTCTCCACGCAGGTCGTTGACGACACCTTGCGATTGGAAGCGGTCGTTCTTCCGCAGGATGGCTCAGACCGCTGGATCGCCTCGGCATCCGGCACAACCTGCGACGCCGCGTTCCTCGGCCAACAGGTGGCGCAACGCCTGCTAATTCAGGGTGCCGGACGAGTCCTACATGGCGAGGTCACTTGAACTCAGAGTGCTCGCGCTGAGCAGCCCGTCGAAGTGAAATTGTCATGAGTACATCTGCCCGAAGTCGCCCGAGTCGAACGCGCTGATGTAGTGCTGAATTTCGGGAGCGTCGCCTTCGCCTGACCCCACGACGGCAATCACATCAAAGCGGACACGACGTTCGAGCCAGCCTCGGCGCTTGAGATAAGCCAACGCGCACCGCGTAATTTTTCGTTGCTTGGTGGCGGTCACGGCTTCGGTCGGATGCCCTGCCAACAACGTAGTTCGCGTCTTGACCTCGACGAACACGACCACGTCTCCATTGAGTGCCACGAGGTCCAGCTCACCAAAGTGATTGCGCAGTTGCCGCTCAAGGATTCGATAACCGAGCCGCTCCAAAAAATGGGCGGCAGCGGCCTCTCCTCGATTCCCGAGTGAGTTAAGTGGGATCTGGCGTGACCAAAGCCGAGCCAACCAATTCCACACGCTGATTCTCCCCGCGCAGTGCCTGCAGAATGCAGCGCCTCAGAATTGGGAACACAAAGAAGACGTGTCCGACAGAAGTCAAAGTAGTAGGCACATTCCATGTGCCGTTCACCGAATTCCTCTCCGAATCACGGTATCGCGGACGGCACATGGAATGTGCCTATTACTTTTTCGGAAACGTCTAAGAAACGGAGAATGCCCGGCTTCCAAACCGCAGAGGATTCGGAAGCCGGGCAGTTCTCTGTTTTGTCGCAAATCCGTCTCTCGCGAACTCTGGCCGCGCGAAACATTTCGTAATGAACTAGCGGGCCGCAGCCTTCTTGCTCTTCTTGGCGGCGTTCTTGGCTACGAGTTCGGCGGCATCGACGCGTTCGATCAGCTTGGTCGCCTTACCGATGCGATCACGCAGGAAGAACAGCTTCGCGCGACGAACCTTACCGTGTCGCTTTACTTCGATCTTGGCGATCTTGGGTGAGTGATACGGGAACGTTCGCTCGACACCTTCCCCGGCGACGATGCGACGGACAGTGAACATCTCGCGGGTGCCACCACCACGGCGACCGATGACAACTCCGTTAAAAATCTGGATTCGCTCTTTGTCGCCTTCCTGAATCTTCGTGTGAACATCGACGGTATCGCCGACTTCAAACACGAGCGGATCGGGGCGCAGATACTTGTCTTCAACGGCTTTCACGTACTTGTTAATCATATTTTCTCTTCCAACTTCAGTCCAAGGGCGGGAACTACCCGCCGGTGATGAGTGCTGTCTACTTCGAGTCTTCAAACCTCGAAACTTCAAACTGGCTCGACTCGAAACCTGTCTTACTGCGTTCCTGTTGGCGGATCGGTCGTGGAAGAGCCACGTCGCTGACGTGTCCGCTCCAAACTTTGTTGCTCGCGCCAGCGGGCGATTTCACCGTGATTGCCACTCAGCAAGATGTCCGGCACGGTCATCCCCCGGAACTCGCGCGGTCGCGTGTACTGCGGGTATTCCAACAGACCGGACTCACCGAACGAGTCGTACTTGCTGCTTGTTTCGTCTCCTAACACTCCCGGCACCAAACGGATGACCGTGTCGATCACCATCATCGCCGGGACTTCGCCACCGTTGCAGATGAAGTCGCCCGCTGAGATTTCGAGCGGCTTCAACCCTTCGGCAATTCGTTCATCAAACCCTTCGTACCGACCACACATCAGGACAAGTCGCGGGAACTGAGCCAACTCCCGAACCAGACCCTGATCGAGCTTTCGTCCTTGCGGAGTCAGCATGACCAGTTGACCCGGCAGTGAAGCGTCGGCCTGCACCGCCTCGACTGCCGCGTAAATTGGTGGACAAGACAACAACATTCCGGGGCCGCCTCCATAAGGAGTGTCGTCCACCGACTTGTGTTTGTCGGTTGCCCAATCGCGGATGTTCCAGAGCCTGACATCGACCCGTTGGTTCTCGATCGCCAGCTTCAACAAGCTTTGCTGAAGGTAGCTGTGGAACAACTCGGGGAACAATGTCAGAACATCAAATCGCATCATGGCCGCTCACAGAACTCGTCCCAAATCAACCCCGATGGCAACAGCCCATCGAGATCGCCGGTCACTCCGCAGCCGGTGCTTCTACTGCCGGAGCCGCTTCACCTTCCGGTGCTGGCGGAGCCGGTTGCTTCGGAGCAATCAGGGCTGGTGGAGCTGCTGCAACGCCGAACCGGTTGGTCTTCACCTTCTTGACGAGCGTGGCGACGCGGTCGGACATGCTGGCCCCGACGGAAACCCAGTAATCGACGCGAGCCAGATCGACCAAGACGCGCTTCGACTTGTCGGCGACGGATGTGTCGTACCAGCCGATTTCTTCGAGGGCTTTCCCTTCACGATGGACGCGCGAGTCCATCACACAGATGCGGTAGAACGGACGGTGCTTGCGTCCAATTTTTTTCATGCGGATTCTGACTGCCACTCAACTCTCCTTGGACTGAAGTTACTCGATCTGATAGCGGACTCTGGATCAGGGTTTGGAAGTCCGACTTTGCCTTGTCAGCCGGACTTCAGGTGGCGACTCACGTCGATCACCGATTGCGTTTCTTCTGCTTCTTGGCGTCTTTTCTGGCCTTCTTGCGCTTTTCGTCGGCCTCATTGGGATCGGCCGGGCCACGTTTGCTGCGTTCTTTCGTCGAGGACATCTGAGCACCGGGATTGAACATGCCGCCGTCAGCCATCCCTTTCATGGCTTTCATTTTGTCCATCGCTCCAAGGCCGGACATCTTCTGCATCATGCCCGCCATGTTCCCGAAGTCTTTTATTAAGCGGTTGACATCAGCCGGATCGGTCCCCGCTCCGCGAGCGATGCGATGCCGACGGCTGCGATCAATTCGATCCGCATGACGCCGTTCATACGGAGTCATCGAACTGATAATCGCTTCGATCCGCCCCATATCTTTGTCGGCGTCCATCCCCGGAATGGCGGATGCCAGACCACCCAAGCCTGGAATCATCTTCAGGAGATCCCCGAGCGGTCCCATCCGGCGAATCATCTTCATCTGCTTGGCAAAGTCTTCCAGCGAGAACTTGCCCTCCATCATTCGCTGCTGCTGGAGTTCCACCTCGTCAGCATCGAACTCTTTTTGAGCCTTCTCAAACAGCGAAACAACGTCGCCCATTCCCAAGATTCGACCGGCCATGCGATCGGGATGGAACGGTTCGAGTCGATCGAGTGTTTCTCCCGTGCCGATGAACTTGATCGGAACGCCGGTCACCTCTTTGACGCTGATCGCCGCACCACCGCGCGTATCACCGTCGAGCTTGGTGAGAATGATGCCGTCGAGTTCGAGCGCCGCGTTGAACGCCTTCGCACTGTTGACCGCATCTTGGCCGGTCATCGCGTCGCAGACGAGCAGAATCTGATCGGGCTGAACCTTGCGGTCGATCTGCTCCAGCTCGTTCATCAGGTCGGCATCGACGTGCAGTCGGCCAGCCGTGTCGAAGATCACAACATCGACGCCCGCTTGCTTCGCCGCCGCCAGCCCGTTGACGCACACCTTCAGCGGGGATGAACCGCCGGGAGCCTCACTGTAAACGGGAACATCGAGCTGTTGCCCGACAATCTGAAGCTGTTCGATGGCACCGGGGCGTTGCAGGTCCGCTGCGACGAGCATCGGGCGACGACCCTGCTCTTTGAGCATTCGGGCCAGCTTGCCGCAGGTCGTGGTTTTTCCACTCCCCTGCAGGCCGCACATCATAATTTTATTGAGGCCATCACGTCGCAAGTGAAGCGAGGGATCGGCCGGTCCCATCAGGTTGCAGAGTTCCTGATGGATGATCCCGACGATCTGTTGGTCGGGACGGAGAGACTTGAGAACCTTGTCGCCAATGGCCTGTTCGGTACAGCGCTTAATAAAACTCGTGGCCACGTCGTAATGCACGTCGGCTTCGAGGAGCGCTTTGCGAATCTCGGTCAAGCCGTCACGAATGTTGGACTCGGTGAGTTTTCCACCGCGCCCCAACATCGACAGCGCCGAGCGCAGTCCGTTGGTAATGCCATCAAACATGTAGGTTCACTCTGGTTCAAAAATGTCCGGAGCGTGCAAAGGCACGGCGTCCCGCGAGGGGCGATCCAAGGCGAGTCAACGCCTCAGGAGCCGGAACAAGGGCGGGGACTATAAGAACCGCCCCAACCTTTCGCAACCAAGCCTCTTGAATGCCCAGGGCCAATGCCTTTTTTAAGCTGGGCCGGATGTAGGGTGGGACCAGTGGCGCTTCGCCGCGCCGGCCCACCATGATTTCACAACGATTTACGATGGTGGGCCGGCGCTCGAAGCGAGCTTGTCCCACCCTACAATGAACAAGGCGATGGCCCCCTTGAATGCCCTCGAAATGACCCGCGTCGTTATGCTTCCTCCGCGATTACGGTCTGATCGCAGGAGAACATGCCCATGAAGCTTCCCGTCATTCGCGGTGTCATTGATCGCCGAATCCTCGTCAACTACCGGGTCGATCCCCGAGTCCTCGCGCCGCTTGTGCCAGCCCCCTTCCGACCGAAAGTGGTTGGTGGGACGGGCAGCGTCGGAATCTGTCTGATTCGATTGAAGCAGGTCCGTCCGGCGTTCCTCCCCAGTTGGTGCGGCCTCTCGTCCGAGAACGCCGCACATCGAACGGCGGTCGAGTGGGACGACAACGGCACGACACGCGAAGGCGTTTACGTCCGGCGGCGCGATACGAGTTCTTGGCTCAACACCTTGGCTGGAGGTCGCGTCTTTCCTGGCCTCCAAAACCACGCCGTCTTCACGGTAAAAGAGACCGCCGATTACTTCGCCGTCGCCCTGCAAAGCGATGACCGCGATACGTCGATGTCCGTGACAGGCCACTGCACGGACAAGCTCCCCGCGTCGTCGATGTTCCAGTCGTTGGAAGAGGCATCGGCCTTCTATCAAGCAGGGGCGCTGGGCTACTCGGCCACGCCCGATGCCGCGCGGTTTCAGGGCCTCGAACTCCGCTGCCGCAATTGGTCGATCGAGCCATTGGCCGTCGAAGAAGTCCGCTCCAGCTTCTTCGATGACGAGTCCCACTTCCCCAAAGGCTCAATCGAATTCGACTGCGCCCTGCTGATGCGCGGCATCGACCACGAATGGCACGGTCAGTCGGATCTGTGCTGCCCGAAGGGATGACCAAAGTAGTTGTTCCCCACGGAAACGGAACAACTACTTTTGGCGGGCGCATCTACTTTGTGTAGAGACCAATGGGCCAAGCCCGGTGGGGCTGAGGCGATGACACGCTCGGGGGCACACCAATCAATTCGATGTTGGCGGCTCATCGGGCGGCGGGGTGAGCGCCTTTTCGAGTTCGGTCAGCAGCAGCTCGACTTTGAACGGCTTGTAGAGCGCCAACTTGAAGCCCATCTGTCTCGCGTTGACCATGCGATGGGCACCGTCGTAGCCGAAGCCCTTCATGATGATGACCGGCAGGTGCGGGTGGATGCTGCGGATTTGAGTGAGTGCTGTGATGAGGTGCATGTCGGTCATCTCAGCGTCGAACAGCACCACGTCGTAGTGAAAGCTGCGGATCATTTGCAGGGCGTCTTCACCCGAGTGCGTCGCTTCGACCTCACAGTCGTACCGGGCGAGCAACTCGTGGGCGGCCTGTGTCACCGGCTCTTCGGCATCCGCCACGAGCACGCGCTTGTGCTTGAGTTTCGGTCGCGGCGTGACTTGCGGTTGTGCGGGGCTGGTGGCGTTCGGGGCCACTTTTTCACCGATGCCATGGATCAGTTGGCGAATCTTGCGAGTTTGCTTGAGCATCCGTTGCAGGCGTCCGACCGCCTCGGGATCGAAACCGACGTACTTGTTTTGGAGCCACGCGATGTCGCTGAGGATTTCATCGACCGGTTTGGCTGCGTCGCGCAGCAGGACGTTGCAGCTCTCGGACGCGATGGCGACACGTTCAAAGACGAGCAGTTCGAGCGTGTTCAGCGCGAGAGCCAAGTCGCGACAGAACAGCTCCAGAAATTGTTGGTCTTGCTCGGAGAAGGCGTTCGGCTGCGTGCTCTCGACATTAAAGGTTCCGAGCACACGTTCGTGTCGGGTGAGTGGCACGGTGAGTGAACTGCGTGCGCCTGCCGCTCCCTGTAAATAGAGATCGTCGTTCGACGTATCACGACAGAGGTAGCTCTTTCCCTCCGCCGCCACGAAGCCCGTCACACCATTGCCTTGAGGTTCGGCGAACAGTTCGCGAGCGGCCGCTTCCTCAGTCATGCCCACGTTCAACAACGGTTCGAGTCGGTTGGTTCGTTCGTTGAGAAGTCGCACTTCGATGGTCTCGAAATGCAGAACGTCTTTCGTGTGGTGGATGATCCGCTGCTTCAGGAGTTCCTTCCGATCGGCGACCGACAGCGAGGCCAAGTCTTCAGGGGAGAGGTCTCCCAAGTCTTGTCCCGCCTGGTGGATGGCCGTCAGTTTCTCGCCTTCCAGTTGTTCCGCCGAGATGTCTCGCACGGTCACGACAAGCAGCGACGGGTACTCGGCGTTCGTGGCATAGGCCGGCGCAGCGAGGACATCGAGGTAGGTTCGATCACCGACGCGGTACGTCGTGCGGGCGGTGGAGCCGACCCCGAGCGCGGTGTGGAACGGCGAGAAGTCTGGGCCAATGATCTGCGGTGCGCCAAAGGCATCATGAAAACTGAGACCGATCGGCGACGCCTGGCCGGGCACGTTGCGTCCGGTGAGTTCGATGAGTCGGTCGTTGCACCAGCGAATGTGCAACGTCGCATCCAGGACGGCGACACCCTCGGGCAAGTGCTTCAGGACGTTCTCAAAGGCGAGCAGGGCGGGAAGGCGACGAACAGAATCGCCGAGCAAGAACGCGCCGGTGAATTCGTCAGCGGCGGAGACCGGCTCCGTCGGCCAGCCCTCTTCGATCGTGGTGCAGATGCTGCACGACAGCGATTCGATGGTCTTCAACAGCGACCGGCCAGCCTCTTCGTCTGCACCGAGTACAAGAATCCGTGGGGGTTGGGACACCGAACTTCGCACTCCCGGTTGGTGTTTGTCGCGCACAGCAGGCGATTCAAACTCAGGTCTCGAACGCGGGCCGAGTATAGGTCGGTCGTCAGAGTCGGGCAACCTGATGTCAGAGGCCCAGTGCCTTGTTCGAGTGAAGTTGAAGTTCTCTGAACCTACCGGATTGTCTGTGTTGGGCTTGGACCCCATCCAGCTTGTCTGGATGGTGAATGAGACGGAGAGCTAACTTGGTGACAGCGCTGATCGGAGGACGACCCCATCCGCCTCGTGCGGATGGTGAAGCAGATGGGACGCCGCGAATGTCATCAC
>JAYTQJ010000256.1:0-2047 GCA_043746775.1 Schlesneria sp.
AGCGGAGTCATTCTTGGACAGGTTTTTGCCGCGCAGCAGATGTATCGCCCCTCCGGGCAACGCCGCTAAGGATTTCGGATCTACAAAACAAGGCCAATCGAACGTAGCAGAAGTCGTAAGACTTCTGGCGAGTCATCGGGTCGTCAGAATTCTCACGAATTCTGCTACAGAAATACTTAACGGCGTTGCCCTCCGGGGCTTGGAGTTTCTTGTTCATTTGTCCCACGGCTTACGCCGTGGGCTATTGCCTACCGCCCTCCGGGCTGATTCAGCGAGCCGTCAGCCCGCATTCTCCCGATGAGCTTCAAGTCCCCCGGACTTCCGCATCGCGCGTTGCCTCGTTCCTCAAGAGAACGCCGCGCGAAGAGACCCGAGAAAGTCACTCACCTTGAACCAGCCTGCTGACTCGAACGAACCCAACTCGACATCGTCCCTCTCAGGCGAAGTCATAGATCACGGCAGCCTGCCCGCGTGGGAGCGGGCCGATCTGCCAGAGCCGTTGCCGTTCGGGCTGGTCAATCTGTTCAAGACGATCGGGCCGGGAGCGATTCTACTGGCGGCGGCCATTGGCGGCGGCGAGTGGATCGTCGGGCCGCTGACAACGATCAAGTACGGTCGCGGCATCTTGTGGATCGCCACGGTGGGGATCGTGCTGCAAACGATCTTCAATCTCGAAGCGGCCCGCTACACGATGTACACCGGCGAACCGATCATCACCGGCTTTATGCGGCTTCGTCCCGGATCGAAGTTTTGGGCATGGTTCTACATTTTGATCGGTACCGCACAACTGGCGACTCCAGCGTTAGCGGCCGGATGTGCGGCGGTGTTGTTTGCCGCGTACTTCGGTCGGCTCCCCGAGCAGGCTGACGCGACGATGCTCGGCGGGATCGCGATGGCGGTGATTCTCTTCTCGGTCGGGCTGTTGATGTCGGGCAAGTCGATCGAACGCGTCTTGGAGCGGCTTTCGTGGGCGATGATCGTGTTCATCTTCACGTTTCTGATTGTGGCCAACGTCCTGTTCGTCCCGGCGGCGAGTTGGTGGGAGACAACGCAGGGGTTCCTCATTCCGCAGGCATTGCCTGCGAACGTGGACCTGATCCTGCTGGCGGCATTCGCGGCCACGGCGGGGTCGGGAGGACTCGGAAATCTCGCCATCTCCAATTGGTTTCGAGACAAAGGCTTTGGCATGGGAGCGTGTGTCGGCGGAATCAGCAACGTGTTGAGTGACAGCCACGAAATGCTGAAGCCGGTCGGCGTGACGTTCCCCATCACCGTAGAAAACATGCGGCGTTGGAAAACATGGTGGCGTTACGCGGTTCTCGATCAGACCGCGTTGTGGGGCTGCGGCTGTTTGCTGGGGATGTTCCTCAATGTGAATCTCGCCGTGGCCATCATCCCGGCGGGTGAAGTCGCGAAGCTGAGTGGCTACGCGGCCGGGACGTTTCAGGCCGAGTACATGGCCAAGACGTTGTGGCACGGCTTCTGGATGCTGGCGCTGATGAACGGCTTTTGGATTCTGTTCTCGACGCACCTCGGCAACACCGACGTGCTGGTCCGCACGGTGAGCGACATCTGCTGGGCGGGGTTCCCCGGCGTGAGACGCATCCCGATCGCGAAGCTCTACGCGATGCTGCTCGCGGGACTCACGGTTTGGGCGATGTTCGCTGTTCACCTCGGCAGCGTGCTCGATCTGTTCAAGGTCCTCGCCGTGATCGCCAACCCGATCATGGGGATCGCGGCCATCCAAATCTTGCGAGTCAACCTGCGGTTCCTCCCGCGCGAAGTCCGCCCGCCACTGTGGCGACAAGCGGGTCTCGTCCTCGCCGCCATGCTGTACGGCGGGATGACTCTCGCGCTGCTGTACGACAGCTACGTCAAATGGACGAAGTGAACAGCTAGGGTCATTGCCGGTTTGAGTCTGGGAAAACTTGTAGGGTGCGTGGCGTCTTCGGAACGCACCATGATTGTCGCCGATCTCTCGTTCCCGGTGCGTTCCGAAGACGCCAGCGAGGGCTGTGCCTCAGACCAAAGTAGCCATCATCGCTCC
>JAYTQJ010000257.1:0-4516 GCA_043746775.1 Schlesneria sp.
AGCGGCCCCAGTTCCAAACGGCGGGCCGCTCCCTGACGGTCGCGGTACGGAGCACTTTCCCTCGCTGGCGCGTCGGGCTAGTCAACCCGTCGCAGCACCAGAACTTCACACGGCGCGTGCCGCAACACGGCCTCGGTGACAGAGCCTAGCAGAAACCGTTTGACGCCGTGGTAGCCGTGCGACGGCATGACGATCAAGTCTGCATGAGCCTCGCCCGCAAACTCGGCAATGCGAGTGCCGGCATCCCCTTCCAAGACCTTCGAGCACACTCCCGCGAACTGTGGACGCGATTTCAGATAGTCGGCGAGATGCGTCTTGGCGAGATGCAGCCAACGCTCTGGCTCCACGGTGGCAACCACTTCTCCCGCGTACGGGATGAAATTGGGGATCAGAGCCACATGAACCACATGGACCTCGCCCGGTTGCCGAGTGATTTCCAAAGCGGTTTGAATCGCCACGTCCGATGCGGACGAGAAGTCGATTGGCACCAGCACACATTTCTTGGGGGACCAGGACATGATGATTGCTCCTTTGACCGTGAAATACGACGAAGTTGATCGCTCACTTGCAGTCTGAGGCAAAGGTCATGCCGGGGGAATTAACCCGAAACGTCAGCGAGGGCGAGCGCTTCACAGTGCGCGGAGTTCATTGTCTTTCGGAGCGTTCGCCCTCGCTGACGCTTCGGGTTTGTATCGTGCGAGTGTGCGGTCCAGCGGATCGACGTGCGGAGCCGTCACAGTCGTGCGCGCGAATCCGCTCACAGTGGTCGCAGTGCGGAGACCGTAGCGCACGCGGCTCGCGTGCGATGGCTTGTCGTTTGTGGGTCCGCGAACCGCAGGGCCGCACGCGACTCGCGTGCGCCACGCCTTTGGCATCACGCTTGCAAGGTCATTGGCCCGACTCCTCGCTTCGCTTTTGAAAGGACGGCCATCGTGCTCACGCTCCGAAAGATTCTGTGTCCGGTCGATTTCAGTGACCTCAGCCTCAATGCTCTGTCGATCGCGGTCGATCTGGCGGCCAAGTTTCAGTCCGATCTGCACCTGCTGCATGTCTTCGAAGGCTACGATGAGATCTCGTTGAATCCGGAGACGGCGTTGATTCCGATGCCGGAGTGGCTCAACAAGCTGCGGCAGGTCTGTCAGGAGAAGCTGGCCGCTCTGCCGAGTCCCGACCTCGCCGCGCGTTGCCCGGCACTTGTGCGAGCAAATCGGGAAGGCCCGGCGATCCACGAAATCCTGGACTACGCCGCACACCAAAAGATCGACTTGATCGTGCTGGCGACTCACGGCCGCACCGGACTGAAGCACCTCTTGATGGGCAGCGTCGCCGAGAACGTCGTCCGCAGCGCCACATGTCCGGTCCTCACCGTCCGTGGGGCCAGCTCGTAGCACAGGCGGCTCGCCTGTGTTTGTTTTTGCGAGTTTCTATGTAGCCATCATCGCTCCGCGTGATGAGCAGGACGCTTCAGACGGCTTGATTCACTTTTGAAGTCCGACCGTTGTGAAACGCTCGGCTCGTCACGCGGAGCGATGACGGCTACATACCAGCCGCTTCGCAGTGCGACGTAGTGGAGACAGAGCATGAGCCTACGGAATCTCGACGCGATCTTCCGACCGAGCAGTGTGGCCGTGATCGGCGCGAGCAACTCCGTTGGTTCCGTCGGAAACACGCTCTGGTGTAATTTGGCGACCAGCGGCTTCCTCGGTGAAGTCTTTCCGATCAACCCCAAGCATGACTCCGTGCAAGGCACGCGAGCGTTTGCTTCGATCAAGCAAGTTCCGCACGCTCCCGACTTGGCGGTGATCTGCGTGCCGGCCCCGGCGGTTCCGAGCGTCGTGCGTGAGTGCGGCGAAGCGGGCGTGCGTGGTGTGATCATCATCTCGGCGGGGTTTCGCGAAGTCGGTGCGGCGGGTCGGGAGTTGGAAGAGGCCGTGCAGCGCGAGGCGGCTCGGTTCGCTGGCTTGCGCATCGTCGGGCCGAATTGTTTGGGAGTGATCGTGCCTGGGCTGCGGCTCAGCGCGAGTTTCGCGGCGGGAATGCCGCAGCCGGGGCGAGTCGCGTTGTTGTCGCAATCGGGAGCGTTGTGTACCGCGATCCTCGATTGGGCCATTGAGCAGCAGATCGGGTTCTCGGCGTTCGTGTCGGCGGGCAACATGCTCGACGTCAGCATGGCGGACCTCATCGAGTACTTCGCGACTGACCCACAGACTGAGTCGTTGATTCTGTACGTCGAATCGCTCAGCCACGCGCGGGAATTCCTGTCCGCCGCGCGAGCCTTCGCTCGGCACAAGCCGATCGTGGCGTACAAAGCGGGACGGTTTGCGGAGTCGGCTCAGGCCGCGGCTTCACACACGGGAGCACTCGCGGGCGTGGATGCCGTTTACGAAGCGGCCTTTCGTCGGGCCGGCATCGAGCGAGTGTTCTCCGTGGACGACATGTTCGACTGCGCCGAGTTGTTGGCTCGGCAGATGCCGCCGCGCGGGCCGCGACTGGCCATCGTCACCAATGCCGGCGGCCCCGGAGTGATGGCGACCGACGTGCTCATGGAACAACGTGGGCAGCTCGCGAAGTTGTCCGCCGCAACGATGGAACAACTCAATCGGATGTTGCCGCCGCACTGGTCGCACAACAACCCGGTCGATGTGCTCGGCGACGCCACGCCGGAACGGTACGCCACCGCGCTCGATGCCGTGCTGGCGGATGATGGCGTCGATGCGGCGCTGGTCGTCCTCACTCCACAGGCGATGACCGAGCCGACACGCATCGCTCAGCTTGTCGCGACCACTGCGAATCCACTTCACAAACCACTGCTCGCCGCTTGGATGGGCGGGGCGATGGTCCGCGAAGGCCGGCAGGTGCTGCATGAATCGGCGATCCCGACCTACGCCTCGCCGGAACAGGCCGTGCGAGCTTTCATGCACTTAGTCTCGTTTGCCGCACGGCGCGAACTTTTGCACGTGACACCTCGCGACGTGCCGATCACTTGGCCTCGCGACCGAGCCGAGATCCGGCGGGAATTTCTGACGCGATTCAACGATCAATCGCCGTCAGCATTCCTGTCTGAAGACGACTCGAAATCATTGCTGGCCGCATACGGCATCCCGATCAGCCAGCCGATTGCCGCCGCGACAGCCGACGATTCCATCGATGTCGCGCGGCAAATCGGTTTTCCTGTCGTGATGAAGATTCGTTCGCCCGACATCACGCACAAGACGGACGTCGGTGGCGTGGCGTTGAACCTGACGAGCGAAGCCGACGTGCGAACCGCCTTCAACCAGATGCTCGCCTCGGTAAAGGCCAAGCGTCCCGAGGCGGTCATCGATGGCGTGACGTTGCAGCCAATGATCACCGCCGCTCGCGGCGTCGAACTGCTCGTCGGAGCCAAACGCGACCCGGTGTTCGGTTCCGTGCTGCTCGTTGGCGCGGGCGGCATCATGGCCGAACTGCTGCAAGACCGAGCGTTGGAACTGCCGCCGCTCGATGAGTCGCTCGCTCGACGAATGCTGGAAAGCCTGCGTGTTTGGCCGTTGCTACAAAGCTATCGCGGCCGTCCGGGCGTCGACGTCGAGCGATTGATCGAAGTCTTGATTCGATTCTCGGTTCTCGTGACCGATTGGCCGGAGCTCACCGAGATCGACATCAATCCGCTGCTGGTCACCGCCGATCAGTTGATCGCGCTCGACGCCCGCATGCGCTGGCAACCCGCGCCGTGGAACCCCGATGCTATTGGTTTCGGACGGTGAGCACCGGGCATGGGGCATAGCGGACGATGTTTTCGGCGACGCTCCCCAGCAACATGTGCTTGATTCCCTTGCGGCCGTGCGTCCCCTGGACAATCAGGTCGATGTCGTGCTCTTTGGCGTAGTTCACAATCTCGCCGACCGGAGCACCGACTCGCGTCGTCCGATGAACAGGCACCTTCGAGGCCCATTCCGGCCCTGGCTGCTTAGCGAGCTGCTCGTGCGACTGCTTCTTCAGTTCCGGCAGCCAGTCCGTGAACGGCATGAAAGCCTCACCGGTCCCCGGTGCGATCGCATCGTAGTCTTGCAGGACATTGAGCAAATGCAGTTCGGCACCAAACTTCTCCGCCAGCTCGCAGGCATAGCGGATCGCGTGCTCGCTGAATTCACTGAAATCGGTGGGACAAAGAATGCTGGTCAGTTTGAGCATGGTAGGTTCCTTTCCGAATCACGATCGCTAGCGAGCCGGCGCATCCACAATCAAATTGGCTCGCGACCATTTGTGACACTCGATGCACTTCATGGTCATCTCGATCCACGTCAACGCGGAAGCGTCGAGCTTTCCGTCTTTTCCGTTCTTGACCAACCGCTGAGCGATTCGCTGGAAGTCCACACTGTGCTCACGATAGAGCGGATCTTTCGTGACACGCCATTTTTCCGCAGCGCTCATCTCTTCAAGCGTCGTGGCACCTTCTTGAATGAGTTCGAAATCTTCGAGAGCAAGTCCGGCCAGCACCTTCTGCGACGCCTCTAACTTCATCCGCATAAACGTCGAG
>JAYTQJ010000258.1:0-4515 GCA_043746775.1 Schlesneria sp.
CTACAAATCTGAGGTTTCCCACTCTCATGCGTCTCCCCGTTGTTTGTCTTGTGGCCGTGATGGTTGTCGTTGGATCGTCTCACTTGTCGGTGGCTCAAGACTTGAAGAAAGGCGTGACCGACTTGGCTCACGTCGATGCCGACTTCTACATTCAAGGTGAGTACTCGGGGAACGTGACTCATCCCGACGGTTGGTGCCGCGCGGTGGGATTGCAAGTCGTGGCGTTGGGTGACGGGAAGTTCGACGCGCTGTGGTATCGCGGCGGTCTGCCGGGGAACGGGTATGACGGCTCGACGCGCATCAAACTGAGCGGCCAGCGGGCGGGAGACAAAACGGTTCTCGCGGGCGAAGGCTGGACGGTCGAGTTGCAGTCGGGATACGCCGCGTCCGTGAAGAGCACGGGCGGAGCGATCGTCGGCCACCTGTCGCCGATGCACCGCTATAGCCTGACTGCCGGAGCCGCTCCTCCCGCGAACGCCGTCGTATTGTTCGACGGGAAGAACACGGATCGACTGAAGAACGCGAAGGTCACGGCGGACGGGTTGCTCGAGATCGGGTGCGAGACCAAAGGACCGGTTCAAAATTTTTCTCTTCATGCCGAATTCCGGACGCCGTACATGCCTTACGCGCGCGGACAGGCGCGCGGAAACAGCGGCTTCTATTTGCAGAAGCGGTACGAGGTGCAGGTCCTCGATTCGTTCGGCCTCGAACTGCAATTCAACGACTGCGCGTCGCTCTACCGGTTCAAGGCACCGGACCTGAACATGAGCTTCCCGCCGCTCAGTTGGCAGACCTATGACATCGACTTCACCGCTCCGAAGTTTGACGCCGACGGCAAGCGCATCGCCAAGGGACGGATCACCGTCCGTCACAATGGCATCGTCGTTCACAACAATCTGGAGTTGGAAAACAAGACCGGGGGTGGCTCGGTCGAGGGACCAAATCCGCAGCCGATCCTCTTCCAAAATCACAGCAACCCGGTCCACTTCCGCAACGTCTGGCTGGTCGATCACGACGCGGCAACGACGAGGACCGCGCCGCCCTGCGCTGCGACCTCAAACTTCGCCGCCGGTTGTGGGGGGACAACGGTTCCCGCGTGCTGCATCCCCGAGATGAAATGCCGCAGCCCGCGCCTGAGGCGTTGTCGCTGATCGCTCTGCGTCAGCCCGATGAAAAACGTAGAGCAGGCGGCTCGCCTGCTCGTAGCTCCCTGTGACATCACAGGCGAGCCGCCTGTGCTACGGGTTTCTCAACAGGCTGCAATCAGTAGCTGAAAGGTCGTTCCGTGTTGCACGATTCGCTGCATCGGTGGACTCTCGTTGGAGTCGTTGCGCACGGCATCGCGTTGGCCGTTGGCTGTGGTGCCGCGCTAGCGGACGATGCTCTTCCCTCGGGCGATTCCGTCATCCGCGCGCGGGCCGGTGACTCGGAGATCGTCATCACGACGACAGCGCGACTGGCGGGAGCGATCCATTCACTCACCTGGAACGGGCGGGAGTTCGTCAACAGCGCTGATCACGGACGACAGATTCAGTCGGCCTCGAACTTCGATGCGGGTTCGCCCTTCACGGCCGAGACCTTCAACCCAACAGAGGCCGGGTCGGTGTTGGACGGAGCCGGGCCGAAGTCGTCCAGCCGGCTGCTGCATCTGATCGCGAAGGGCCACGAACTCCAGACGACGAATCAGATGGCCTTTTGGTTGGTACCCGACGGCCAGTCGCAGGGACATCCCGCAAAGAACACGACCGTGTTGTCAGATCACTTGCTGACCAAGCGCGTGCGCATCGGCTATCGCCACCTGCCGCAGGTCATTCAATACGACGTGACCTTCGGCGTGCCGGTCGGTGAGAAACACAGTTACGCTCAATTTGAAGCGGTCACCGGATACATGCCGATCGAGTTCGAGACGTTCTGGAAATTCAACCCGCAGTCGGGTGAACTCGAACCACTCAGCGACGGCCCCGGTGAGCAGCGGCTGCCCGTCGTGTTGGCCACGCCCGACGGCCTGCACGCGATGGGCATCTTCTCACCCGACCAACCGTCTCGCGGTTTTGAGGGTGCGGGCTATGGCCGCTTCCGGTTCCCCGGCGCGAAGGTCGTGAAATGGAACTGCGTCTTCCGGATGCGAGACGCGATGAATGGCATCGCGCCGAAAGACTATTCGTTCCGCAACTTCATCGCGGTGGGAGACCTCGCCACAGTGAAGGCGTCTCTCCTCGAACTGCAACGTGAGTTCCTGCGCGTCGAGCCTGCCCAGCCGTGAACGACTGAGGATCGGGGGGCGCAATCACTTCCCGAGTTCCCTGCTGATTCCCTCCCCTCGGCGGGGAGGGTTAGGGAGGGGGGCGAGTGGCACATCGACTTGACCATCCTCCCCCCTCCCCGGCCCTCCCCGCCGAGGGGAGGGAGAATGAAGCACATCGTTCTGAAGTTATTCTGGTCCAATGCCTCACGGCTTTGACTGCGATCTCGCCAAGACGCGGTGCGAACCGAGCAACTCGCCTTCGCACAACAGCTCCAACACATAGACACCTTCGTGAGGGATCGGCAGCGGCGGCAAGGGGACCGTGATTTGAATCGTCTCCAACGGGTCGCGACACGAGACCTCGAACGCCGTGCCGAACAGGACGTTGTTCTCGGCGAGATCGACGTAGCGCAGCTCGAACTTACGCGTCCCCTGCAACTCGGTCAGGCTGACGTAGGCGAACGGCGAACCGGCTCGCACCAGCCGCGCGATCGGGACGGGAGACGGAACCGGAGGAGACGCTTCACCACCCGCCCCCGCGTCACCCGCGCTGTCACTTTCAACAGCGTGCCCGTTCGATCCCGCCGCGCGGTCCTTGCCTGCGGCGTCGTCTCGCGGCGTGAAATGGATCGCGCTGAAGATGCCGCAGATTACGTACTTGCCCGTGCCTCGGTCCTGATAAACCTGATCGGCAAGCAACATGGCTTGCAAGACGGGAGCAGACATGAGCGTTCCTTGAATGAGACCGGCGAGGCGAGGCTTCCACCTAGAAGTGCGTCGGTCGCAGCATACCAGCCCTTTGGAAAAATCGGGACCGGCAGGATAGAACCAGAGGTTGCCACGTAGGGTAAGCGAGACGCTTACCCGTTTTCCAATTGCATTCACGGGCAAGCGAGACGCTTACCCTACGTTGTTCAACAGGCTGCTCAAGTCCCCTTCCCGAAACACCCCGACCTCATGCCACGTCCGCTGCGAGTCTTGTTTGTGATCGGCACTCTGGGAGGAGGCGGTGCCGAACGCCAAGTGGTTGAGATTCTCAAACAGCTCGACCGATCACGCTTCCAACCGGTCCTCGCTCTCGGGAGTCGTTCCGGTGAGTTACTGAGTGAAGTTCCGGCCGATGTTCCGATTCACTCGTTCTGGGACGACTTTCTCAAAACGTGGGCCTTCAAGTTTCATCGACTGGCGCGCACGATCCCAATCGCGCGATGGCGGCATCTCGCGCGACTGATGGAGTCGGAACGAATCGATGTCGTCTATGACCGCACATTCTTGGCGACGCTCGATGCTGCGGCGGCTTGCTGGTTCCGACCGACGCCGCGCATCGCCTGCTGCGTCGCCGATCCCGCGTGGGAATTGAACGCCTACGCCCGACGGATGCCGCTGTTTGCGAGACGCTGCTTCGCGCGCTGGGCCTACTCGTCCGCGTCGGTCGTGCTGACGAACTCGGACGGACTTCGCGAACGCTTGACCCGCTTCTTCTCTCTCCCTGACGAACACGTTCGCACGCTGCATAACCTCGTCGATTTTGATCGCATCGAACGACTGGCAACTGAGTTCATTCCCAGCGCTTCGCGCGACCCATTCTTGATCGTCTCGGGGGGACGGCTGCACGTACAGAAGGGACAACAGTTCCTGCTCGAAGCGATCCGCATCCTCGTACGCGAGCGAGGCCGCTCGCTCCACTTCGTCTCGCTCGGACAGGGCGAACAAGAACGCGAGCTGCGTGAGTTCATCGCCGCTCATCAGTTGGAAGCTCACGTCACACTGCCCGGCTTCGTGGCGAACCCGCTGCCGTGGTATCGCCACGCGCGACTGTTCGTGCTGCCGTCACTGAACGAAGGTTTCCCGAACGCACTCCTCGAAGCGGTCGTCTGTGGCACGCCGGTCCTCGCAAGCGACTGCCCGTGCGGCCCGAGCGAGATCCTCGATGCCGGCCGCTGCGGTCACCTCGTCCCTCCCGCCGACGCGACCGCCCTCGCGAATGCCATCGCCGACTGTATGGATCACGAAGCCGACTGGCAGTCGCTCACACACACCGCCCGAGATCGCGTTCGCCAACTGTGCGACCCGCGCGCGGGACTGAATCAATTGGAAGCACTCCTCGAACAGACGGTCGTCCGCGCTCAGCCCCCCGCGAAAGGTGCCTTTGCCGATCAGAGGTAGCCCTGTCGCTCCGCGACAGGAAGCGCGAACGCCCGAGTGGCGATTGACGTTTCCGACAGAACTCAAAGTAGTAGGCACATTCCATGTGCCGTTCACCGAATTCC
>JAYTQJ010000259.1:0-2045 GCA_043746775.1 Schlesneria sp.
GACAGTGCCGCACGTCGTGATCAGATTCGCGAACGAATGCCTTGTTCATGGAAACTCTCTGGTCCGAGAGTTTCATCGAGCGATTTCCCAAGCGTCAAGTCGCTGATCCGCGTGGCGCACTTCTCTGAAGACGTTTGGCAACTACTCGCCCAGGATCGGATACTCTGCGACGATTGCTCGGCACTGCGTGATGAGCGATGGCAGATAGCTCTGGTCGATCTCGAAATCAATCCGGTGTTCCTGAGTCATGTGGTCTGGAGTGATCTCGACTCGCATGAGAATGTGACCGATTTGATCTGACGACCGAAGGGTAACCAACAGGTTCGGCTCGCACGGCTGAAGGACGGCCTCACCTTGGCCGGTTTGATACAGTGTTTTGCATTGTGTCGCCCATCGCGCGATGTCGGACACCATTACGATGGCACCGGATACCCACACGCTCGCGCCGTTCACGCCACAATGCGCGGTCACGTTAAGCCAGTTGCCATCATCGAAGTCTTGGGCTTCCGGATTCTGGCGGCCATGAATCCAAAGCTGGAAGCCAATTAGCTTCAACGCCGGAGTTCCCAGAGAGTCCGCATTCTGTGCCAGTCCCATCGCAGAATTCCAAGCCGATTTGATGATTCGCCATGTTGCCGAAGTTGTCGGACTCAATAACTCGATGACGAAACAGCCTTGGCGGCCGACGTGATCGGCGATAATCCCAATCGCTGGCGGCACTCGTTGAGAATCTCCGCCGTCTTGCTGGCTCCGCAGCGGGTGATGAAGGGGCGGGCTTCGAGCAGTTGGTCCAGCGTGCGGATGCCTCCGGCGGCTTTGACTTGGACGTGCGGCGGCGAGTGCTCGCGCATCAGCTTCAAGTCGGCGAGCGTCGCGCCGCCGGTGCCGTAGCCGGTCGAGGTTTTGACCCAGTCGCAATTCAGCTCGCCGCAGATTTCGCAGAGCCGAAGCTTGTCTGAGTCCTGCAAGTAGCAGTTCTCGAAAATGACTTTGATCTTTTGCCCGGCCGAGTGCGCGGCGGCGGTGATCTCTTTGATCTCTTTCCGGACGTAGTCCCATTGGCCGCTGAGCACTTGGCTGATGTTGACGACCATGTCGAGTTCCTGGCAGCCGTCTTTCAACGCCTGCATGGCCTCGGCGACTTTGATCGCGGTGGTGTGGCCGCCGTGCGGAAAGCCGATCGTCGTGCTGGCCTTCACGGTGCTGCCAGCGAGGATTTCGGCGCAGCGTTTCACGGAGTACGGCAGGATGCAGACGCTGGCGGCGTCAAAGTCGCGTGCGAGTTTGCAGCCGGCTTCAAGTTCCGCGACCGTCAGCATCGGCTGCAGCAACGAGTGGTCGATCATCTTGGAGATGTCGGAGTACGTGTAAGACATGATGGTCCTTGTACTGGTTTTCGTGGTGGATGCGTCTCGCATCCGTCCGACGCGAGACGCGTCGCCCACGTCAGGCGGTGTGTCGCGGGATGTAGTTTCTCAGGTAAGTCGCACTTTGACGCAGCGCGGCTTTGCGGGAGTCAATCGTCTCTTCATACGCCCGGTCTTCGACTTCGACGCAGACCGGGCCGCGATAGCCAGCATCGGTCAGCGCCGAAAAGAACTTGCCCCAATCGACATCACCCATGCCGGGCAGCTTTGGAGTGTGATACTCTGACGGGTGAGCCAGGATGCCGACTTCGTTCAGTCGGTGGTGATCGATGCGGACATCCTTCGCGTGAATGTGAAACAGTCGGTCTTTGAATTCGCGCATGGGGGCGAGGTAATCCATGTGCTGCCAAATCATGTGTGACGGATCGTAATTCAGCCCGATGTGCGAGCCACCCAACTCCTCGAACAACCGCCGCCAGATCGACGGGCTGGCCGCCAGATTCTTGCCCCCCGGCCATTCGTCTTTGCCGAAGAGCATCGGACAGTTTTCGATGCCGATTCGCACTCCCTGATCTTCGGCAAAGCGCACGATCGGCCGCCACGTTTCCAACATCCGCGGCCAGTTGTCCGCCACCGACTTGGTCCAATCACGGCCAATGAACGTGTTCATCTGCCGCA
>JAYTQJ010000260.1:0-10486 GCA_043746775.1 Schlesneria sp.
CGGACTCTTGAGACTGCAGCTAAGAATCCGAGGGCTTACGCCGCCCGGCTCACCTGTTTCGGACTTCTGTCGGTTACGGCATAGCAGGCCGTTGAACACCGTAGGGTAAGCGTCTCGCTTGCCCGCATTTTCAATCCGAATTTGCAAACAGAAGAAGAGAAAACGGGCAAGCGAGACGCTTAACCTACGTTGACCACAGCGCGAGGAGGCCGCATGGATGCGAATGCCTCGCGAAACCGTGACAGAATTCTTCAGGGCAAGGAGGCCCGACACATGCAGCGTTCCGCATCGCGTTTCGGATTGAGTGTCGCTCGCAATTTTCGGCGTTGGGTGTGGGCGGAGTCCTCCGCACCCGAGCGCGCTGTCGAGAGACGCGGTAGTTGGGGAGCGGTGCTACTCGTCCTTGTCGCGCTGCGTGGCGCTTCGGCGGCGGAGCTCGACAACGTGCTGCTCGACTTCACCGCCAAATGGTGCGGGCCGTGTCAGCAGATGAGTTCCACAGTGTCGAAGTTGGAGCGTCAGGGTCTGCCGATTCGCAAGGTCGATATCGATCAAGAACCGGCTCTCGCCTCGCGGTTCGGCGTGAAGTCGATCCCGTGCTTTGTCCTCGTCTCGAATGGTCGCGAGATCGACCGCGTCACGGGACTGACCGACGAGAAACAATTGCGGGCGATGCTCAACAAGCTGCCGAAGTCCGAGGCGGTTGCCAGCGTGCCGAATGACGGGCCTCGTCGTGGAACGGGTTCCAGTGGAGCGGGGCTTGGTCCCGGAGTTGGCATTGGGTCGCTCGGTTCACCCGAAGGAAAACGTTCTCCGATCGGATTGCCTCCGATCTTTGGTGGACAAAACAAAACGGGTGGCCAGAACAAAGCGAAGGACGCGCGCGGGGTTCCCGCGCTTCAAGACGAGTCTGCCATTGCACGCGGACAGAATGGCGAGGAGGCGGCTGGTCCGGTCGATCCGCTCTTCGCCAGTGTGCGACTGCGCGTGCAGGATGGCTCGGGGATCAACTTCGGATCGGGGACAATCATCGACAGCCGCCTCGGTCGCGCGGTGATCCTGACGTGCGGACACATCTTCCGAAAAGGAGGGAATGACTCGAAGGTGGAGGTCGATCTCTTCCGCCCCGCCGCAAACGCCAAATCGAAGGGGAAGGTTGAGACGCTGGAAGGCAAGGTGCTGCACTTCGATCTCGACGCCGATGTCGGGCTGGTGATGATCGTGCAGAGCTTGCGGCTCCCCACTGTGAGACTTGGCTCATCGCGCGAGTTGTCCGTGAAGGACCGCGTGCAGAGCATCGGGTGCAGCGGCGGTGACGACCCGACTCGCGAAGACCAGATGCTCACTGGCCTCAACAAGTACGCCGGTCCCGACAACATTGAATGCTCGACAATGCCGCAGCAGGGACGATCGGGCGGCGGCCTGTTTCTGGGGAATGAGTTGATCGGCGTGTGCATCGCGGCCGATCCGAAAGAGAAGCGCGGGATCTATGCCGCGATGAAACCGATCGCACTGCTGCTGGAAAAGGTGGGACTCGGACATCTCGCCCCGACGCCCCTCGCTGTGGAAGGTACTCTGGCCAAGACGACCGCTCCGGCAGCAGCAGCTTCGACGGAGAGCCGCACGGCCGTTGCGACAACCTCACCGTTCGATCGTGGATTGGCGACAGATCGCGCGTCGGCGACCGTCACTGCCGCTGACGACATCACCCGGTTCCTGGCCAGCGAGCTGGGAGCGGCAGGCGGGGGACTCACCGAACCTTCGGTCGCGCCGCAGGACTACGAAGGGGCCGAGATCATCTGCATCGTCCGCTCAAAGACACCGGGATTGCCGAGCCGCGTGGTGATCGTCAATCAAGCCAGTGGCCGCTTCGTGGGTGATCTGTTGCACGAGTCACAAACTCCCGCTGACCGCACGGTCACTCGTCGCGCGGAATGGAGTGACGATCCCGAAGTCGCACCGAAACACGTCGTCGCTCAACAGCGAGTCCGCCGACCGAGTCCGCTTGAAAGCCGCGTTGCCATCGCGACGCCGGTCACGGGAATGGAGGCGAGCCGCCCCATCGAAACGTCCTTTGAACCTCAGCCCTATCGCCGCCAACGCGACTGAGGGTTGAACAAAGTAGCCGTCATCGCTCCGCGTGACGAGCCTTGCGGGTTCAGCCCACGCTGACTCAGACGCTTGTTCTCAGCAGGCTCATCACGCGGAGCGATGATGGCTACTTTGTGCAGAATCCACCGGGGCAAGCCCGATGGAGTTTGATTGACTCACTACCACTCGGCTTCCCGCAACGGGGGCTGGTTCTCATAATCCCTCGCACGCTCGCAATGCACCGGCCGATCACCGTTCGTGGTGACGGCCTTCGATGACTCACACCGCTTCAGGAAGGAGCCAACTTATGTCGGTCTTCAAGGACAACTCGGAATCCATTGGTCGCACACCACTCGTGAAGATCAATCGTCTGGCGGAAGGTTTGCACGCCACGGTCTATGCCAAGATCGAAGGTCGCAATCCGGCCTACTCGGTGAAGTGCCGTATCGGCGCGTCGATGATCTGGGACGCCGAAGCAACCGGAAAACTGAAGCCGGGGATGCACGTCGTTGAACCGACCAGCGGGAACACGGGCATCGCGCTGGCGTTCGTCTGCGCGGCGCGCGGCTATCCGCTGACACTGACGATGCCCGAGACCATGTCCGTCGAACGCCGCATGATGCTCAAGAGCTTTGGTGCGGACCTCGTCCTCACACCGGGAGCCGACGGCATGAAGGGGGCCATCGCCAAAGCCGAGGAACTCTCGAAGCAAGACGGCTGGTTCATGCCGCAGCAGTTCAAGAACCCGGCCAACCCGGCGATCCACTTCAAGACAACCGGCCCCGAAATCTTCACGGACCTCGATGGCAAGATCGACATCTTCGTCGCGGGAGTCGGCACCGGCGGCACGATCACGGGGGTCTCACGCTACCTCAAGCACGAGAAGCATCTGGCGCTCAAGACCATCGCCGTCGAGCCTTCGTCCAGCCCGGTCCTCTCCGGCGGAGCGCCCGGCAAACACAAGATTCAGGGGATCGGCGCGGGCTTCGTTCCTGACAACCTCGACCGCAGCATCGTCGATGAAGTGGTCCAAGTCACCGATGACGAAGCGATCGACACCGCCAAGAAGTTGATGAAGCTCGAAGGGATCACCTGCGGCATCAGTTGCGGAGCCGCCATGGCCGCCGCATTGAAAGTCGCCGCTCGTCCCGAATCGGCGGGCAAGGTCATCGTCACAATCCTCCCCGACAGCGGCGAACGCTACCTCTCGACGGCGCTGTTTGAAGACCTGCGGGCGTGAGACTTTGAACCGCCGTTTCCCTGCGTGAGAAGAAAGGATGCCTCTCATGAGTCGAACTCGTTCGTGGTGGATGTTGGCCGTTGTGGCCGGTGCTTCGTGTGTCTGGTGGACCGGTTTGCGAGCCGATGATGATGCGGCCGTCACTCCGTCCTCAAGCCAGATCACAGACTTACTCGCTCGGATCGAGAAGCTCGAACGCCGCGTGGAGACACTCGAAGCAAAGCCCATCGCCGCCCCGATTCAACAGACGCATGTTGTTGCGACGGCCGATGAGTGGGTGTCGTCCGCTCCTCCCGCCCCACAAACAAGCCAGCCACAATTTGGCATCGTCTACTCGCTGAAGCGGATTGTTCCCGAGACGCCGATCCAGCAACCTGAGATGCGGAATGGGAAGCCCGTCTATCGGTTCGGTGGAGTCGAGATCAACCGTTGATTGTTGATTCCAATGGCCGTTTGCAATGCCTCGCTTGCGTCGCGCCGTTGGCTCGTGATAGCGTCCCGTTCGATCTTTTCGGCGTTTCCTGCGGCGAGCCGTCTCGGTCAGAGTGGCTCGCCGCTTTTGCATTTTGTCCTTTGAAGAACCTCAGAAGAAAGTCCTCGCAACCATGACTTACAACGTCACGCTGATCCCTGGAGATGGAACCGGTCCGGAACTCGCCGAGGCCACGCGCAAGTGTCTCGATGCCACCGGAGTGAAGTTCAATTGGGATGTCCAACAGTGCGGCATCGAAGTCATTGAGGCTCAAGGAAAAATTCCCGAGTCAGTCTTCGCGTCGATCCGGGCCAACAAGATCGCTCTCAAGGCTCCGATCACGACTCCGATTGGCAAGGGCTTCCGCTCGGTCAACGTTGCGCTGCGACAAGAGCTGGGTCTGTACGCCTGCGTCCGTCCATGCAAGACGTACAAAGGGGTGCGGTCTTACTACGACAAGACCAACATCGATCTCGTCATCGTGCGCGAGAACACCGAAGACCTGTACGCCGGGGTTGAGTTCAAGGCGGGAGACGCCAAAACGGCCGAGCTGATTCAGTTCATCAACGCCAACGTCACCGGCAAGAAGATCGGCACGGGTCTCGCCACAACAGGCATCAGCATCAAGCCGATGTCGGTCGAGGGCTGCCGCAACATCAGTAACCACGCCTTCGATTACGCCATCAAGCACAAGCGACGCTCGGTCACGTCGATCTGCAAGGCGAACATCATGAAGTTCACCGACGGCCTGTGGTACGACACGTCTCGCGCCGTCGCTCTCGCTTACGGTGCGAAGTTTGAAGAAGCCAAGCTGGCCGAGGGCGTGCAGGCCGATGCGACATTGGCGGGCAAGGTGCCGAGCGGCAGCGGGATGCCGTACCTCGAACGGCTCGTGGACAACATGTGCATGCAGCTCGTGCAGAAGCCCGAGAACTACGACGTGCTGGTCATGGGCAACCTGTACGGTGACATCCTGAGTGACCTCTGCGCCGGCTTGGTCGGTGGCTTGGGAGTCGCTCCCGGCGCGAACATCGGCCCCGACGCAGCGATCTTCGAGGCGACTCACGGCAGCGCCCCGAAGTACAAAGGCCAGAACAAGGTCAACCCGACCGCGCTCATTCTGTCGGGCAAGCTTCTGCTCGAACACATCGGCGAAGCGGCGGCGGCCGCCAAGCTCGAACGCGCCGTCGCGAGCATCATCGAAGAAGGCAAGCACGTCACCTACGACATGAAGGCCGATCGCAACGACCCCACCGCCGTCGGCACCCGAGAAATGGCCGAAGCGATCTGCAAACGAATGGCCGAGTTGGGCTAAACTAACTACGACGACAGCAGACTTTTAGAGTCAGTGGCGGCAACTTTGAGCCACCACTGGCTCTGATTACGAAGCGCCGTAAACGCTTCATCGAATTCTGGATGGAATTTGCGCTGCATGGACGAGGCTGCTTTGCACGAACTGCTTTCGGGACGCCGGCGCGATGTCGGGGCGAGGCTGCTTCGTGGCGGGTTGCATCTGGCTTCGTTTG
Organism: Schlesneria sp.; assembly: GCA_043746775.1. Taxonomy (GTDB): domain Bacteria; phylum Planctomycetota; class Planctomycetia; order Planctomycetales; family Planctomycetaceae; genus Schlesneria. Next base: position 5,330 of record JAYTQJ010000260.1, read on the forward strand.
GATACGGGGCGGCGATGCGGCTGCGGAACTTCGGCTATGACCGGGGATGGCTGCGGGTGACGGAGGTCGATGCGCCGGTCATCTCGCTTGGGAACATCACGACGGGCGGGACGGGCAAGACGCCGATGGCCGCTTGGTTGGCGGGATGGCTGGGTGAGCAAGGGCGAGTGCCGGGGTTGCTCAGTCGTGGGTATCGGGCGTTGGGTAAGGAGTCGCGTGGAAGAGAAGACGGGCAAGCCGGAGGCTTACCCTACGTGGCCGCCAACGATGAGAAGCTCGTGCTGGATCGGCTCTGTCCCGGAGTGCCGCATCTGCAACAGCGGGATCGCGTGGCTTCGGCGAGACGGTTGGTGAGCGAGCACCGTTGCGATGCGCTGATCCTCGACGATGGCTTCCAACATCGGCGTCTGTATCGTGATCTCGACATCGTGTTGATCGACGCGCTGCAACCTTGGGGTTACGGCCACGTCCTGCCGCGCGGCTTGTTGCGCGAGCCACTCGCGGGACTGAAGCGAGCCGATGTCATCGTCATTACACGCGCGGATCAAGCATCACCGGAACAGCTTTGCGCCGTGCTGGACCAACTGGCACGAGTCCGTGGCACCGACGAAGCTGTTCAAGTGGCGTTCGCTCCGCAGCGGCTGATCGCGCTGAGTGCAGATGCCTCGAATGAACAGCCACTCGCGCTGGGTGCGATTCGAGGACAACGGGCCTTTGCGTTCTGTGGGATCGGCAATCCGCACGGGTTTGCTCGGACGGTCGCGTCGCTGGTGGATGCTGACCGATTCGATCCGGGACTCTTGCGCGTCTTTGCCGATCACCATCACTACACCGAGCGCGACTTGGCCGATGTGGCCAGCGCTGCGCAGGCCGCTCATGCCGAGATCGTGCTGACGACGATGAAGGACTTCGTGAAGCTGCGGCCGGAAACTTGGACCGGCCCGCCGCTGTATGCGGTCGAGATCGGCGTGGAGTTGTTGGCTGGACGTGAGTTGCTCGAAAGCCGGCTGAGGGAACTCGACCACGATGCGCGTTTGTAGGATGGGCACTTCTGCCCGTCCGCATTTCAGCACCAAGACCGGACGGGCCGGAGTGATGCGCCCGCCAAAAGTAGCCTTCATCGCTTCGCGTGAAGTGAGCCGAATGGCGAACGAAGTGTTTTTCGGGATTGGGGTCGCTGGTGACTCGGCTGTCTTCACGCGGAGCGATGAAGGCTACTTTTTTGTCAGACGGGCAGGAGTGCCCATCCTACATAACGCGATCAATCTCGGGGCGCGCTCGCGCCTTGTGTCAGCCACTCGCCAGCTTCATGCGGCCGATGCGGGCGAGTCTGGCCGAGTGGACCGGATGCGGCGCGCAGCGGAGCGACGACGGGAGCCACGACGCGCGCGGCAGGGCTTCGTCGGTCGGTTCCTTCAAAACCGGCAGTCGCAATCCCTTTTGAAGTTCTTTGTATCGCTCCACATCGGTCGGGTGGATGTAGAGCCGTTTCGACGAGACGAGTTCCACGATCAACTCGCACAGCGGTTGGCTGAGTCCCGTCCACAACACGGTGTTCGGATTGGCTCGTGCGGCGAGGCCGTAGTCGCCCGCGACTTCCATGTACGGCGCGAGAGCCTCTTGCATTGAGGCGAATAGCACATCGCCATCGCCGCGCACGTATTCGACCAGCGCCGCCTTGAGCTGCCCGGCCGACGCAAGCTGCGCCCACGCTGGCAACTGATCTTCATCGTCGTCGGGGATCACGAGCGAATCGTTCCGCTGTTCGGCTTCGAGCATCGCGGTGACGCGGCTGTCGGACGTGGCGCGACGAGTCCGGTCTTGTGCCCAATTGCGCAGGGCGAAGATTTTGTCTTCCATCGTTTTTGAAAGTGGCACCGTCGAACGCCACGCGCGTTCGAGGTCTTCATCCGACAACACATGTCCCTGCCCGAAGGCATCGATCAGCGCGGTCACGATGATCTGTTCCAGCTCGGCCCCGCTGAAGCCGTCGCTGCGCTGGGCCAGATCATCGATATCAAACTTCTCGGGCTTCCAGCCGCGCTTTCTGAGATGGATGCCGATGATGTGTTTGCGTTCGTCGAAGTTGGGGAGATCGACAAAGAACAGCTCGTCGAACCGACCGCGTCGCAACATTTCCGGCGGCAGGTTCTCGACCGAGTTCGCGGTGGCGACGGTGAAGACGGGCTTTTGAATTTCGGCCATCCAGGTCAGGAACGTGCCGACCAGTCGAAGCATCGTCGGATCGGGACCGCCGCCCGCGTCACCTTCGACTCCCGCGAAGCCCTTTTCCATTTCGTCGAGCCAGAGAATCGCCGGTGCGATCGACTCGACAAGATGCAGCACGCTGCGCAGATTTCGCTCGGACTCGCCGCGCTGATTACTGAGCAGCGTGCCGATGTCGAGTCGGATCAGCGGGAAGCTGAGGAGCCGCGCGGTGGCGCGTGCGGTGAGACTCTTCCCGCAACCTTGGACTCCCAGCAGCAGCATCCCCTTGGGAAGTGGCACGCCCTGTTCGCGGGCGCGCGGCGTGTAAGCCAACGCGCGTTGAGACAGCCACTCCTTCAACTGGTCGAGGCCCCCGATGTCACCGACACCTTCGTCTAGGTCATAGAACTCGAGGAAGTCGGACCCCGACGCGAGCGTCCGTTTCTCGGCGATCAGCGTTGTGAAGACTTCGTCGCTGAGTTCGCTACGACCATGCAGCGCGCGACGCCACGCCTTCCGAGCTTCCTGCGCGGTCAGTCCCATCACCGCTTTGATGAGTCGGTCTTCGTCATCGACGGATAGCTCGATCACGATGCCGTCGTCCGCTCCTCGCAGTTCTGCCAGAGCCAAGTCGAACTCGTCGCGCAAGTCTTCATACGCGGGGAGCGGCAGTTCGAGCTTCACCGCGTCCTTCACCAGCTCGACCGGCACCGTCGTGATCGAGCCGAAGAACAGGATCGTCTTGCGTTGCGCGACGAGCGTCGGCAAGGCGTCTCGCAACTGCCGCACGATCAGCGGATCGCCCAGATACGGATGGAAGTCCTTCACGAGGAAGACATGCTCGGCCGGGAACCGCGCCATCTGCGACACCAACAACTGCGCGGACGGCGCTTCGTCCTCGTCGCCGCTCGCTGGCGGTTGCAGTCCCTGCGTGATGGTCCACGTCACCAGACCGCGTTCCAATTCGAGAACCAAATCCGCCAGTTCGCGCTCCCACCGGTCCTCTTCCCAAGTCTTGAGGAAGAGCAACGGGTATCCGGCTTGAATGCGGGAACGCAGGTCAGTGAGTACGGCTTCGGTGTTCATGGTGGTTGAGAGTCGATAGTTGAGTGTTAAGCGGTCTGGTAGCGATTCGGAGCGTAGTCTCAGGTTGATGATCGCGGCTGACCATCAACTCTCAACCTTCGACCCTCAACTCGTCACCACGCCCTTCTTCAGAATGAGGTTCGCGTAGATCGCCGTTTCGCCTGTGGCGACGATGGCGTAGGCCGAGCGGGCGAAGTCGTAGAAACGGAAGCGTTCGACGGGGCGGAGTTCGATTTCGCGGCCTTCGTGTTTGGCGAGGAGGACGCGGTACTCGGACCAGATCGGTGGCTCGGGCGTCGTCGGATCGACCGGTTCCATCACGCTGGCGGGATGATCGACGAACGTGTCCATCGGGAAGAACCTCAGGATGGCATCGAGCAACTCGGGAACGCCGTGTCCGTCGGCCCGCACGATCCGCTGCGTGTGAGACTCGGCCGGGAAGTTGCCGTCGGCCAGCACGATCTCATCGCCGTGACCCATGCGCATCAGCACGGCCATGAGTTCGGGAGAGATGCAGGGCGGAATGTGTTTCAGCATGGTTGAGGTTCAGTCTCGGTGAAGTGAGTCAGTGAAGTGATCTCGGCTGGGCGGGATGATAGCCGCGACGTGACGCTCGCCAAAGCGGACGCGAGGTTCGGACTCAACCGGGAGTGCCTGACACCTAACGTAGTAGGGTGGTTGTGTGGCTGGGGTCGGCGCTTCGCCGCCCCCAGTCGAGAGCGAGACCATCGCCGCTGGGGGCCGCGAAACGCGGACCCCAGCCACACATGTAGGTATCGTGGCGATCAGCGCGTGGAGCCGATAACGTGCGACGCGGGTTGTTTACGAGTTCATTCCTTCAACGAGACAACGACGATGCCGACTCCATTGTTTGATCTGACAGGTAAGGTCGCGCTGGTCACGGGCGGCAGCAAGGGCTTGGGCAAAGCGATGGCGCGCGGGTTTGCCGAGGCCGGGGCCGACATCGTGATCTCTAGCCGTCACGCCAATGAATTGGAGTCGGCTCTCCCCGAGATTCTGGCCGGGACGAACGCGCGCGGCCGCTGGTTCGTGGCGGACATGATCGACCGCGCGGATGTCGATCGGCTGGCCACTTCCGCGTTGGAAGCGTTCGGTCGCGTCGATGTCCTCGTCAACAATGCCGGGTCGAACATCCCGCAAGCGGTCGATGAAATTGACGATGCCAAGTGGGACCAGATCGTCGAACTGAATCTCACGTCGTGCATGAGACTCACGCGGGCGCTGGTGCCGCAGATGAAGTCGCGCAACTGGGGGCGCGTCATTCACATCTCGTCCGTGATGGGCCTGACCTCGAAGCCGGGCCGCAGTTCGTACTCGGCAACGAAGGCCGCGCTGATCGGGATGGCCCGCGCGATGGCACTCGATCTCGGCCCGTTCGGTATCACGGTGAATTGCCTCGCGCCGGGACCGTTCCTCACCGACTTGCCCGCCAGTGTGCTCTCGCCCGCCGAACAGAAAACGTTCGCGGATCGCACGGCCGTCGGCCGCTGGGCCGATCCGCGCGAGCTGGCTGGCCCGGCACTGCTTCTCGCCAGCGACGCGGGAAGCTACATCACGGGGACAACGATTTCGGTGGATGGCGGCCTGCTGTCAAAGGGGTTTTGAACACCAACCCGAAGCGTGAGCGAGGCCGTCGTTAGACCTCTGTCCTCGCTCACGCTTTTTGAAGTTGCGCTGTTTTGGATTTCCGCCCCAACGGGGCAGCCGTAAGTCAGCCTAGGGCAAGCGACCAACGGGAGCGCCGCCCTAGGTTCCAGTCGTCACAGAATCTCAAGCCCTGAAGGGGCGGCCCTATGTTGCCAACAGGAATAGTGCCGCCCCTTCAGGGCTTGAAAATCACGG
>JAYTQJ010000261.1:0-10471 GCA_043746775.1 Schlesneria sp.
CCTTCACCTCTTCACACGGCCACGTCGAAGCTCCGTGACCGTGGCACCCAAAATTGAAAGAGGCATTGTCTCCGCAGACTTCGTGAGGTCGCTTGAACGGATCGACACAAACGCCAACACTCTTGACCATGAAACTCTCTCTCGTCATTCCGGTGCTGAACGAAGTCGAAAGTTTGCGTGAACTCCACGCGCAGATTGTGCAGGTCGCGTCCGAACGGTCGCTCGACATCGAGATCATCTTCGTCGATGACGGTTCGCGCGATGGCTCTTGGAAGCTGATCGAACAGCTCGCGCGAGATGACTCGCGGGTGAGCGGCATCAAATTCCGACGCAACTTCGGCAAAGCGGCCGCGCTGACGGCGGGCTTCCAACGCGCGAGGGGCGATCTCATTCTGACGATGGACGCTGACCTGCAAGATGATCCGGCCGAGATCCCCAGCTTCCTCGCCAAGCTGGATGAAGGCGACGGGGCCGACTTTGTGAACGGCTGGAAAATGCGGCGGCTCGACCCGTGGCACAAGACTTACCCGAGCAAAGTCTTCAACTGGTTGGTCAGTCGGCTGACCGGCCTGAAGCTGCACGATCACAACTGTGGCGTGAAGTTGCTCCGCGTCGCGGTCGCACGCGAGATTCGTTTGTATGGCGAGATGCACCGCTTCGTCCCGGTCCTCGCCCACGCGAAGGGCTTTCGAGTCGTCGAGCTGGGTGTGAATCACCGTTCGCGCCAGCATGGTTACTCCAAGTACGGCTTCCGACGGTTTGCCCGAGGCTTCCTCGATCTGCTGACGGTGACATTCCTCACCGACTACGGGCAGCGACCGCATCACATGCTCGGCTGGGTCGGACTCGTTTGTCTGGGCTTCGGCTTCGCGGGGCTGAGCTATCTCGCCGCGATCTGGTTGCTGATGAACGTTTGCTCCGTCTGGCCGTCCACTCCCATCGGTAGCCGCCCGTTGCTCGCGTATTCAATCGCCTCCACGCTGCTCGGCGCTCAGGCCATCGCGGTCGGACTGCTGGCCGAACTGATCGTCCACTACAACCACCGCGATTCGGACTCGTACAGCGTCGCGGAAGAAACTCATTCGTCGAACTAGAAGTCTTGGTGTCGGGGACTTGTTGTGTATCAGTCCGTTTTGGAGTGGTCCTCAAAGTAGCCATCATCGCTCCGCGTGATGAGCCTGTCACAAGTAGACACCTGATCTCAACAGGCTCATCACGCGGAGCGATGATGGCTACTTTGTTCTGAGGCGAAGCCTCATTAGGAATCGTGCCATGAGTTTGATCGTCAGGCTGATGTCGTTCTGGTGTTGTCTCGTCGGGTCGCTTGTGGCGTCAGCCGACGACCAGCCGCCCGTCGCTCGCCCCAACATTCTCTGGATCAGCGTCGAGGACATCAGTCCAGACCTTGGGTGTTATGGAGACAAGAACGCGGTGACTCCGACGATCGACCGGCTGGCGGCGGAGGGCGTGCGGTTTACGAGATGCTTCACTCATGCGGGAGTCTGTGCGCCGTCGCGGTCGGGGCTGATCACCGGTTGCTATCCGCCATCGATCGGGACACACCACATGCGGTGCAAGGGAGTCCCTCCCGATTTCGTGAAGTGTTTCCCTGAGTACCTGCGGCAGGCCGGGTACTACTGCACCAACAACGTGAAGACCGACTATCAGTTCGACGTTCCCGCAACGGCCTGGGACGAGAACAGCAACAAGGCCGACTGGCGCGGCCGCGAACCGAGGCAACCGTTCTTTAGCGTCATCAACTTCATCTCGACTCACGAAAGTCAGATTCGCGATCCGAGCGACGCGACGAAGCGACTCGTCGAGAAACTGTCTCCCGAGCAACGGCATGACCCGGCCAAGATGATCGTCCCGCCGTTCTATCCCGACACGCCGATCGTGCGACGAGACATCGCGAACTACTACGACAACATCACGGCCGTGGACGGACAGGTCGCAGCGGTGTTGAAGAAGCTCGAAGAGGATGGACTCGCCGATGACACGATCATCTGGTTCTGGGGCGATCACGGACGCGGGATGCCGCGATACAAGAGGTGGCTCTACGACACCGGCCTGCACGTTCCGTTGATCGTCCACGTTCCTGAGAAGTGGCGCAAGCACGTTCGTCCCGACAACGCCGATGCGTTGAAACCCGGCTCGACCATCGACGACCTCACGGCGTTCGTCGATTTCGCGCCGACAGTTCTGTCGCTGGCTGGCCTTCCGAAACAGGAACACTTCCAGGGCCAAGCCTTCCTCGGCCCGCATCGCGCCGCGAAACCGCGCGACCATGTCTACGGACACCGCGACCGGATGGACGAGACCTACGACCTGATCCGCACCGTGCGCGACAAGCGCTTCCGCTACGTCCGCAACTTCATGCCGTGGCAGCCGTACTCGCAGGACATCGCCTACATGAACGAGATGCCCACGATGCAGGAGTGGCGGCGACTGCACGCAGAAGGCAGGCTGACCATCCCTCAAGCCAACTGGTTTCGTCAGAAGCCGGCCGAAGAACTCTACGACACGGAAGTCGATCCCTACGAAATCAACAACCTCGCGCAAGACCCGCGCTTCGTCATCACGCTCGAACGGCTGCGAATTCGCCTCGAAGGTTGGATGCGCGAGATTGGCGATGTCGGCCTGATCCCCGAATCGCTGTTCGACGAGCTCCAGCGACCGGGTGCCAAGTCCGATCAAGCCGCCGCGCCCGGCATCGCTCCCGGGTCCACAGAGATTGAGCCGGGACTGACCTCGTGCCAATTGACCTGCCTGACCCCGGGAGCCTCCATCGCCTACCGCATTCGACCGGTGGTCGTGAAGGCTGACGAGGGCGCGTCGCGCTGGAAGGTCGCACCCTCGAACGGGGTTGTCCCATTGCAAGGCGGCGACGAGTTGGAGACCAAATCCTGTCGCATCGGCTTCCGCGACAGTGAGGTCATCCGGTTCAAACCCGGTCAGCCCAAGATCGACCCGGCGAAGAACGAGGCCCTGCCGCACTGGCGCACGCGCGTGATTGCTTCTACCAACAACGACCACTATCACGTCCCCTCGGCACCCTTCGATCACTCTCTCACAACAACAATCATCCCAGCACCCGGCGATGTCAGCCCGGTCGGCAAGAAGGCGCTTTCCGACGCCAAGCGGCGCGAGAAGTTTCAGAACCCCGCCAACGCGATCTGGCTGATGAACGAATGGGGCCGCGAGTTGAAGAAGGCCGACACGCGCAATGCCTCTGTCCTGCGCGACGTGATCTACCGCGAGTCACCGGTCCCGCTGAAGCTCGTCGCCGCGCGTTGGCTGTGCGAGGTGGAAGACCCGACGCCGCACCTCAAGCTGCTGGTGGAAAACCTCACGCACCCGCAGGCCACCGTTCAGCTTCAGGCCATCACGGCACTCGCCGATCTCGGCGAGAAAGCCCGACCGGTGATCGAGGACATCCGCAAGGCCACGAAAGGGGGCGAGTACCTCGGCCGAGTCAGTCAGCGGGCGCTGGCGAAGCTCGAAGCGAACGAATCCAAGTAGTTTCTGCCAGCCCGAGTACCGTGCCGAAGCAGCCTCGCTGCTGCGTTCATGGAGAGGGGACACAGCATGTCTCGTCGTGTGAAAGTCTTGATCGTGTCCTTGGTCGCCGTGAGCGATATCTGCCTGATGATGGCGATTCAACAGCAGCGTCCAACGGTTCAGATCATCGACACGCTGATGTCGCATCCCGATGCTGTGAATTCGTTAGCGTTCAGTCCCGATGGCAAGACATTAGCGTCGGCAAGCGCAGACAAGACGATCAGGTTGTGGGATGTCGTCACGGGGGAAGTGCGATCACCCCTCAATGGACATACGGCAGCGGTGTACGCCGTGATCTTCAGCCCGGACGGCAAGACGTTGGTCTCGGGTAGCAAGGACACGACGATCAAGCTGTGGGATGTGGCAACCGGACAGGTGCGAACAACTTTGAAAGGCCACACGGATTGTGTGTCCGCGTTGGTATTCAGCCCGGACGGTATGACCCTAGTCTCGGGGAGTTGGGACCAGTCGATCAAGCTGTGGGATGCGGCAACTGGTCAGGAGCAAACGACGCTCGACGAGAACAATGGTGCCGTGTTCTCCGTCGCGTTCAGTCTTGACGCGGCAACGATGGCTTCAGCGAACGCGAACAGAACGATCACACTGTGGAATCGGACAGCCGGCTCGGAGCGGCACAAACTCAAGGGACACGCAGGGCCTGTGTTCTCTATGGATTTCAGCCCGGACAACAAGACTCTCGCGTCAGGAAGTTGGGACGAAACCATCAAGCTCTGGGATGTGGCAACCGGCCGAGAACGACTCACCCTGCGAGGACACTCGGCCGCAGTGTTTTCCGTGAGGTTCAGCCCGGACGGCAAAACGTTGGCATCGGCCAGCCATGACAAAACAATCAGACTGTGGGACGCGGCCACGGGGAGGCAACGGACCACTCTTCGAGGATGCACCAGCCCCGCACTTGCTGTGACGTTCAGCCCGGATGGCAAGACTTTGTTCACTGGATGCACGGACGGACGAATCCTGCTGTGGAATCTCAACAGCGCGAAATGAGGTAAGCCCGATCCGTGCGGCAGTGTCACTTGCAAGAAGTCCGCCTCATCACTCGCCCATTGGCTTGCGTCGGACGACGCGGTGGAAGTGGAGTTCGACTTCGCGATCGACGACGCGGCGGACTCCTTCGACGAGGCAACTTGGTTCGTGATCGGTCTCGCCTTGACGCTTGATCTGGTCGAGTGGCGTGCCGGGGAAGACCGTGAACGTGCTTTGGTGAATGATCTGGTTGCCGGCGTCCAACTCGGGAACGATGAAGTGGACGGTCGCTCCGTAGGTGAGCATCCGGTGCTGGTAGGCATCTTCATACGGACGGAAGCCGGGGAACGGCGGCAGCAGTCCGTGATGGAGGTTGATGATCCGTCCCGCGAAGCGCCAGCAGGTCGCGGCCGGAAGGACGCGCATGTACCGCGCGAGCAAAATGTAATCGACATCGTAACGGTCGAAGAGTTCGATCATCTGCTCGTTGTTCGGTTCCCCCTTGGCATCGCCGACGAGATGCCAGTCGATTCCAAACTGCTCGGCCACGCCACGGCAAGCATCGCGGTTGCCGATCATCACGGCGGGCGTCGCGTGGAGCCGCTTGTCGCGCATGGCTCGCAACACGGCGAGCGCCGGTTCGGGACGATAGGTCGTGCAGATCGCGATCCTCGGCGGGCCGGGCCGTTCGTCGCGCGACCACGTCCGGATCGACAAGTCCTTCACGCGACCGATGTCCTGCATCTGAGACCTCAGCGCGACGAGCGACTGCGCATCGCCCGGCCACTCACAGCGCAGGTGCATCGCAAACAGTCGTTCGAGATCGTGGTCGTACATCTGAATCTCATAGATGTTCGCCCCCGCCCCGGTGACATGGTGAACGATCGGATCGGCAAGGCCCCGGTTATCGGGACCAACGGCAGTAATGACGACTTGCATGGGTGCGGTATTCGAGTTTCAGAGTGAGCGGTGAGGAGAAGGTGACGTTCGAGCCGTCGGTTCCCAGTGGATGATGGGCCAAAACGATTAGACGTGTCAGACACCGGCGTTCGCAAGTCGAGATTGGTGCGATGTTCAACGTCGCGTCTGAGAGAACCGCACTTGAAACTCGGTGACAACAGCGAAGCGATCCGTCAGTTGATCCGCGTAGTTTTCCAGCAACTTGCGAACGACTTCGATCTTGGCCGCAGGTCGCTCGTCGAGTAGTCGGAGAAACACGACGCCTCAATGAGGATCATGTTCGCGAAACACGCGTTCTCCGAAGTCGCGATCATTGGTGATCAGAATCCAGTTCTCCGAAAACGCCTTGTCGAGAATTGTGCCGTCATCGATTCCCCTCGCTTCGTCGTACACGGAAAACACGTCGTGTCCTTGGTCGCGTAACCACTGAGCGACCTTGGGGCCAGTGCATTCATCAACGAGGAATCGCATTCACGCCGTCTCCGCCAGTGGCATGAACGTCGTCTGGCCCATCGACCGCGACGCGAAGAGCAGGCAGGCTTGGATGTCTTCGAGCGTCACCCCGTCGTACTCGTCGAGAATTTCGGACACGGTGGAATCGTGCGCCATGAGATTCAAGATGTATTCGACCGTCAACCGTGTTCCCCTGATGATGGGCTTGCCCGCCACGATTCGAGGATCGCAAGCAATTCGATGCAGCAGCAGTTCATCGCTCATGGTGAATGACCTTCAAGGACATTTACGAACATCGCTGTGGACGCAAAGCCAACAGTCCGAGTTCGTCGCCGGTGGATTCAAAATCGACGGGCTGATGATAGTCGTCCACGGAACGTCTGGCGATTCCACGGTGAGGGCGATCCACTTTCGACCTCGCACATCCCCTGCTACTCTGAGCCGCATGAAACTGAAGAGCTTGCCGGATGATTTTGAGGTTGAGGAACTGAGCGACTTTCCGCTGAAGGGCGGTTCGTTTGCGGTGTATTTGTTGACGAAGAAGTCGCTCGGGACGCCCGAGGCGATCACGGCGATTGCCGATCGTTGGAATGTGTCGCGGCGTCAGATCAGTTATGGCGGACTGAAGGACAAGCACGCGGTGACGCGGCAGTGGGTCACGATTGAACGTGGCCCGAAGCGCGACATGCAGCAGGAACACTTCACGCTCGCCTACCAAGGCCAGTCGAATCGTCCGTTCGGACCGCACGACATCGCCGCGAACCGCTTTCACGTCGTGATGCGGAACCTGACACACGGAGCCGCGCACGAGATCGTCGCTCAGCGCGAGGCGGTCGCTCGCGACGGCGTGCCGAATTATTTCGACGATCAGCGGTTCGGATCGGTTGGTGCGTCGGGCGAGTTCATCGCGAAGCCGTGGTGTTTGGGAGACTACGAGCGGGCGTTGTGGCTCGCGCTGGCCGAAGCCAACGCGCACGACCGTCCCGGCGACAAGATCGAGAAGGAACTGATCCGCGATCTGTGGGGGAAGTGGATTGAATGCAAGGCCGCGCTGCCGAAGTCGTCTCGCCGCAGCATCATCACCTATCTGTGCGATCACCCGACACGCTTTCGTGAAGCGCTGGCGTTGATGAGACAGGACATGCGCAGCCTGTGGCTCGCCGCGTTTCAGAGCGACCTTTGGAATCTGATCCTCTCGGGCTGGCTGCAACAACACGTCGATCCCGCGCGATTGCAATCCGTGACGCTCGCGACGGCCAACGTCCCGTTCTTCACCGAGCTGAATGACTCAGAACGATCGTTGCTCGCCGGGACGCCGCTGCCACTCCCGTCCGCGCGGTTGAAGCTCGAACCCGGCCCGATCCTGTCGCTGTATGAACAGGTTCTCGCCGACGAAGGCTTGTCACTGCGAGAACTCCGCGTGAAGTACCCGCGCGATGCGTTCTTCTCGAAGGGAGAACGCGCCGCGCTGCTCATCCCGCGCGAATTGAAAATCCACTCGGCTGACGACGATCTCTACCCCGGTCGCCAGCGTGTGACGTTGCAGTTTGTCCTGCCTCGCGGCTGCTACGCGACGATCCTCGTCAAACGGTTGACGGGTGAGACGACCGACATGCCGGATGAATGACTCTGACAAACGAGCCGCAACTGCGGGTTTGTAGGATGGGCACTCTTGCCCGTCCGATTGCGGCACTGAAGAGCGGACGGGCAAGAGTGCCCATCCTACAAATTGACGCCGTGCAATCTCGGCAGTCGCACTCACTCGGCTCGCTTCATCCGGAACGGATCACTCTTGGCGATCTCGATGGCGAGGGTCGAGAACTTGTAGCCGTGCTGTTCGAGAGCCGTTTGGATTTTGAGAATGGCTCGACGGTCGTAGTGCTCCAGCCCGCGACCGAGGGCGTAGGTCATCAGCTTCTCGGTCAGATTGCGGCTGAGTTTGGAACGCTGTTCCATGAGGAGCACCTTCAGTTCGACCGGCCCTTGGAACGTCTTGCCGCCCGGCAGGACACCGGCCGTCTCGATGGGGAACTCGCCGTCCTTTTGACGGAAGCCGCCGATGGCGTCGAAGTTCTCAAACGCAAAGCCGAGCGGGTCCATCTTCGCGTGACAGTTGGCGCACGAGGGATTCGCGCGGTGCTGTTCCATGCGCTGACGGAGCGATCCCGTCAGTTGGGCTTTGTCACCTTCGGGCAACTCGGGAACGTTGGGCGGAGGCGGCGGGGGGGGGGCGCCGAGAATCTGTTCGAGAATCCAGCGGCCTCGTTTGACGGGCGAGGTGCGGGTCGGGTTGCTGGTCACGGTGAGGATGCTGGCTTGGGTCAGCAGTCCGCCGCGTTGTTTGTTCGGCAGCGTGATTCGCTCGAAGTCGAGTTCGCGATTTCGATCGGAACGTCGGCGGCGCGGATCGGGGCTGGGCGGCTTGCTCATCGCCGCTTCGAGACCGTAGTGGCGGGCGAGGGGGCGGTTGACGAACGTGAAGTCGGCGTCGATCAGGTCGAGAATACTTCGGTCTTCGCGGATGATCGCGTCGATGAAGAGTTCCGTCTCTGTGAACATCGCGGCACGCAGCGTGTCGTCGAATTGCGGGAAGAGCTTCGTGTCGGGCGAGACCGTCTTCAGCCGCTGAAGTTGCAACCACTGCATCGCGAATTGATCGACGAGCGACTTCGATTTCGGATCGGTCAACATGCGTCGGACTTGAGCGTCGAGGTTCTGCGTCAGTTCGCCTTTGCCCGCCAGCGTGAAGAGTTCTTCGTCGGGCATCGTGCTCCAGAGGAAGTACGAGAGCCGCGATGCGAGCTGGAATTCGTCGAGTGCTTGGGGCGCGCGGCTGCTCGGCGCGGCAGGCTCGGTCGTTGCGAGGGGACTCGGCCGATCATCGAGTTCCAGCCGAAAGAGGAACTTGGGCGAGACGAGTGCCGCGAGCATCGTCCGTTGCATCGCAGCCTCCCACGACAGACCTTCGTCCTGTGCGAGCGTCGCCAGCACGACGAGTCGTTCGACTTCGTCTTGGGTCGCGGGGCGGCGATAGGCTCGCGCGAGGAAGCGATTCAAAACCTCGCGCGTCTGCTCGGGCTTGCTCTTCGCGGCGTCGCACTTGAGCAGCATCTTGTGCGACGGCGGGATCATGTCGAGCGGCCCTTCCAACTCGAAGAACTGCACGAACAACGTCCGTTGAGCCTCCTCCAACTTCTCGATCTCGGCGTCGAGTTCTTCGTTGAGGAACGCGATCGTCACGCGACGCTCGCCCGGTTCGATCCAGACCGGCTTGGCCTCGAACGTCCCTTTGCTGTCCTTCGTCGCTTTGATCTCTGCCGTCTGAATCTCTTGGTCGTCGATGCGGAAGGCCACCTTCACCGGCTCCGTCCCGACCTGCCGCCCCCAACCTCGGAACCGCAGGATGTACTCGCCCGCGACAGTCAGCTTGTGCGTCGTGCTGAGGTTGCCGTTCGCATCCAGACTGCGGACGTTGACCTCGCGAAACGGCTCCATCTTGGTCGAACGCAGGAATGTCGCTGCGGTATGCCGCTTGGGAGATGGCGGTGGTGAGCCGACGAGGATCGCTCTGTTGACGATCGACTCGGCAGCGGCGAGGTAACGTTCCATGAGTACCGGCGAGACGGTGAGGACATCGCCGATGTTGTCGAAGCCGTGGCCGATGTCATCCGACGGGAAGTCTTCGGACGCATTGAAGTCGATCCCCATCAGGTCACGCACGGTCCGGTTGTACTCGACCCGATTGAGCCGTCGCACGGTGACTCGCCCCGGATCGGGCGGCGCGTGGAGATCGTGATCTTCAAACAGGGCGTTGATCGTGGCGAGGAACTTGTCGGTGTCGGCCTGCTCGGGACGCGGCTTGTCCGACGGTGGCATCTGCCCCGTCGAGACCATCTCGACCACGCTCTCCCACACCGCGCGACGCTTCACGACCGACGCCGCGCTGTTGTCAGCGAAGAGACTCAGATCGGCTTGAACATCCTGCTCACCGTGACACTCAAAGCAGTGCTTGCGGACGAACGAAAGGCCCTCATCGGCGAACCGCTTGGCCAGCGGCGACGCTTCTGGCGACGAGGCTGATGCTGGCTCTTGCGCGGAAGCAACAGGCGTGTTGAAGAGTGTCGCAGACAGCACGGCGACGAGGATCACCGGCGTCGTGACGGGACGAAGGAGCGGAGTCATGGGGCGGGTTCGCGGGAGGCGAGTTCGGGCGGGAGTGCCCGCGAGACCGCGTTCCGAAGCCGAGCCTTCGCAACCATGATCAACTACGGGCGACAAACTTGTATCGCCCGTTCCAGTCACCTGCCAGTCGATGCGCACATGAGACGGTGGCATCGAATGCCGCGCGGAACCGCATCCCGCTTGGGCGTTAGCCCTCTTGGCTTGCCAATTCCGAGCGGGGGACGTGAGTCCCCTGGTTCTTAGAGGCTATCCGAGAAGTCGTGTCGCCATTAGCAGCGAGCAGGCCCTGAGTTGGGTGCCACGGTCACGGCTTTGCGTGGCCGTGCTT
>JAYTQJ010000262.1:0-2034 GCA_043746775.1 Schlesneria sp.
GGCGCTGCCAACCGGGGTGAACATTCCGTCAAGCATTGGCATCGCGTCGTTAGCATTTCCATTCTCGTCACGAGTTCCGGTGGCCTGCGAGCCGCGCGGACAACACGACAATTGAGCACGACAAAGCAGTTTCGCCGGTACTGTCGGTCGCGACAGTTGCCTTGCTTGGATGAACGGGAACACCTGCACTGCCGATGGATTCCCTGAACGGTCTCGCGTGAGGTCGGTCTGTACAAGTTGCACTCGTCATCACGGTGAAACAGCGTGAGCCAGTTACGTCGCTCAGCGGGATTCGTTCAGTTGCGAAGGTCTCGTGCCGGTGACTTTTGGCATCATGTCGCTTCAAGCCTCCTAAGGCCTCTCACCGGCACCGTGCTTGCAAAGTCCACCACGGGACGACTCCCCTGATCTCCACTGAAGTGACCACGGTCACTCGCCGATGCCCCTCTCGATGGAACCGAATTCATGAACACTCCCCCGGAATGGCTGGCCGCACTGGCTGATGAAGTTGCTGCGAGAATTCAGCCGTTGGAAGCAATGGGGCCAATTGGCTGCCATTACTTTCTCGCTCCGTCGGGTTGGGAGATCACCGTCTTTCCCGCACTGACCGAAGTGGTCGGCGGCCCGAACGATGGCCAAACGTTTGGCTCCAAGTTTGAAGTCGATGTGGTCTCGCTGCTGAGCATCTTCTCGCAAGTGAGTACCGTGCGCTGGCAGTCACAAGAATTGAGTGACGAAGACGAACTCGGGGCACACCTCTCGATCGAAGGTCACTACCACGACGAGCCGGTCTGGGTGCGCGTTCCCGCCGTCTCTCCCGAACGATTTGAAGCGGGGCGACAGTTGCACGTTCACCGTGGCAACTGGCAGGAAACGTGGTGAGGTCGGCTGCGTCGGACGCCACTTCTTGAAGCCAGCGACTTTTAAAAGAGAAGTCCGGCTAACAGAGCTAACCTCGACTTTTGCCAAGGGTGGCAAAAGTCGAGCTAACTGCCTGTTAAAAAACGTAGCTTGGACGCCCTCGTCCGAGTGCTTTCTAGTTGAAAACGGACGGACGAGGGCGTCCATCCTACATTTTTCAACAGACTGTTCTCCGGACTTCAGATCGAACTCTCCGACCTACTCCTTCCGCAGCCGCTTGCCGAGCTTGGCGATGACATCGCCGCACTCCTTGCGCACCGCGTTGAAGCCCGTCACAGTGACATCGGGTTGCTTGAGATAGTCGAGAATGATCGCCTCGGCGATGGCGACTTCGCGGCTGACCTGCGGAACTTCCGACGCGATCTCGTGCGGGATCGTCGTCACGCCATTGAGATCTCCGTGCAACAAGTCGCCCGGGTAGATGGTCAACCCGCCGACTGTGATTGGCACGTTGATGTGGATGATGTGGCAGTAGCCGTGTGCCGCGATCGCGCCATTGGTGAAGGCGGGAAAACCGAGGCCCTCGACTTGCGCGAGGTCGCGTCCCGCTCCCGATGTGATCAAGCCCTGCGCGCCGAACCGCTTGTACGTTGAACACATCACTTCGCCGAACGTCGCCGACGCGCATGGTTCATCGAGGTCTTGGAAGATCAGAACCGGTGGGCCGGGGATCGTCGAGAACGCATCGAGCTGTGCGCCGATGCTGCCGTAAGCGTCACCTCCACGCGGAGGAGCCATGCTGCGAAAGGTCGAGGTCAACGCATAGCCAACCATCGGTGGAAACGCCGGGAAGCACGCCTTGATCGACGAATTCATATAGCCAGTGTTGCGCGGTCGTAGGTTCCACAACTCGACAGCGTTGCAGACCGTGGGGGAATCGAACTGACGGAGTTCGGCAAGTTGCTCAGGCAGGAGACCAACAACAGACATGACGGTCCTTTCGAGGCGATGACGAGGAAGAATGCGGGACACACAGTTCACGGCAGGTCGCCGCGAGGCGTCGGATGATAGGCGGAGTCTTCCCGAAACGAAAACCTGTGCCGCAGTGTTTCACAGGACCATCGACTCATTCAAACAGGGTGCCACGGTCACGGAGCTTCGACGTGGCCGTGC
>JAYTQJ010000263.1:0-2034 GCA_043746775.1 Schlesneria sp.
CGAGCCGCAAGAAACAAGTGATATTCCACACACATGCGGCTCGGCAGGAGCCTCGCCCTCCCTTTTTCAACAGGCGGTTCATCGCGCCCGACATGACACCACCGCTCACCGCTCGTCGCTCACAGTGACGAGGCCGCTCGACAGCGATGCGGCGTGGGCGGCGAAGCGTTCGTCGGCGTGAGGGATCGTCGCGCGAAGGCGGGTCGAGAGGTAACCCGGCTTGCCGTTCGTCTGGAGTTCACGGAGGTAGCTCAGCAGCACCTCGCGTGAGTCATCGCTGTGGTGCAGTAGGAAATGAACCCAGGCCCACGACTCCAAGTAGTCGGCCTTCTGCATGTCACCGACGGCTTCGAGCGATTCGAGTCGTTCCAGATTGGGATGCCAGCCCTTGGCGAAGTCACTCGCCACGCGCGAGGCATAGTCGCGGTTCAATCCCGCCGGGCGACTGGCAACCTCGAAGTACTCGGCCAACCCTTCGTCCAACCACAGCGGAACATCTTGCAACGAGGCATGAAGCACGCCGTGCGTGTACTCGTGCCGCAGGTCTTCCTGAATCTTCTCGCCCCAGAACGTGTAGACGGCCAGCTCCTTGGCGGTGCCGACAAAGTACGCGCGGCGCGGCGGCAGTTTGGGGTAACGGACATGCAGGTACTGTGCGTAACGGACTTCATCTGAGAAGAGATAGACCGTGACCGGCTGCTTCTGAACGGGAAGCTGCAATGTTTCAGCGATCTCGTCGCGCAGGCCATCAAGGTCGCGGAGCAGCTTGTGGTTCTTGGGGAGTTTGACATCGCTGCGGACGAGCAGGTGTTCGTTCTCCATCGCGCGGCGTGTCGGCAAGGCGATGGGAGCCGGGCGCTGAAGTGCCTGACAACCGATCGCGCCGACGAGGACGGCCAACACGGACCATCGAGACCACGTCGCACACCGAGGTTGTGATTTTTTCGTAGAGCAGGCGGCTCGCCTGCTTAATTTCTCGGACAAAACAAACAGGCGAGCCGCCTGTTCTACGATTTCTTCACCAGCTCTCCGCGTGCGTGGTCGCTGGCTGTGGCTCGCGTCAGTGTCATCGTAGTGAGGTCCGGTCATCGTCGAGATTGCGTCCGAAAGACAGGAACACGGTGAACAGGAACACGTTTGTTGGCGGAGCCATCTTCTCCCCTCGCCCCGGCTTTGCGGGGAGAGGGGCCGGGGGTGAGGGGTTCTTCTCTCGGCACCCAACAGCCCCGTGCCAGTCAGCAGACCAACTGTCAGAGATCATCGTCTTCAAGACCGGACGACAATCAGCGTCGCGACGCATCGTCACCCGCGCGACGGGTCAGTCCGATTCCCTTGAGGGCTTCGTCCACAAGTCCCTCTTGAACAGCCGCCTGCACACGCTCGCCGTGTCCGGCTTTGAGCATGTCGCGCGTTAGAGTCGGATGCTTGCGCCAGTCGGAGAAGCCCCAGTTGCGGATGTCCACGTAAGCGTCTTCCAACGCCACGCTGGTGCGACCCACGACCAGATAGCCGTCGTTGGCTCGCACCAAGTGGTAATTGAATCCGCCGTAGACCAGCACGCCGCCGAGCAAAACTCCAAAAAACAAAGCCGAAAGGCGACGCATGGTGGGAACATCCTTGTTCGGTCAGCGAAGGGTGGCAAGCCAATCCAGAAGGCTCAAACCCCGCCGAAGGGGCGGGATTCTTGCAGAAGCCGACAGACCCAACAAGACCGTTCCCGAGCCGCGCGAGTACGATGAATCCGCCGTCAGAACAGTGATTGGCAGTGAACAATTTCGGTTCATCGGGTGGGTTGAGAGCAGGGCCATCGCCTAATCCACAATGCCGAGTTTGGTGAAGAGTCGTTGAGATTGTCGTGTGAAGCTGCGGGTGGTGGCGGCGAGATTGACGGTTCCGATCAGGCGATGCCAATTGAGGGCTGTGCTTCGGCAGGGCCATCGCCTTTTTCAATTTCGTGTGCCACGGTCACGGAGCTTCGACGTGGCCGTGCGAGGAAGTGAAGGCTGTTTCTCATTCTCACGGCCACGTCGAAGC
>JAYTQJ010000264.1:0-24887 GCA_043746775.1 Schlesneria sp.
GCGAAAGACGACATTGCGACGATGAGTGGAACATCATCACCATGGCCGATGCGGAACGCGGCCGAAGGGAAACTTGCGATGAACCGGGGTGAGCGATTCGCACTGGCGTTGGGCTGTGCGCTGTGGCTCGTCGCGGCAGTTGCCTCGGCGCAAGAGCCGACTCCGCCCGCCGATGCCGCGTCGCCGACGAAGCCTGCTGCCGCGCTGGCGATGCCGCCCGATTCGGCCAAGGCTGATCCCGATTCGCGTTCGCCGCTGGATGCCATTCCGGTCGCAGTCCGTTACCTGCCGAACAAACTCGGTGAACTCATTCCCGTGCTGGCCAACGCGACGTGGGAGAGCTATGTCGAGTTCATCACGAACCCGCCATCCGCCAAGCGTGAGACGGCTCCGGCGGCAGCCGTTTCGTCAATCGAATTGACAGGCGAAGCGGACGATGAGCGGGCGCTGCTCACCGCGCGGGTCATCGTGCGACTGAGGCAGGCGAACGAGTACGTGCGTGTCCCGCTGCAACTGAACGAAGCGGTGCTCACGAAGTTTGAGTACACCGGCGAAGGCCAGCAAATTCCCGGCGACAAAGATCGCGATCGCGGCTACGTCTGGTGGTTTCGCGGTGTGGGGCCGCATCAGTTGGACCTGACGCTCAGCGTGCCGATTCGCCGCCAGTTGCCGACGCGGCGATTGCTGTTGTCGCTGCCGACCTCGCCCGTGGCGAAGCTCAAGCTGACGGTGCCGCATCGCGCGGCGACGGCGAAAGCAGGCGATCAAACACCGCTCGAGATCACTGCCGTCGAAGGGGACAAGACGCAGTTTGAAGCCTTCGGTTTAGGGAGCCGCGTCGATGGACTCAGCCCGCGCGTCGAACTCAACTGGCAACCGGCTCCCGTCGCGTCGCCGACGGAATCTTCGCTCGAATCCAACACGACGATCCTCGCTCACGTCGATGCCGAAGCGGTGTTACTCGACGTGCAGCAACGGGTGCAGGCGCTTCAAGGGACCTTCACATCGTTCGCGGTGTTGCTGCCCGCCGGTGCGGAAGTATTGACGCTCGATGGCGACGACTCACCCACGCAGCGGCCCGATCCGGCCACGCCGAATCGCGTGATCGTCTCGCTGGAGAAACCGACGGCCGGTCCCGTGCGACTGCATTGGACGGTGCGACTTCCTGCACCGGAAAAGAAGAAGCTCAAGCTGGACGGGTTCGACGTTCAGGGAGCGCGGAAGCAGAGCGGTGAGATCGGTCTCGCGCCGCACGATGGTCTGCGTCTGTCGTCCAACTCGCAGAGCAAAGACGCGAACATTTTGAGGATCGACGCAGGCTCATTACGCACGTCGGCCGGTGCGGCTCCCGTCACGCGTGCGTACCGGTTTCTGTCGCAGCCATTCCATCTGATCGTCGGTGTCGAGCCGATCGAACCGTACTTTCTGGTCGAGCCGAAGCTGCACGTCTCGGCCGCCGTGCATCAATTGAATCTCGAGGCCGTCCTGCAATACCAAGTCTTTCGCGACAGTCTGTCCGAGGTCACGATTCACTGGCCGGATTGGAAGGCCCGAGGCTGGCTGATCGACGGGATCGACCCACCTGGTTTGGTCGAAGCGCGGTCGCTCGATGAGGACCGCAACGACATCCGCCTGCGGTTGGTGAAACGGCAGAACGCGGCGTTTCAAATCCGGCTGCGTGCCCGGCGACCACTCAAAGGACCAGACGACACGGCGCTGACATTGCCACGCGCGAAAGACTCCAGTTCACCGACTGTCTCGCTGATCGTGGCCAATGCCGAGAACGTGGAGACCGAACTGACGGCGCTCGGCGAGACGCTGCTCCGGCCAACACCCGCGATGACGCTGGAGCAGGCTGCGTTGCCCGAATCGCTGCGCGGTTTGAAATGGTCCGGCTATCGGATCGACAGCGACGAGCAAGAGCTGTCGCTGCGAATCGTTCCGCAGCAAAGACGTCTGCGCATGGAGTCAGCCAGCGACGCGGTCTGGCAGAACGATCGCATTCAAGTCGTGCAACGCATCACCTGCGATGTCGCTTACGAACGGCTGACGCAATTGAAACTGAAAGTCCCGCGCGACCTGTCGGCCGAGCGCGTCCGTTTCTTCGCGGAGCGCGATGTGGAACTGAATGCCGAGTGGAGCGAGGACACCGATCCGCAGATGCGACTCGTCCGCCTCACGCTGCCCGAACCGAAGATCGGCCGATTTGAAGTTCAAGCCCGATTCTTCGTGCGCATCCCCGATGAGATGGCGGCCGTGGTCGAGGGGACCGTGGCGATTCCCATCGTGCAGAGTGGTGACGAGGCGTTCTCGCAATCGCGGTTCTCACTGGCTCGCACCGAGTGGTTCGAGGCCGCAGCCGGAACAGCCACTTGGAAACCTCTACCGTTACGGCCCGAAGCGTGGCTGTGGGCGATCGACGGTTCGTCTCCCGAGTTCGTGCTGAAACTGGCACGCTCGCGCGGGAGCGCGAATGGGACGGCGCGGGTCTCGAAAGGACTGGTCACGGCGGTCGTCGGACAGTCGGGAGTCGGGCAGTTCCGGGCGCAGTTCCGCGTCGCTACCCGATCACTGTCGCTCAACATGACGCTGCCGCAGCAGGCGGAACTGACGCAAGTCTTCTGGGATCGCACGCCGCTCGCGCCGGGAAGCGATGTCGTCGAACAGCCCGCCGGATCGCGCAAGTTCACGCTGCGTCTGCCCGATTCCAGCCGTGCGATGGATTCGGTCAGTTCGGCGGATTCGAGTCTCCTCAAGTCCTCACCGCATTCTCAGGACCATCTGCTGACGATCGACTACGAGCTGCGTTGCCTCACGCCTGCCGGGGGAATGGATGCGGTCGAGCTGGTCTCACCGCAATTGCCACAAGGTTCGTGGATGGCCGAGGTCGTCTGGCAGGTGGTGCTGCCCACCGATCGGCACGTCTTCACGTACCCGTCGTCGGCCACGCCGATGTTTCGTTGGCGGCGACAAGGTCTGTTTTGGTATCGCCTCTCGGACCCCGGTCCCAGCCAATTGCGGCAACGCATCGGAGCCGACTCCGGCCCCCCGTCGATGACCGCCGCTGAGATTGACTCACCCGAGTTGGCCGGGAACCTGTACGCCTTTAGTCAGTTCGGTGCGCCGCGCGCGTTGTCATTCCAAGTCATGAGCCGACCGATGATCGTGCTGTTCGGCGCGGGACTGTCGTTGCTGGCGGGCTTTGCGATGCTGCGAATTCCGTCGCTCAGGCACGTCCTGACGATCCTCATCGCGGGACTGTTGCTCGCGACAATTGGCCTGTGGCACGCGGCTCCATTGGAGCTGTTGTTGCAGCCGATGGTCGTGGGGCTGGTCTTTCCGACCATCGCCGTGTTGATTGAAAGTTGGTTCCGTCGTCGCGATCTCGGCACTGTCCTGACGCTGCCGTCACCGGAAGAACTCTCGGCCGCGCATGCCAGTTCGCTGGACTCGTTCGTGGGAGCATCAGGCTCGTCCCCAACCTTGATGCGATTCCCTCCTCACGACAGCCGCGATGGCGTCCACATGGACAGCGGGAGTGGCGTGTCATGACGCAGCAGGGCCATCGCCTTGTTCAATGTAGGGTGGGACCAGCTCGCTTCGAGCGCCGGCCCACCACCAAGAATCGGTGCAGCAATAACTGTCGTGGCCGACGCTGCCAGCGTCGGTTCGGATGCTGGCAGCATCCGCCACGATGCGACAGTGATTGCTGCGCCGATCCTAAGAAGCGGCGAAAAATCATGGTGGGCCGGCGCGGCGAAGCGCCGCTGGTCCCACCCTACAAATGGTGCAGCCCCAACAAGGTGATGGCCCTGATGACGAAGGATTGCCTGTTGTTGTTGGCGGCTTGGTCATTCGTGGCGAGCGGTCTGAGCGCGAGTGCGGCTCCGCCGGAATCGGCACTGTCGCGCATTCACCGCGTGGATGTTCCTGCCGAGCGATTGAAGGACTGGCCGCGTGAATCATTGCAAGCCGTGGCGGTGCCGCGCGAGGAATTCAATCGCCTGTTGAACTCGGCTGAGTTGGCTGAACGCGGGCCGCGTCGCGCGCAGATCACGACCGCGCGGTACACGGCCACGCTGGTGGGCGAGTCACTGCGCGAAGGGCGTGCCACACTGAATGTCCAGCGTGTCGGCACCGATCCGGTACTGCACCCGCTCGGGGAAATCGGGATCGCGCTGCAAGACTTGGCGTGGAAAGGGGACCTCAACTCCGCAGACCGACCGGCCGTGTGGGGTTCCGACGCGGCTGGCCAATCGTGGTTGCTGGCCGATGCGCCGACGGGTGAATTGATCGCAACTTGGAGTGCCGCAGAACGCCGACTGCCAGGTGAGATCGACTTCGATCTGGTTGTTCCCGCAGCGGCAGTGTCTGTGATCGAATTGAAAGTGCCGCGCGATCGGATCATCCGGGCGACTCCCGCAGCACTTCCGATCGACGAGGGTTCGGACGCGCAGTGGCAGGTCTGGCGAATTCCACTCGGCAGCGAACGTCGTTGTCGGTTGGCGGTCGCTCCGCGCGGCGGCACGCTCCCCCGCAAGCCGACGCTGTTGTACGAGTACGAATTGGGGGCAGTCGTGCGCGAGGAAGACCTGCGGTTTCAATCGCTCTTCCAAATTGAGGTCTTCAACGCACCGGTCACGGAAGTCACGTTCTCGGTTCCGGCGAGTGTCGAAGTCTATGCGGTGACGTACGACGCTGATGTCCCCCTCACATGGAGTCGTCCCAACCAGACCGATGCGGCGGGGACGCTGACCGTGCAACTGCCCGGCCCCTTGCAGGGTCGCCTGCGGCCCATTCGCATTGATGGCTTGGCCGTTCAAAAGCCGGGACAGCCGACGGTCTCGCCGCAGATCGACATTCCCGGCGGAGTCTTCTCGACGGGGCGGCAGATGCTGACGATCGTCGCTCCGATTCAACTCCGGTCACTCCGCGCGAACGGCTTCCGACAACAAGGTGCCGTCACGCTGGCGGCTGAAGGCGAAGTCTTTTCGTTCCGCCAATTGCTGCGAGAAGCGCAACTGATTCTCGACGTGCGCCGGCCGCGCGCGTCGCTGGCGGCTCAAGTGGTCGGGCTGCTGGAAACGGGCGAGGACTCGTGGACGCTCACTTCGGAAATCAGTTGGGCATCGTCGAGCGGCGGTGGCTTTCAAACGGGATGCCAATTTCCGCCCGAATGGGAAATCACCGACGTGCAGTTCGTGTCGAAACAGGGCACGTCGCGCTTGGCCGGGTGGGACGTGCAATCTCAGCCGGGTGGCCACACGTTGTTGACGGTCGAGTTTTTGGAAGCGATCGAACCGGGCCGACCTCACACGGTGAAAGTGCTCGCCCGACGACGCTCGGTGGCGATCGGCCAGCCGTTCGCGCTGCCGGTGCCGCAGTTCACTAACTACGATTCGATCGAGACGACACTCGGTCTGGTGGTCCCCGCCGGATTGAATCCACTGCTGTCGGAGGACGCCCGGCTCGAACGAGTCTCGGCCCCCGATGAGTCGGTCACGTCGGGACTGCGTCGGCGTGCGGCGTCTCGCAAAGACTCCGAGTTCTGGTTTCGTGGCGACACACCCGAAGGAGCTGGCACACTGCAACTGGTCACGCGCTTGCGGCCGGTCTCCGCGACGACCGAGGTGATCGTGGAGGCGGCTCCGGCGGAGTACCGCGAGCGATTTCAAATTCGGTGTCGCGCGGATGGTTCACCACTCGATCGGTTACTCGTCTATCTGACGCAGCCGGGGCCGGAGGTTCGCTGGTCGGTGCTGCTGCCGCGACCGGGCGAACTGACGGCGGTGCGGCTCCCCGTCGCGCAACATGCTGAATGGAACTGCCCGTCTGCGGGCGAACTGTGGGAGTTGCGACTGCCGCCCCTTCCCGCCGGCCCGATTGAGATCGAAGGGTTGCGGAGCAATCGCTGGCCGGTGGCCGCGCATCCCGCCTTGTTGTTCGTGCCGCAGTCGTCCGAGCGGCGCGGACGACTCCGTTTGCGCAGGCCCGAGTCACTCGAACTGTCGATCGACGCGCGTGGGCTTGACCCGCAAACGACCGCGACCGATGAAGCGACTCGCGCGGCGATCGCCTCCGACGCGGGATCGTCGTTCACGATCAACGCGTGGCAGTACGATGCCTTCGACGACGAACTGTCGATCGCGCCGCGCGACGCGATCTCGTCGCGCGAGTATCCCGCGATGGTCACGTTGCAACTGCGGTCACTGATCTCGTTGAACTCGGACGGCTTCGATCTTTATCGCGCCCGGATCCGGCTGGAGAACGGAGCGACACAGGAGACGCTGCGGATTCGCCTGCCATCGCCCGCTGTCTTGCAGGAAGCGACCGTCGCGGGCGAGGCGATCGTTCCGAACTCGGAAGGTGAGTCGTTGCTGATTCCCGGCCTCAGTGCCGCGCGGCGCGATGTGGTCGAGTTGTTGTACCGCGTCCCGGCACGAGGCCGCGCGGTACGCGACCACCGGCGTGTGATCGTCCCACTCGTGGCGGCGACGGTTCTCGGATTCGACTGGGAGTTCGCGCTGCCCCCTTCGGTCCGATTGTTCTCGGAACCACTGGGCGTTCGGCTCGCGCGGCCACTGCCACAGCCCATATGGACCGAGCGACTGTTCGGACCGCTCGGTCAATCGCGCGGCGAAACGCTCTTCAACCCGTTCGCGATTGCCGCGTGGCGTGAGCTGTTGCAACCGCGTTCCACTCCCACCTCGTCGGTGGGCGAGTTGAACGGCGAGTTGATCGCGCCGGTCGAATGGCAAGTTCACAGCGCGTCGTCATTGGAAGTCCCCGAGGAACTCTGGTTGGAGACGTGGCACGCCACGCGGACGCGGCTCCTCTCGTGGATCGCACTCGCGATTTCACTGTTGATCGGCATCGTCGTGCGGATCATCGGCTGGAAGTATCGCGACCGACTGGCCGCGTACTGGCTGACGGTTCTCGTCGGCTTCGCGCTGTGCAGCGGATCGCCCTACGCCGAGATGGCCGGTGGCGGCATCGCGGGCACAATTGTGGCATTGCTGGTGCCGCGACGTTCACTGCTCGTGCCTCGACACCCTTCGACGCTGGTTCCCGGTGGCAGCACGCACAGCTTTCCTCTCGGAGCATTTCGCGGAACGGCGATCGTTCTGTGTGGCCTCGCGCTGGGTAGCCGTTGGGTAACGGGCAGTCTGGCTCAGGAAACTCCCCCGCGATCCGCTGTCCCGTCGCGCGAGGCGACTCGCAAACCGAGTACGAACGGAACCGCCACGGCTTCCTCGAACGAAGCGGCTTCCGGCGTGACGGCCTTCCACGCGGACTCGTTGCTGTGGAGTGTCGATGCCGAAGCGAAGTCGGCGGCAGCAGTGGCACGAGCCGCGAATTCGGTGTTTGTCCCCGTCGATGCGGACGGATTGCCGTCGCAGACGCAGGCGTTGGTCTACGTCGCGCCCGAGTTGCTGACGCGATTGCGAGAAGCGGCACACGCGGCGGCTCCCGCTCCCGACTGGCTGATTGCGTCGGCCCGGTATCGCGCCGTGGTGAGCAACTCGGGCAGCGTGAGCTTACAGGCGAAGTTCCGCATCCACGTTCTGAATGACTCGACCGAACACTCGATTCTCATCCCGATCACCGACGCCGTGCTGGCGGGAGCGGACGCTTGCCGCGTCAACGGACAACCCCATTCCACCACGCTGGCTCCCGACGGTCGCGGCTTTGTGATCGTTCTGCCGCGCATCGCAACGGCGACAGCGTTCGATGTCGAACTGGACCTGAAACGCGTCGCGAACAAGACCACGGCGGGAGGCGGCTTCACGTCGTCGATCCCGCGCGTCGTCGATTCTCAATGGTCGCTGGAGTTGCCCGAGCCGGTCGAGTTCTTGGAAGTCTTGGGCGGACGCGGAGCTTCTACCCGCTCGGCCGATCGGCGCACGATCACACTCGATTGCGGTTCGACATCGCAGTTCGAATCCCGCTGGTCGGTCGCGACACCGGAACCGAAGCCGGGACGGGTCGAGGTCTCGGCGCTACAAGTGCTCGATGTCCGACCGTCGGTCGCCGAATTGCGATTCCGCTTGCGCTGCACTCCGCTCGATGGCCCGCTCGATTCTCTCGAACTGGACCTGCCACACGGGTGCCTGTTGCGTGACGGCGATGTGCGCGCTGCCGGGTTGCTCCGCACCGAAGTTGTCAGCGCCGTCGAGGGCGTTCCCAAACTGCGCGTCACGTTCGATGGACCGCAGCGACGACCGTTTTCGTTGGAAGGGACACTGCTGATCCCGACGCTCGAATCGAATGGCGCAGTCCCGATGCCGCGCTTCGGGCTGACACGCGGCGGTGCCGTGCGCGTGGTGCCGCAGCAGAATTGGTGGTGGATCGGCGCGAGTTCGGAGTTCCGCGTCGAGGCCCAGAACCTCGATCTCGAATCGGCGGCAGGGCTGTCAGCGACGGAGTTTCTCGCGGCGTGGGGCGAGTCCCCGCCGATGGGGCGACCGCACATTGTGTTTCAACCGCGCGAAGGAGAATCGCCGCAGTTCGCGATCTCACCGCAACTCGCGCGTCGCCGGGCCGTGCGTTGGACGCAATCGGGCCACATCGACAAGCGTCGGCTGGAATGGACGCTCGACGCGCGGCTCGAAGCCACACAAGCCCCCGTCTACCAGCATGTGCTGTTCGTCGATCGTCGGTTGCAGATTGAGTCGATCTCGATTCGCGAGAACGGTGCCGAACGATTGATTCGCTGGTCGGAGACGAAGCAGGGAGCCTCGCCAAACCGCGTCGTGGTGTTCCTCGGCGACAAAACGACCGGCGTGCAACAGTTGACGCTCAAGGCGGGAATGCCGCTGCGTCACGGCCAAGATGTGCCACTGCCCGTCGTGCGATGTGAGGAAGCGGAACTGGTCGAATCGGTGTGGGAGCTGTCTCGCGAGGCGGATGTCGATGTCGATCTGAAACTGCCCCGCAATGTTCCTCCGTTCGAAGCTGCGACCGATCCGGCGGAGAACAACTCGCCAGTGCTGGTGGCGCGTTATCAGATCGCCGATCCCGACCCGAAGGCGGTCATCAGCGTGTCGTCGCGTCATGCTCAATGCACCGCGCGCACCGTGGCCGTGCTCGCCAAGACCGACGCGCGCGGCTGGAAGCTGACGGGCCAGTTGTGGCTCACGCCGCTCGGTGAATCGCCGCGCCGCTTGGGAGTCCGCTTCCCCGCGAATGCCGTCGATCCCGCGCGGGTACGGATCGAGCAGGCCGAGGCGACGTGGCACGAGCCAGCCGATGGCTTTCGACGATTGGACCTGACGCTGCCGCTCAATGATCCGACGGAAGTCACGCTGTCGTTCGACATCGTGGTCGAAGAGCCGGCACGCGGAGACTGGGAGCTGCCGTGGCCCGCGCCGCTGCAAGCGACCTCGCATGAGATGTGTCTCGTCGCCACTCCGGCCGATGTTTGGACGCCGCTCGTCGGAACGGAACTCAAGCCGGATGAATCGCCCGGCTGGGCGGATGAATTCCTCTCCGAACGGTCGCCCGACGCGACCTCCGCAATGTATCGGCTCGAAGCGGCTCCCGTGCGATTGCACCGCCAGGCGGCGACGGCTCAAGTCGATGAGCCGCTCGTGCGGTTGCTCGACCATGCGCTGTGGCTCACCCCCGACGGAGGCCGTCGCGGGTTGACCCGCGCGTTCCTGTCGCAGACGCGCGACGCGATTGAGTTCGATCTTCCCGCCGGTCTGCAACCGATCTCGCTGTTCCTCGATGACCGGCCGCTCGCGCTGCCGTCCGCCACCACGGGACCGCTCCGAGTGCCGCTCGTCGGCGGCGGGCGCGAGTCGATCCTCGCGCTGGTCTGGGAGCAGTCTTTCCCGCCGTCGCCCGGCAACGCGCGCAGCGAATTGGCCGTGCTGCCGTGGCCGACTCATGTGAAGGTGGCTCGATCGCTGGTCACGGTTCTGCCACATCGCAATGGCTTGGTAATTGGACGAGGTGAACTGCCGCAGACCGATTGGATGGATGCCGCGTTCGATCGGTTGGAGATGCTGCTCGACCGACAGAGATCGCTCGTCAACGACCCGCGCGCGGCGGCGGCCAATCGCGAGTTGATCGACGAGCTTCAGTCGCGCGTCGCGGCACGGCTGCCGTCGCGCACTGCTCAATCATCGACAACTCTCACAGCGCGACTCGAACGCTGGCGCGGCATCGTGGAAACGATCAACGATCTGGAGCGAACGGCCACGATCGACAAACAGCCGCTCAACGACCGGCCGCTCCGCCACCTCGAAGAACAGTTCGTCGATCACCCGCACGCACTGCGAACTGTGGCGACGGCCGAAGCGCCGCAAGTCGGCTTCTGGCTCATCGACCGCCGCTGGCTGGCCTTGCTGCTCGGGCTGCTGCTCAGCCTGATCGCGATCCCATCGCTGAGGTATTTCATCCGGCTCGAATGGGGCGAGTGGTTGAGTACCCGCGTGACCATCTCATGGTTGCTGTTGGGAGTGGTCTGGTGGTTCTACCTCACACCAGGGTTCCTCGGCCCGCTCGTCATCGCGATGGCCGCGATCCGTACCGCAGTCGTTCACGGCCCGCGTCGGCAGGCGAGGGACGAATCCTAAATCCCGCGACCCCACCGGGCTTGTCCCGGTGGCTCGCGGGTTTTTGCACTACTCACCGCGCCGATTCGAGTGATTGAGCAAGTAGTGCAAAGACCTATTTCCACCGGGGCAAGCCCGGTGGGGTTCGCTTGTTTGAGGACGAATGACGCACCGCTACCACTTCCCTTCGCTCGCCTGCCAGCCGATCGTCACGGCTCCCGCAAAGAGGCAGTAATAGGCGAACCAGTGCAGCTTTTGCTTCGAGAGCATCCGAATCAGAAACCGCAGCGCGGCGATGCCGACGAAGAATGAGACCAGTGCTCCCATGCCATAGATGCCCCACGGCACGTTCAAAGCATCGGCCGAACCGGGACGAAGCAGCTTCACGGCGTCGAGCAACACCGCACCGCCAATGACGGGGATCGCGATCAGAAATGAGAACGTGGCGGCCGACTCGCGCTCCATCCCGCAGATCAAACCACCCGAGATTGTGCAGCCCGAACGAGAGACGCCCGGCAGAATCGCCACCGCTTGAAAGCAACCGATAATCAGCGAGATCGGCCACGGCAACCGCCGCTCGCCGATGTGTCCTCCCTGATACATCTGCCCAATCAACAGCACGCCACCCGTCAGCAGGAAGCCATATCCCGCCAGCAAAGGGGACTCGAACATCGCCTCAAACGTCTGTTTGAATCCGATACCAATGATCGCGGCCGGAATCGAAGCCAGGACGATCGTCAGACAGAGCCGCCAATCCAGCTCCGCGAGAATCTTTCTCAGTCGCTCGAAATAGACGACCACGATCGAACCGAGCGTCCCCAGATGCAGCGCGAGGATCAGCGTGAGCGACTCTTTCGCGATGGGGCCGCTCTGGCAACGTTTGAGCAACTCGTTGCCAACCACCAGATGACCGTCCGAACTGATCGGCAGGAACTCGGTGATCCCTTGGATCACGGCCAGCACCAAAATCCGAAACGTGTCGTTCATCGAGCCTGCATTCCCTTGCGAATCCGCAATCGCTGTCTTGGACCGTTTATCTCTCGCGCGGCGGTTATGAGACTTTCTTGGTGAGCCGCCACCGCGCGGAGTCTAGTGGCGACCTTACAACCGGTCGAGATCGGTCTGACCGTGGGAACCGGGTCCTTGCGAAGTTTTCATACGCGGGCGAATGACGCTGAAAGGTCGCGTGGAAAGTCACTTGATACTCGTGGCCCGGCGGGAGCCTTGCTCACGTTTTCACCAGCGATTCCAACATGGCGGCGACTCGTTCAAACACCGGCATCGGGATGGCGTGTCCGCCGCGAAACGGAATGAACTCGACCCGCGCCCCGGCCTCCGTGAGCATGTCCCGCAACCACTCTGCCGCTTGGAACGGCAAGATCGGATCAGTCGTGCCGTGACTTTGCAGCACCGACAGTCCAGCGCGGCGTGACACCTGTTCGCGCCAGACGGCTTCATTGAGCAGTGTTCCCGACAGCACGATCAATCCCGCCGGGTTCTCGCTCAGATGCAGCGCGACTTCCGTCGCCAGCATCGATCCTTGGGAAAAGCCGCCCAAAACAAATCGTGACAGCGGGACGCCGCTCCGTTCGCTCCACTCGGCGATCAACTCCAGCAGACGTTCGCGCGCGAAGTCGAGTCCTTCGGGATGTTCGGTGCGCAGGTCGCGAAGCTCACCGGTCGTCATCGCCCGTTGCAGCTTCGCCATGTCGAGATGCCACCACGCCCGACCACCCGGCATTCCGGCCTCACTCAAGTCCAGCGGCGCGGCGGGAAACAGGAACTGCACCCGCTCGGCCAACGCGGGAGAGTGTTCGAGCAACTCGGGACCGAACGGAACCAGATCGGTCCCCGACGCGCCGAAGCCGTGGCACAGCACCACGATCATCTGCGGTGCCGCCCCAGCCGGCAGCGCGTCCACCACGCAACAGTCCAACCCGCCCACACTCACTGACTGCACATTCATCAGACCAACACCTTTCTGGCAGCACATTTCAGAACTAGCCCGACGCGCAAGCGAGGGCTTCACCAATCGAACGTAGCAGAAGTCGTAAGACTTCTGGCGAGCCGTCGAGTCGTCAGAATTCTCACGAATTCTGCTACAAAAAAATCTTAATGGTGTTGAGCGACAGGGCTATCACCAAGTTGCTGACCACATACCGAGCGGCCACTGTGATGAACGCCCCGTTTGCAAAACGGCGGGGGAATTCTGACAATCCGCCGCCTCAATGTCTGCCTCGTGAACCGTCCCCCAAGGAGCTGCCGATGCGTTGCTGGAAGCGTTCTGTTTGTTTGTTGTTGGCTGGCGTGCTGACTGGGTCGTCGCTGACCGCCTCGTCGCTCATCGCGGCCGACGTGAAAGACCTGATTGCGCCGAACGCGGAAGTGAAGAAAGTCGTCGGAGACTGCAAGTTCACCGAAGGACCGGCCTACTCACCCAAGGGGTTTCTGCTGTTCAGCGACATCCCCAACTCGCGCATCGTCAAGGTGGAGGCCGACGGAACATCGAGTGACTTCCTCAAGCCGTCGGGCAACGCGAATGGTCTCGCGTTTGATGCGGCCGGTAACCTGTATGCCTGTCAGGGAGGATCACGCCGCGTGGTGAAGATCACTCCGCAAGACGGCAAGGTCGAATCGCTCTGCGACAGCTACGATGGCAAGCCAATCAACAGTCCGAACGATCTGGCTCTCGACGGTCACGGCGGGCTGTACTTCAGCGACCCGCGTTACGGTGCCGACGCGAAGATCGACCAGCCGTGCATGGGTGTCTATTACATCAACGCAGCGGGCAAGACGACGCGTGTGATCGATGACCGCGCGCGGCCCAACGGAATCCTCGTCACTGGGGACGGCAAGACGTTGCTGGTTGCGGAGCCCAACAAGCGCGAATTGTGGAGTTATGAGATCACCAGTCCAGGTAAGCTCGGCTCCGGCAAGATCATCTTCACCGGCGACATGACTTTGGACGGAGGCGGTCCCGACGGGATGTGCCTCGACGCAGAGGGCCGCATCTACGCGACCTACAAG
Source organism: Schlesneria sp. (assembly GCA_043746775.1). GTDB lineage: Bacteria > Planctomycetota > Planctomycetia > Planctomycetales > Planctomycetaceae > Schlesneria. The sequence goes on from JAYTQJ010000264.1 coordinate 13,590, forward strand.
ACTGTCGTCGTCCTCTCCTCCACGGGCGAGTTGATCGGCCGCATTCCCGTTCCCGAACAACCCGCCAACTGCAAGTTCGGCGGTCCCGACAACCAGACGCTGTTCATCACCGCACGCACAAGTTTGTACTCGCTCGACATGTCGGTGGCCGGAGCCGCACTGGTCGCATCAGGACCGAAGCCCGCGCCCCAAGTCAGCCAAACTTCCGACCGAACCACGCGCAACGTGGTCGGAGCAAACGTCCGCACGCCATTCATTAAGCGCGCCTCCAACGAACGAGGCGCGTACCGTGGACCGGCTCGCCGCACGCAGGACAAGAAGGAAGAAGTGAAGGGCAAGCCCGACGAAGCGGCTGCGAAGGAGATGAAGATTGGCGAGATCACGCTGAATGTTCCGGCCTCTTGGAAGCAGCAAGAGCCATCGAACAAGCTGCGTCTCGCTCAGTTCAAGATTCCCGCTGCGGAAGGAGATGAGCATCCGACCGAACTCGTCATCTCGTCGTTTCCTGGTGGCGGTGGCGGTGTTGATGCGAATCTCAAACGCTGGGTCAGCCAGTTCAGTTCGGACGGCCGCAAGGTGAAGATCACGACCGGCGAATGCCCGCAAGGCGCTTACCACTTCAGCGACGTGAAGGGGACGTTCGAGTACACCGCCGGTGGGCCGTTCGCGGGTGGCAAGAAGGAACTGCGACCCAACCATCAGTCTCACAGCATCGTCCTCGTGACGAAGGACAAGGAGGTCTACTTCCTCCGTCTGACCGGCCCCGAGAAAGCCGTGACCGCCGCCGAGAAGTCCTTCCGAGCCTCATTCGGTGCGGACGCGAGCAAAGAGAAAGACTACGAGATTTGATCTGAGCGACCAGATCGTAGGCCGGACCCCTTGGTCCAGCCTACGCAACGAAAAACCTGTCCAAGAACAGCTCCGCCGTTTGTCGCCTTTCGCTCCGCGAAAGGGCGTTCTTTCGCTGAGCGAAAGACGACTCTGTTTTTGGACGAGTCCTCAGTCCATGACATCACACGGCCCGGCTGGCCCTCTGGCCGGGCTGCTTTCGTGAAGGGATCGACATGACGCGCACCGGCCGTTGTCTCTGCCTCGCCTTGCTGATGGTCTCGTCCGCGTTCGCACAGAACCTTACCGCGCAGGACGATGAGGACGAGTTGCCCTCCGGTTTGCTGGCCGAGTACTCGACGCCGAGCCACGCCGTGCGTCGAGTCGATCCCGACATTGCGTTCGTCTGGAACCAGTACGCGCCCGACGAACGGCTCGCCGCTGGACCGTTCAGCGCGAAGTGGTCGGGGCGCATCCTGCTGAGAGGCGAAGGGAAGACACGCTGGCACGCCTTCGTGCAGGGGAAAGTCGAGGTGCGGATCGATGACAAGATCATCGTGCGTGGTGAGGCGAACAAGCCGGGCTGGGTGAGCGGCGACGAATTCGATTTCGGCTTTGGCGAGAAGCCGCTCGCGGTGACGTTTACTCGCACGGGTGAGGCCGCCCAACTGAAGCTCTTCTGGTCGTCGAACGACTTCCCGCTCGAACCACTGCCTTACCACATCCTCTTCCACGAAGCGGCCCCACCCGAGATCGCTCTCGCCGCGCGCGGCCGCGTGGTGTTCGAGGCTCATCGCTGCGCGAACTGCCACAGCGGAGTTGAGGGACGTGGGTTGAAGGTTGAGGGTCAGACGAAGACAACGAATGCCGCCTCTTCTGCTGACTCTCAACCTTCAACCCTCGACCATCAACCCGCCCTGCGAGCGCCGTCCCTGAAGCATGTCGGCCAGGGGACGAGCCGGGCCTGGTTGGTCGAGAAGGTGATGGGGACGCACACGACGGTCGGCGAGAAGACGGCAGAGAAAGCGGAGGAGAAGCCCCCTAACCCTCTCCCGACCACCGATCCAGCGATACCCGAGCCGAGGCGAGGGGGCAAGGCGGGAGACAAGGCCGAAGGCAAGATGCCGCACTTCGGCTTCTCGAAGGCCGAGGCCGAGGCAGTGGTGGCGGCATTGATCGAGCAGGCGCTGTCGGTGACGTTCGATGCGCCGTCGAAGCTGAAGGACTCGGAACGCGACAAGGATTTGAAGGAGGGGCGGACGCTGATTCGCTCGGTCGGCTGTCTGGCTTGTCACACGCAGGACAAGCTCGGCGAAGCGACACCGTTTGGCGGTGGGTCGCTCACCGATATCGGCCAGCGCCGATCAGCCGATTGGCTGGCGACGTGGCTCGCCAAGCCGAGCCAATTGAACGAACACGCGCGGATGCCGGTCGTGTCGCTCAGTGACAAGGAGCGGGCGCAGATCGTGTTGGCTCTTCTTGTTTCCTCGTCTTCGGGGCAAAGGGGCGAGGGGACCGGAGCAGCGAAGGCAAAGAGCAAAAAGGAAGAACCCCTCACCCTAGCCCTCTCCCCGCAAAGCCGGGGCGAGGGGACTGGAAAAGAGAAGGCAATAGAAGACCCCGTGCAAGCGAAGCTCGGTTGGAAGCTGATTGAGTCCTCGCGCTGCTCGGCATGTCATGAGTTTTCCCGTCCGCAATCACTCTCCGCCCGGCCGCGTTCGCTCGCGCGGGGCGATGTCGATTGGATGAAGAGCTGTACGCAGGCAACGAACCGGCAGCCGAGCCAGCCGTCATTCTCTCAAGTGGACGAGAAGGCAATCCGAGCGTATGTCGCGTCCTGGCGACCCGCAGTCCAACGGAATGAACAAGACGGCAACCGCGACCCTCTGCCCCTCAACCCTCAACCTTCCACCCTCAACCCCGCCCGCTTGCTCGAACAGAAGAACTGCCTCGCCTGCCATGACCGAGACGAATCGAAGGGGCTGTCGCGACTGGCCGCTGCGATTGCAAAGGCTGATGAAACATTGAACGGTCTGCACATGACGCTCATCCCGCCGCGATTGCATGCCGTGGGAGACCGGTTGCACGACGAAGCTCTGGCCGAGGCGATTCAAGGTGGACCGAAGAATCCTCGGCTCAGTTGGTTGCGCGTCCGGATGCCTCGGTTCCAGCACAGCGAAGCGGAGAAGTCGGCGCTGGTGGCGTACTTGATTGGACATGATCGGGTGCCGGGTGGGGTTGAGGGTGGAGGGTTGAGAGTGGAGGGGCAGACAAAGGCCGCCGACTCCCGTTCTTCTTCTGGCTCTCAACCCTCAACCCTCGACCCTCAACTCGCCGCGCAACGATTGCTCGCGGGTCGCGAGTTGCTCGGCGGCAAGGGCTTCTCGTGCGTGGCGTGTCATGCGGTGAAGGACTACACGCCGAAGGTGACGGCGCTGGGGACGCGCGGATCGAACCTGCATCTGATCGGGCAACGGATGCGGCCCGAGTACTACTCCCGTTGGACGCGCGCCCCGCTGCGGATCATGCCCGGTGTCGAGATGCCCAACTATCAGCGGCCTCATCCGACGATCTTGGTCAACGCGGACGGAACCAACTCACTCCACAACCAGCTCACCGCAATCTGGGAAGCGCTGAATGATCCGAAGCTCACCGCCCCAACCAACCCGGCGGTCGTCGAACAATTGCTGACGGTCAACAAGGGGGAGCAGGCTCGCATCGTGCGCGATGTCTTCACCGTGACGGGATCGGCCGAGAACACGGTGGCCCGTCCCTTCGCGTTCGGACTCGACAACGGCCACAGCGCGTTGTTTGACCTCGACACGGGCAGCCTCCGCGCGTGGACGCTCGGCGATTTCGCGCGGCAGCGGTGCGAGGGCAAACGCTGGTACTGGGACTTGGCGGGAGTGGCGCTGGCCACCGGCTTCGACAAGCGGTCCGAACTCCTGTTCCTCGACAACAAATCGGACGACGTGATCTCACCCGAGAATGGCTGGCAGTACGAAACACACTTCACGCAGTTCGTGTCCTCTCACGAGGGGTACTTCACTTATGACCTGACTGTTAGAAAGGGAGATCAGAAACATTTGCTCTCGGTTCGTGAGGACTTCCATCCGGACCCGAATCGTCAGTCGCTGGGTTGGGCAAGGACGATTGGTATCCATCCACGCAGCAGTACCGGTGAGCTGACCATCACCCCGTGGCATCGGGGTGCGGTTCCCGAATCACTCCACAGCACCGCCGCCATCATGTTTGAAGGACAGGAAAAGACACAGCCAAAAGAATTGCCGACCACTGCTCGCCCGTTTGAGCGACACCAACCCCAAGCTCCGTTCGAGGGGCAACCGGCTTATTTCCAATTGTCGATCCACTACGCAACGACTCTGGAACGTGTGGAGGCCACCAGCCCGAACCCGCCCGCGCCGCCGCTCGTCAGTGCGTCCGATCGTGTCACGTCGGTCCCCGGCTTTCGCGGCGAGCGGCTGCCGCTGCCGAGGTCGATCATGCCGACTGCCATGACGTTTGACGACCAGTCCCGACTGATCTTCACGTCGCTGAAGGGGCACGTTTATCGGGTTGAGTCCAATGACGCGGAACATGTGTCTCAGAAGGAATCTGGTGAGCCGGGCGGCGTCAGCCCTCGGACACTTCTGAAAGGCAAAGCGGTCCGGGGGCTGACGCCGCCCGGCTCACCGATGAATCACGAAACCGAGGGAACGAAGTCGAAAGCAGCGATAAAGTCCGTGAAGCTGACGACGCTCACCGAAGGACTGGCCGCACCGTATGGCGTGCTTTGGCAATCGAAGGCCCCCTCGGGAAAACATCCCGGTCAGCCGAGCCTCATCGTCGCGCACAAGCCCGAGTTGTTGACGCTGATTCTGAAGGACGATGGCAGAGTCGCTGAACGCGAAGTGCTGGCCACCGGCTGGGGAATCACCGACGACTACCACGACTGGACCTGCGGCATCGTGCAGGACTCAGAGGGAAATCTGCTGATCGGCCTCGGCAGCGACTACGCCTTCAAGAACCGCCCGAAGGAGAACTCACGCTGGCGAGGCGACATCCTGCGGATCGATCCTCGCGGGAAGACCGAGTCGATCGCGCGCGGCCTCCGCTATCCAACGGGTCTCGCCATCGACGATCGCGACCGGCTCTTCGTTACCGATCAGCAGGGCGTCCAAAACACGTTCAACGAGTTGAACCTGATCCAGACCGGTCACCGCTACGGCGTCCCGAGCCGCCACGAACCGGAGCCGGATGCGCCCGCCGATCCTCCCGCCGTGCAGCTCCCGCATCCGTGGACGAGGAGTGTGAACGGGTTGGTGTTTGTGCCACGTAGGTTGGGCACTCCTGCCCGACCTGCTTCGGAAGGAGAAGAGAGGACGGGCAAGAGTGCCCATCCTACTGAGGAAGCGTGGCCGCTCAACTCCCTCGCCAGCCACTTCCTCGCGGTCGAGTACAACAACAACTCGATCATCCGCATGTCGATCCAGGATGTCGGCGGTGCGACGCAGGGAGCGGTCTATCCGTTCAGTCGGCCCACGTCGGCGAATGAGGCTCCGCCCTCGGCGACTCCCAACAGCGGAGGCAAGCCGCAGTCGCAAGATTCGTCGAGCTTCATCGGTCCCATCTGCATCGGCATCAGTCCGGCCGGCGACATCTACGTCGGCGGCTTCCAAGACGGAGGCTGGGCGGGTGGTCTGAACATGGGCGACATCGTGAAACTCAGTCCGGATGCGGCTCTGCCCAACGGCCTGCGAGAAATCCGAGCGACCTCGCGCGGCTTTGACCTCGAGTTCTTTCATCCCGTCGATCCGGAACTGGCTCGCCAAACGAACCTCTTCAAAATCAGCGGCTACACGCGCGTCTGGAAGGGAGACTACGCGACTCCCGACTCGGGCCGTCACACGGGTGAGGTGACGAACGCGACACTTGATGAAGCGGCGCGAACAGTCTCGCTGACGGTGAAGGGTCTGAAGCCGGGCCACGTCTACGATGTCTCGGTCGGCGAAATCGGACGACCCGACCAACGAACTCTGTGGCCCGCGATCGGACACTACACGCTGCACCGCGTTCCAGAGTAAGGAGCATTTCATGGTCACGGTTCTCATCACTGGAGCGACTCGCGGTTGCGGGCGCGAGATGGTTGAGCGGTTCATTGAGGCGGGACACACGGTCGTCGGGTGTGGCCGTTCTTCCACGCATGTCGCCGCGTTGACGAAGCGATTCGGTGCGCCGCACCGCTTCGATGTCGTGGACGTGGCCGATGACGGGCAGGTCGCGACGTGGGCGCGATCCGTGATGGAGGCGGGACTGGTTCCAGACCTGCTCCTCAACAACGCCGCCGTGATGAACGAACCGGCTCCGTTGTGGAAGATCTCCGCCGACGAGTTCGATCACCTGATGAAAGTGAACGTGTGCGGAGTGGCCAACGTCATCCGACACTTTGTCCCGGCGATGATCGCGCGGCAGAAGGGCGTGATCGTCAACTTCAGTTCCGGCTGGGGACGCAGTACGTCTCCCGAGGTCGCTCCGTACTGCGCGACGAAGTACGCGATCGAAGGTTTGTCATTGGCACTCGCTCAGGAGTTGCCGCGCGGCATGGCGTCGATCCCGCTCAACCCCGGCATCATCAACACCGAGATGCTGCAAACCTGCTGGGCCGACGGAGCGAACCGTTATCCCACACCAGATCGCTGGAGCCACGTGGCCGTTCCGTTCCTGCTGAGCCTCGGCCCGAAAGACAACGGAAAATCGTTGAGCGTGCCGGGGTGAGCGGGTTGGTGGTGGGTGGGCGTCAGCCCGGCGCATCACCACGCTCGCATTCCAGAATTTCGGAGCGGGGGACGTGAGTCCCCTGAATCCGGCCATGAACGCAAATCACGCTGATTCAGGGGACTCACGTCCCCCGCTCCGAGAAGAACAAGAATCCGAGAGGAACAAGACGAAGACATGAAAGGCGGGCTTACGCCCCGGAAGACAGCCACTCGCCGCTGAAGACTTCGGTGGCCGGGCCGGTCATGAAGATGTCGCCGCTGGCGGACCATTCGAGTTTCAGATCGCCGCCGCGCAAGTGGGCCGTGACCGTGCGGTGGGTTCGACCCGTCAGTACACCCGCAACCGCGCTGGCACACGCGCCGGTACCGCAGGCCAGAGTCTCACCGCTGCCACGTTCCCAGACGCGCATGATGAACTCATCGCGCGAGACGACTTGGATGAACTCGGCGTTCACGCGGCGAGGGAACGCGGGATGACGTTCGATCTGCGGGCCGACTCGCAAGACCCAATCGTCGTTCACTTCATCGACGAACGTCACGCAGTGCGGGTTGCCCATCGAGACGCAGGTCACGTCGATCGTCATCCCGGCAACATCGAGTTTCGCGTTCGTCGGGGGATCGCCTGCGAGCGTCGTCGGGATGCGAGCCGACTCCAAAATGGGTGTACCCATGTTGACGGTCACTTGTTCGACCTTGCCACTCGCTCCGGTGAAGAGCTGCATCGTGAGCACGCCGCGCCCGGTCTCGATCTTCAGTTCGGGCTTCCGCACGATGCCACGATCGGACACGAACTTGGCGACACAACGAATCGCGTTGCCGCACATTTCCGATTCACTACCGTCCGCATTGAACATTCGCATCCGAGCATCGGCGACTTCCGAGGGACCGATCAACACGAGGCCATCGCCGCCGACACCCGTGTGGCGATCACTGATGGCGATGGCGGTCTGAGGGATGTCGGCTGGAATCGGCTCGTCAAAGCAGTTGATGTACACGTAGTCATTGCCCGCGCCGTGCATCTTGGTGAATCGCATGAGAGGTCTCATTGAGGTAGTTTGAACGTGAGTCGAATCGAAAAATGAGTCGGTGGAGCGAACCTCAAGACCGCGTTTGCCTCCGACGACTGCGGCGGGATTCTAGCGGCGGTCCCGGCGGATTTCTTCGGCCAGCAACCCGACTCACATCACCCATTTGTTGACCAGAGACATACGTACCTCGCGTGGCCAGGGCTGGCTCGTTTAACCGCGCGAGGAATATCAACCCTCGGAAGCACGACATGTACATCCCCGCCGCCTTTCGCGAGACCGACCCTGCTCGACTGCATGCGTTCATGCAGGAACACAGCTTCGCGCTGCTGACCTCTCACAGCGAACGAGGCTTGGTCGCGAGTCAACTGCCGCTGCTAATCGACTCGAGTCGCGGGCCGCTTGGAACGCTGACCGGTCATTTCGCGAAGGCCAACGATCAGGCATTGGATGCGGGCGCGGAGTGCCTCACCGTGTTCAGCGGGCCGCACGCCTACATCTCGCCGACGTGGTACGAGACACCGAACACGGTCCCAACGTGGAACTACGTCGCGGTCCATGCCTACGGCACTTTGAAGGTCGTTGAAGACAAGACCGAGCTGGCTCGCATCTTGGAACTCATGGTCGAGAAGTACGAAGGACATCGCTCTCAACCGTGGCCGTTCGACGCGGGAACCGACTTCCACCAGAAATTGCTCGACGGGATCATCGGCTTTGAAATCGAACTCACGCGACTCGAAGGAAAGTGGAAACTGAACCAGAACCACCCACCTGAACGCCGCCAGCGCGTCATCGCCGCGCTGAACGCAGCGGGCGGCGAGAACAACAAGGCCGTGGCAAAGCTGATGCTGGAGGGGGCGTGATCGTTTGCGGGAGTTGTTCTTGTCCGGCATTTAAGGAGCTGATGTTCACGCTCCGGTGAGCCAGTCTTCCACATGCAATTCGGCGATCGCTTCAAAGTCCCGCAGGTTGCGAGACAGCAGCGTGGCACCTTGAACGAGGGCAATGGCCGCGATCTTTAAGTCCATCGTGCCCAATCGGCGGTGCTGAGATCGAAGGCGTTCAAACTCAACGGCCGCCGCTTGATCGAACGGGAGTACCTGCCAGTCCCCAAAGAAGTCGAACAGTTGTACGAGTCGCGCGTAATACGGAACCTGAGCCTGTCCCGACGTGCGTCGATGAATCTCACCGAGCCAGCCTTGGCACTGTTCTTCGAGCGTAATCGCCGTGACGGCAATCTCGGTCAGCGACTGTCTCAACCGATGTTGCAGCGGTTCCGCCAGCGAGGAGTCTTGGTGCTGCAAGATGGAGATGTGATCTGAGTCCAGCACAATCATGATTCGGACGCCTGTTGACGATCCGCTTCACGAATGCGACGCCCCGCCTCAATGATCTCTGCCATGACAGGATCATTCCGAAACATCCCGACAGTGCGTTGCCAGTCCTTGGGAGGCGAAACGGATTCATCCTCCGCTCGCCCGCTCACGACGACCCGCATCTGTTCTTCCAACCGGGCCACGCGCTGTTCCAAGGTTTCGGTTGTCATGTCTGTATCTCCCAGTGTGCCTGACGTGGAAGGACGGGACGACATTCGTCTGGCCGTCCCACAGATCGGGGTTCTATAACACTCGACTTCTGACACGAGGGATATAGCGGTCTAACTCGCTCGGCTCAATGTCTTTCATTGCGATCACTCGATGGGAGTTGGCTTCGCATCGAACAGCCGGCTGACCAGTTCGCGCGGTGGCGGCGAGGTGACGAGACTCACAAGCACACCCGCCAGCGCTGAGGCCAGCATTCCCCAAAGCACAGGATCGACGCCAAGGACGTAGTACGGGCGAAGCAGGCCGACCGGGCCGATCAGGGGGTCGGGGCCGAGAAACTTCAGAATCGCTTCTTGCAGCGACGACTTCACGGCTGCTGCTGTCGCCCAATTTTGAGCAATCCCCGCGAGATACAGCCCGATGTGAACGACAAAACCTGCGGCCATCGAAGCCAGAACTCCTGGGGCCGTCGCACGTCTCCAATAACACGCCATGATGACGGGCGTCATCAACGTGGCCGCGCCGAGTGAACTACTGAGGACGACGAGAGCCTGCAAATACTGCGGCGGATTGAGCGCGACGATCACTCCGAAGAGACCGACTCCCACCATCGAGATCGTGGTCGCGCGGCGAACTTGCAATTCGGTGGCCTTGGGGTTCCACAACTTCACGTAGATGTCTTCAACTAGGCCAGACGCGATCACCAGCACGAAACAGCTTACGGACGCCATGATCGCGCCGAACGGAGCCGCCAGAATCAGGCCGCTGAGGAACTGACCGAACGGCAGGCCCTGCGTCACAAACAGTGACATGCGCGGGATGACTTCGTCCGACTGCTTCAACGTCAGGTCAGGCAGCAGTGTGTGAGCCGCGATGCAGACCATCACCAGCGGAATGTAGATGCAGCAGTTGTAACAGGCCAACAAAAAAATCGACTTCCGCATCACTTCGGTGTTCTGTGCCGCCATGACTCGCACCATGCTGGCGGGTGATGAGAAGCCCGAAAAAACCCACATGCAGAACATCGATACGGCCAGAGTGGGCGGAAGGAAGTCTCGGCCCACCGGACTGTATCCGGGTCCGAACGCGATGTCCGGCGACTTGTGTTCCATCGCGTAACGCGTCGCCTGTTCGAGGCCCCCCGCCATGGGCACGGCCAGACAAACCAACAACAGCACACCGAAGAACATCATCACGCTCTGAAACAGGTCGGTCCAAACACTCGCCAGGAACCCACCGATCAGCGTGTAGCCGACGACCGTCACCGCAAACACGATCAGCCCGACGTAATACTTCGCGTCCACCGTCGTCATCACATCTTCGGAGAACGCCAGCAAGCCCTCGCCCGGCCAGGCGTGCTTCATGATCGTCGCTCCCGCCTTGAACTGCGCGAACATCGTGAACGACAGACACAGAATGATGAGCAGCGACGTGGCGAGGCCGACGCGCCAATCATCGAACCGCGACCGCATCAGGTCGGGCACGGTGAGAGCATTCGTCTGACGACTGAGATGCGACAGTCGCTTGCCGACGATCGCGAAGCCGGTCAGCGGGACCATCATGTATGCGCCGATCCACAGCAGCACGATCCAACCGAAGCTGAACACCAGCGACGGAAATCCCATGAACGTCCCGCCACTCTGCACGGTCGCGGTCAATGCCAGCGCCCACGCTCCGAGTCCCCGGTTGCCCAGAAAATACCCCTGCATGAAGTCTTTCTTGTCGATCGCCTTCTGCGCCATCGTTCCCAGCCAGACAGAGGCGACGATGAACAGAATCAACGCGAACAGAACGGCGAATCCGGGCGAGGGAATCTTGGTCGCGACTTCAGCCAACAGCATCGGGGGAACTCCTCAGGGCAGACAATGTCGTCAACACGCGACGTAGGCCCGGACCCCTTTGTCCGGCCGAACCAAACGGGCCAGCCTACATTGAACAGCGATCAAGCGAAGCAACGTCGTGATGGGCAAGCAGGGCGGAGACTATACACGCACCAGCCATCACTCAGGCAATCCGCAGACTCTCAAATTGCGGATCAACTCGCGGCTCGTAAGTGAGGAGATCGCCGCAGGGCCATCACCGCTTTGAATCAGGGTGATGGGGTGCCACGGTCACGGAGCTTCG
>JAYTQJ010000265.1:0-24840 GCA_043746775.1 Schlesneria sp.
GCCGCAATCGTGAGTCAACCAAACTGACACGCCGTGCCGAGTTTGGTCCCGTCTGGATCAAGAATCTGGCCGGTGAATGGAAGCAAGCCAACGCGGCCCAATTCACGGCCGATGCCAATCCCGTGACGAACATCGACGCGGGCCAGTCGGAGGCGGGCCGCTTCTTCCTCGCGACAGGCGGCGAGATCGAAAACAAAACCGTTCCACTGAAACAGCTCATCGAGTGGAAGGCCGATCCCCCGCGCGTCCCTCCTGAAAACCTGCCGATTCAGAAACCGAGCGATCCCGCAAAATGAGGTCAGACGTTCCCGACAGAAGTCGCAGCGTAGTCCGGACCCCTTGGTCCGGACGAGACCTCGCGCAGGAAAACCACGGAATACGCTGAGATTGGACGCCTCGTCCGGACCAAGGGGTCCGGACTACAGCCTCACTTCGCTCGATTCTGAGTTCAATCGGAAACGTCAGGTAAACGCAGTCTTGCCGATCGCCTGACCTGATTACTCTTCAACCACTTGCAATACGCGGTCAGCGGCAACGCCGTGCAACGTCTGCACTGTGCCGGAAGGCCAGCGGATCGTCACGGTGTCGAGCGTGTCGAGATCACCCAGTCCCCAATGAATGCGGGGGTCGCTCGAGGAAAGGTAACTCGACGCTGGCGACACATCTCCCAGCCAGACTTGGTCGCCCGCTTTTCCCTCGATGCGCGCTCCGTAGGCAAACACGTTGGGGGCTTTGCCACGCAGGTCGAGCTTCAGCCAATGCTGCTTCGTTTCGGTTCTGTTTTCGAGCAGCATCACCGGACCTTCAAAATCGACCGCCAGCAGATCGACGCGACCGTCGTTGTTAAAGTCGGCCGTTGCCGAACCGCGTCCTACCATCGGCCGCTGAATGTCGCCTCCAAGACCGGGGACGATGTCGCTGAACTTCCGGCCTCGATCATTCCAGAACAGCGAGATCGGCTGACGGAACGGAACACTCGGTCCATGAATTTCGGCTGAGTTGTCATAGACGTGCCCGTTGACGAAACAAATATCCGGCCAGCCATCGTTTTCAAAATCCATCCATTTGGCACCGAAGCCCAAGCGGTTCTTCGTGGCGCGCGCCAAGTTGGTCTGCTTCGCGCAATCAACAAATAAGCGATGCCCCAAGTTTTGGAACAACACGAACGAGTCACCTTGCCAGTTGGTAACAACGAGGTCCAGCCGCCCATCTCGATCGAAGTCGGCCCAATCTGCACCCATGGACGAGACAGAGCCACCGTTGGCATCCGTCGCCACTCCTGCCACGGACGCGATGTTCTCGAACTTCATCTCGCCCTGATTGTGCAAGAGGTCCGCGACCACGCCATCGTTTCCGATATAGAAATCCATGCGCCCGTCCTCGTCGAGGTCCGTAAACGCCAGCACCAATCCCACGCCGTGAGTCAGGTCCATCCCCTGCTCTGAAGGGACTAGCTCGAACGCACCCGCGCCGGTGTTCCGCCAGATTTGACCGCGCTCGGGAGGGTACGTTCTGGGAGAGCAGCCCGACCGCACTCCGGGCGCGTATTCGCAGTACTTCTGCGAATCGGGGCCGTAGATGACGTAGTTCAAAATCACGAGATCGAGCCACGAGTCACCGTCGAGATCCATGAATCCCGCGCTGGCTCCCCACTGCCCGTGGTTTGTTGGATCGAGCTTCGCCGTCTCCGTAGCCAACTCAAACCGCAGCCCGCCGACATTCTTGAAGAGCGCCAGTTGGTGATAGCCGGTGAGCAGCACATCGAGCAGTCCATCTCCGTCGTAGTCACCGATCGCACAACCCGTCCAATGCCCCATCACCTTCTTCAACCCGCTTTCGAGAGTGACCTCTTCAAAGCGGTCGCCACCCACATTGCGGAACAGGGCCGGAGTAGGGTCTCCCACCAGCAGCACATCCTGGCAGCCGTCGTTGTCGCCATCGAACGTGGCGCAGCCAGCCCCGAACGCATCGAGTGCTGCCATCGGCCGCGGCTGTTCCGGCCAGCGATATCGCAGGCCGCGTTCATGAGCCACATCAACGAATGAGTGATTAGTAGGAACGAGAGACTCCACCGCAGTCTCTCCCATCGCGTTCATCACTGGAAATGGGAGTGGCTGAGGCGGTGCGACCGTTGCAGATTTCTCACGCTGGTTTTCGGAAGGAGCTGTCTCGCGATTGCCACACCCGACTATGGCCAGAACGCACCCCAGCACCACGAGGGCCTGCCTCACTCGCCGAACGCACCGGCTGGAACTAGGGATATTCATCAGAGAGGCGACTTCAACAGGAGGAGGCATCAGACTCGGCAGGTCGCTCGTTAAAGAAGCTGCCCCTCCGAGCTGTTGCGAGTCGCCTCTCCGGTGTTCAAGCGGTGGACGTGTTCGCGAATTCACGGGGCACGCAGTCACGAGAAGATTCCTTCGAGAGAACGTCCACTTCATCTGCATGGAGCAGCGGCGACAAATGACGCGAAACAGAAACCTCGATGAAGCCCGGTCATGAAGATTTGTCACGAAACACTGCGTGAGTACCAAATCACTTTTGTGGTGGGCTGAGCTGCCGAAGCATTTCTTCATGCTTGCGGCTCAGTTCAGGCTGGCCTCGACGCTTGTAAAGACCCGCCAGCCATCCATGAATATGAGCCGACGTCGGGTCGAGTTCGGCACATTTCTGCCCGGCTTGGATCGCAGCCTCATACTCGCCAAGTTGTCCCAGCACGTGTGAGTATCGGCCGAAATACTCGGACCGCCACGGATTGGCTTCAATCAGCCTCGCGTAGTAATTCCGGGCTTGTTCAAGATTGCCAGACTGATGATGCAGCATCGCCAGCAACAGCAGAGTGGCTGCACGTTTCGGTGCCACTTGTAGACTCCGCTCCCAACAACTGATCGCGGCTTGCGAATCGTCCTGCTGTAAATAGGCCACACCGAGCGCATTGAGTAATTCCGTGTCATCCGGCAGGCGTGCTTGGAGCGGTTCCAACAATGCAATGGCTCGATACCCTAGGCTTGCATCTCGACTGGTCTTCGTCTGATCAGAAATCAACAGCCCTTTGACCCGCTGCACTTCCCATTCGGGCAACACGAGGTCCGCTTCCTGATAGAAGTTGAAATCGTCTAGGGCACGCGGGTTGACCGATTTTCTTACCACTTTGTTCGAGCGGAGAACTCGGTGGTCCGTCTGAGACGTATGAGGAACGTCGCTGGTCGATAATCGAGGCATATGACATTCAATACACGACTTGGATTCTCTTGTCGAAGGAAGCTCCGCACACTCTGTTGACGAAGGGCCGTGACATTTCAAACAGCGGCTGTCGTAGACTGCGTGCCGCTCCTCCGACGGAGTATGGCGATGGGGATCGTGACACGAAATACAACTCAGTTTCTGGCTCTTCAGAAAGCAAACGCTCTCCTGCATCTGTTGAGTCTGAGTAACAGCCCGAACAGTTTTGTCGGGGCCAACCGATTCAGGGTCCAAGCGAATCGACCAGATATCACCCAGTCGATCTCCGGGACGAAAGTCATATTCCGTGTGACCGTATCGCAAGGTCCGCTTTCCAGCCTGAAGATGGCACTGATTGCAGACGGCATCTTGTCGGACGGCATCCAATTTGGCCGGATTCACGATTCGATCGACGAGGTTCGGGGCCGATTCCTGATGGTAGGCGACATGTGAGGCCGCCGGTCCATGGCAGCGTTCGCATCCGATGGACTCTTCGAGGAATGGTTTGTGGGCATCAAACCTATCCGGTTGATCTGCGATGGGTGCCATTCGACCGGCGTGACACAAGATGCAGGCATCAGAAATCTGGCGATCAAACCTTTGATGAGATTCGGGGCGGTATCCCGGCGATAAATCCCACCCCGCACCGCTTGAGTACCACCCGATGGATGACATGAACAGGAGACCGTCTCGATTCGTCAGAAAGGAACGGCCATTCTGTCCCGAGCCTAGTGAAAAATGGATCGGGACGGCTTGGTCATATAACACACTGCCATCGGCATCCTCGCGAACTTCGTGGTGGAAAATACCGTCGGGACGCCGCTCGACCACATACCTTCGAGGTCCCGGCGGTTGAAACGACGTTCGATTCTCATAGTCCTCCAATGCGTGAGCCTCAAGCACTCCGGAAAGTGATTGCGCCATCGGATGTGCGGAGTATGAAGCGGCGATTTCGGCGTGGCATGACGCGCAGACGCCGCTTCCCACGTAGTCATCATGCGGTCGGGGAGGACGCGGCATGGGCGAGACAACAGCAGTCTTCAATACTCCAGCGGTCTTCGCCGAATTTGCGGGGGGGGTAGGTAGATTTGTTTTGGACGAGCATCCGCACAACAGCAGAGAAAGAACAAGCACGAACGCCCATCCGCGACTTAGCGATCGTCTCTGTCGGATGCACCTATCGGGCAATTGGGCTTCTCGATGGTAACTATTCGCCATGGATTGGCTCGTGGAGTACATGGGTTTGATCTACAGCGACACCTGTGATCGTCTGTGTTTTTCCCGAAGGCCAGCGAATTTCCAATACGCAAGATTCATCATAATCACCCAGTCCGAAGGGAAGCACCGGCTCATGGGCCGATGCATAGCTAGTGCCTCCCACTAGTTCGCCCGTCAACCGCTTGTCTCCTTGACGTACGACGACACGAGTTCCGATGCCATCTCGATTGCTGGTCGCACAAACGAACTTGAGCCTCAGCCAATGTCCCGATTCGGAATCGTTGCGCAGGACTGCGGCAGGTGAGTTCTGATGAACAACCGCGAGATCGGTATCTCCATCCCGATCAAAGTCCCCTGCCGCCACTCCACGACCGACATATTTTCCAGTAAAGAATTCCCCAGCCGTCGCACTCTGGTTGAGCCAGCGCTCTCGATCAAACGTGACGAACTGAGGCGACATTCGATAACCATCTCCGTCTGAATTCTCGGGATCGATATGACCGTTCGCGAAGAACAAATCCATCCGGCGATCCGAATTGAAGTCTTGCATGACCGCCCCAAATCCCAGCTTCGATCTGGTCAGTTCGTGCATTCCTGTGAGAGGACTAACATCTTGAAATCCCTGTGGTCCCAAATTGCGATATACGGTGGCCCACTCACCCGTAAAGTGAGTCACACAGAGATCGAGGAAGCCGTTCTGATCATAGTCGCCCACGGCGACTCCCATATTCGCCTGAGTGCTGCCGGTCATACTCAATGCCGCACCTAGGACTTGAGCAGATTCTTTGAAGCCTGCTCCCTGTTGGTTGATGAACAAAAAATTGGCCATTGTGTCGTTGGCCACAAAAATGTCGGGCCAACCATCCCCTGAGAAGTCCGCAATCGCGACCCCCAACGCTTTGTTTCCCGGCCCGAACAAGCCCCATTCCCGAGCCACTGCTCGAAATGACCCCTCTCCCAGATTCTCAAAGCACTCGTCGGGCGTGGCTTCCACGTTACGAGGATGACAAATTGCCGGAACCCCTTTTTTATCGAGACAGGGCATCGGCTTGTACGGGTCGTAGTCGAGGTAATGGCACACATACAAATCTAAGTCACCGTCTCGGTCCAAGTCCGCCCACGCGGCACTGGCGCTCCATCCTTGCCAGATCAATCCCGCAGACTCAGTAATATCGCGAAACGTTCCGTCACCTTGGTTGGCATAGAAGCGATTCTGACCAATATTCGTCACAAGTAAATCAGGGAAGCCGTCGTTATTGAAATCGCCGACGGCCACTCCCTGACCATAATCCTCGCTTGCTGTTCCCGCAGATGTCGTGATGTTGACGAACGACACTCCATCGACACTACGCATCAAACTGTCCGCTGGCCGGGAGCTTGGATCTGAAGCATCGGGAACTCCGCCTTGGCTGAAATACAAATCGAGCCATCCATCTCGGTCGTAGTCCAGCCAACCACATCCGCCACCGGTGGCCTCCACCATGAGGCGTTTGGAACTCGCACCGTTGTCGTAGACGAACCGGACTCCGAGCGTCTCTGCCATCTCGGCGAACCTAGCCGTCCTCAATACCGACTTTTCCACCTGATCTTCTGTTCGTATCACGGTCTGGATCGGGGTGAGTTCAATCTGCTTAGTAGCCTTCGCCCCTCCATTCTTGTTATCGACAGGCTGCTTGGAGTCACAACCAAGCAGGCTCACCCCAAATGTCAACCCGAGCATCATTCGAGAGCTGAGATTGACGGCCATAAACACCCCCCCGTGCAAAAAAAAGTCTCCGTAAGCCAAAGGCTTACGGAGATCAGAGGAACTACGTTTGAACGAACCAAAACTTCAAACAGAAGTTGGCGAGCCGCGATTAGAAGTCGCTGACAGTATTCCCGTCGTTACGCACACCAACGTTGTAGCGGACCAAGTGGTCGATGTTCTGGCTCACAAACCTGACACTTCCATCGCAAAGCAAGCCATGTGCACCACCGACGTGGCGGCTGCTCCAACCATGCGTCCGACAATCCCAGTCTCCGTTGAGCCAAGCTGGATTTTGATTGTTGATCGGGTTGCGAATGCTGTTAATTGCGGAGTTCGCAACAGTCCAAGCACTGTCAACATGTGCAGCATAGTTGAATTTGCCAGCAGTAATGCCCTTCCAATGCATGTCCTCAAACACCGCAACCGTATTGGATGTCCCATCGGTGATTTGAGAGATCTTCGCCGCGCCCTGATAGAAGAAGACGCCATTCAAATTTCGTTGCTCACCAATTTGATCTCCATTAACCCATGGTGTTCCGGGGCTGGACCCCCTCACGAATCGGCCATCTGCTGACGGGAAATCGGGCAAATTAGGATTGTCCTTCCAGCCACTCCATACATGGCCCATATTCCCGACGTAGTCTGTTCCGGCTGCGTCTGAGCCACCCCAACCATTACCATCTGCGTAACCGATAACCTGTGGCCCTGGTCGCAACGGCGCTTGGTCATTGGAGGGACAAATAAATGCTGAGATCACTCTCTGACGGAGTTGTCTTGGCGACTGGACGGGGGCTGGGGTCGCACCTGCCCCATCCCAATCATTGTTGCGCCCCGCAGCATTGAAAGTACTGAAGTCGAAAAGGTTGTACATTGCCCCTTGGTCAATGTAGGGCAATGACATGACAAGCCACGACCATGAAATAGAACCTGCAGCGCCGACGCCTAGGCCCCAAGCTGAATCGTAGTTTTGTGGGAATTGCCCATGCACGTCATGGTAGTTGTGCAAGGCCAGCCCCAGTTGTTTGAGGTTGTTCTTGCATTGCGTGCGGCGTGCCGACTCTCTGGCCTGCTGAACAGCTGGCAACAACAGTGCGATCAGTACGGCGATGATGGCAATCACCACCAGCAACTCGATCAAAGTGAAGCCCAATCGACGAACGGGCCAACGGAACTTTCGCATGACGCTCTCCTAAACTAAAAGGGATACAAAACAGAAACAGAAACAAGACTTAAGCGGTTCAAGACCGCAAACACCTACTTTGAAGAAAGTTCAAGATCGATCACATTGGACTTGGCTGCCACATCCTTTTCCAAAGTGGTCTTGTCAGGTGAGGAATACTTCTCTGGGACAGGACTGTCCGTCTTGGGCCCAGCCGATTTCCCCCTTGGGTCTTGTGGAGTGGCCGACATTGCCTTCATACGTTCTGCCATTTCCTCACCTTTTTTTTTCATCTCTGCTTGGTCAGCAGACATGCCAGCCATTGCTTGGCCTCCACCGTAAACCGCCACTTTGTGTTTCCCGGCGACTGCTCCCGCAGTTCCACTAGCAGTGGTTAGCTTGTAAACGCCTTGGGAATCTGCAACCCCGCCCGAGGAAGGGAGCTTCGAGTCACTTGGAAAGAACGCGACATTGACGTTGGGAAGAGGTTGGCCATCCAAAGTCACTTTGCCGGTCACGAGATAGGTCGCTGGGCCTCCAGAACCACATCCAAAACAAGCAACGACGGTCAGACAAGCCAATGACAAAAAGTCGAGACGCATTGTTTCCCCTCAAACGACTCAGAGACCAAGTGCCCAAATCAACAAAACAATCGGCTAAAGCTAATGTGTTAGAGTCCTTTGTCAACCCCTTCGCCGTTCAGACAAAAATAATTTCTTCGGTTTGTTCTCCTGACGGCAGGGAGGAAATCGCGAAAAACGACAGCTTGACTTCAGGGTTCCAATGCTGACGTTTCCGACAGAAGTAGCAGGCACACTCCGTGTGCCGTCAGCGACCGCCTAATTCATAGAGGAATTCGGTGAACGGCACATGGAATGTGCCTACTACTTTGAGTTCTACCGGAAACGTCAATGTTACGACTCGACCGTACTTGGGACATCACGAAGGCATGGCTAACCCGAGTTCTTGTACCGCCTGCCATGAGAGCAGAACGCCTTGAAGTACCTCATTTTGGAGGGAGGGCCTGCCGTTTGCCGAAAAATCACGGAGCGAGTCTCTTTTGCAATGCGTCTCGAATCAAAGTGTCACCACACGAATCAGCATAATGGACGATTCGCTTGAGCAATTCTTCGGGAATTTCGCGTGCATTTGGCAACTTCAGAAGCTCGACACGGATTTCTAGCCCCGTCGCAACCAAACTTGTCAGCTTTTCCACTTCCTCTAGTTTTTGTTGCCTTCTCAGCAGCGTCACATAGTTGCGTCGAGCGTGCCAACTCATCGGGTGGAGTGAGAGAGCCGTCTTGAAGGAAGTTTCGGCTGCCTCAAACTCCCCGCGCAAGGTGTGATACCATCCTCGCTGACTCCAGAGGAGATGATCATTTGAATTTTCGGATGCGACTTGCCTCAATAATTCTTCGGTCCGCGAGACATCTCCATCTTGGATGCATTTCTCCAAGAGAAAACCCAGCAATATCGGGTTGCTCGGGTGTTGGCGTTGCAGCACTTCGACGGATTGCCTTGCCTGACGCGCCGCCTCCTCGTTCTCCGGCGTAAGAAGCGAGGCGACTCGACTGCTGAGAGAATTCGCGGTCATCACAGCGACGGTAATCTGGAAGAACGAAGAGTTGGGGTCGGACGACAACCAGTGCGCGTTTAAGTCAATCGCGTTTGAGAACGTCAAAGCATCGGCCATCATCAGGTAGGCGTACGTTTCCCGAGGTTCGGCATCCATCGAAATCGCTCGGCGAATCGCGGCCAGCAGCTCGGGGCGTTGCAAGGTCATTGCGTAGAACGAAATGATGCGTCCGTGAGAAGATGTTGTCCGTGGACGCAGTCGGATCAGTTCCTCTGATGTCTTCAAGGCCTGAAGCGGTTGGTTGAGCGGCCCCCATTCCAAGCTGGCTTTCTGCGCCAAAACGAGGGGAGCGCGTACGTCGCTCACGGGGAACTCTCCCAAGAGATCGGCCGCCTTCTGGATTTGTCCCTGCATCTCTGCCGATTCAGCAAGCAAGAGCAGTGGTTGTCCGTGGGATGGCTGAAGCGACCTGAGTTGAGTTGCTTGTTGTTCGAGCTGTTTCCAATTGCCGCTTTTCCTAGACATCTCACAAGCCGCCGTGGTCTGTTGAATCTGGCGATCGACGTACCAACCGTATCCTAGCCAAGCGAGCATGCTCCCCACGGCCAATAATGCCACCAGACCGAGCGTGCCAAAAATGCCGAACTTTTGCCCTCGAAGCATGATTCCATTCCCATACGAATACGATCATCAATAAATTAAGGGACCGCCTGCTTCCGCACTGTAATTCAAATCAGCGGCCCCAGCGATCTCGGTCGAATACCACTCCGAATTGTTGAACTGGGCGAGTGGTTGCCGCCGCCGCAAATCGTTCAGGTTCGGTGGCCGCGATCCTCTCGAAGTCATGTTGATTATTTTGACGATTGGCGTGTCGCTGGCTGCGTCTCGTTCCACCAGACGATGAGGCTCTCTTGAGGCTGGACGAGAGTCGCGAGGTGTGATCCGACTGCGAAATCGGAATCGCCATCGCCATCGAAGTCGTTCACCTCCAACGTGGCAAACGATGGCAGACCGCTCTGGAGGACATGCCGTTCAAACTGGAGTGGCCTGACCTGCTCGAACAGGACCAATGCTGCTTGAGATTTGTTGTTCTCCGTGGAAAACAGAGTCTGCCTCGGCATCCAGACGGTAGCAATCAGGTCTTGGTCTCCATCGTGATCAAAGTCTGCAGGAATAGCTCGATACGCTCCCGACAAGTCCGCGATTCGTTGGTACTCGAAATGAAGTCCACCCTCGTTTCTCAGCCATTGGATTCCATGGCTTGGTTTCACGGACAAGCTGTCGAAGGTATCTCCGTTGGTGAACAGGATGTCCGTGTCTCCATCCTGATCGAGGTCCACGAGTTCCAGGCCGCTCATGCCGAATGCGGGATCGGGGGCCATCCAGAGCGGATGCACTTCCCACGGCTGGCCGGGACGATTCAGGAGCAACTCGACGCGCTCGTGCTCTTGGCTGACGAGGGCCACGATGTCGGGAAGGCCATCATCGTTCATATCTTGGCAGGGGACGTGGATCGTCCCCGGACGTTGGGAAATTCGTTCAGTGACGAACGCAGGAGCCGCTCCACTTTCTGCGGTGTTTCGCAAAGTCAGGATGCCGCCCGTCGAATGCCATCCGAATTCGGCGACGACCAAGTCCACGTCTCCATCGCGATCCAAGTCCACTGGACGAACATCTGCCACTCGACCGAGCTGTTGAATCAACGGTTGGACCGTCCAAGTGTTAGAGGTCTCTCCACGCAACCAGAGAACCCGGCCGCGATCATGGTCGTCAGGGTCAAAGCTACCGAGGTCGGCGACGACCAAATCGGGGTTTCCATCGCCATTCAAATCGCATGGCTCGGCGTGGCAGGGATATCCCATTCGGCCCTGTGCCGAGCGGACGATGCGATTCGAGCCAGCATCAAGTCCGTGAACGGTCCCCAATCGCATGTCGCAGGCCACTAGCAAACCGGACTGCTGCTCTTGGAGCGATAGCCACTTGAGATGGGCAACGGCGGGAGGAATCTTTGAATTCGGATCGCAGGGAAATCTCTGGGCACGAAAGGTGATGGAGGTCGCTCGCGCCGCACAGGATTGATCCGGCAGTTCGATTCGATCGGGAGCCTTTGAGCGAAAGTAGGCGACGGCCTGTTGGGGCGTCGGCGGATCGAGGTCGGTGCGTGCCGATTTCGCATAGAAGTGAAAGCCCTGCATCACTTCCTCGTGCCATGAGTCCTTGGCAAAGCTGCCCGGCTGTGGCATCGCGTGGCAGGCACAGCAAAACGCAATGATCTTCCGCTCTGTCGCCGCGTCGATCTTTACCTCGGTGTGATCGACTGAGATTACTCGTCCCAACACACTGACGGCTGCGTGAGGACGGTTGCACACGACAAGACCAGCGACGAGCAGGGGCACGGCCAGCCCGATTGACAACCAGAGTGATCTCAACACGGAGAAGCCTCGCAGTGGATAATCAAGACGGGTAGGAATGGATGGGGGGATGCTACACACCCGACGCTCATCATTGATGCGCCCGCCAAAAGGAGCCTTCATCGCTCCGCGTGAAGTGAGCAGAATGGCGAACGACATGTTTTCCGGGATTGGGGTCGCTGGTTAATCGGCTTTCTTCACGCAGAGCGATGAAGGCTACTTTTTGTCGGGCGCGTCATCATTGGCCCCTTGGCTTCCTCCGCCGCGACAAGGACCAACTCGACATTTCGGGTTGGTCAAGACTTTTCGCGGCGGCATCGTATGGCGTGATCGGTGGACTGAACATTATTGCGGGGGATTTTCGCCCTCGCCCTCAATGAAGCACGAGCGTACAAGCTCACTCGTCGAAGGGCCACGAGATCGAGTGAGACCTGCTCCGCAATCAGGGGGCTGGGCGAGGTTGTCACGATCAGGCGTGGTGCGATTGGCAGGTGAGGTCGTCATGTCGGTCAACGAATTCAAAACAGGTCGGATGGCCGGTGGGTTGCCCCGCAGCCACAAGCGTCTGCGGTCATGGTTTGGCTTCGTGTTGACGGTCGCGCTGGTGGGGATCATCGGAGAGTTGTTTGCCGGTCAGTGTGCCTGGTGGTTGGCCAACCGAGCCTCCTCGCAGGGCCGATTGGCGTGCGCGATTCGGTGGGCGGAGTGGTCCCATTGTCTGTCACCCTGGGATTCGGAATCAGAGTGGCTCGTCGCGCGGTGTGCGCGGCGGCGCGGTGATCGCGATGTCTGGACTGTCATTATGGAACGTCGAGCCATCGCCGACCCCCAGTCCACTCAACTGGTCCTCGAACGAGAATTGATGCGAATTCAGTCCGGCCAGTTCGATCGAGACGGTCAGACGCAGTTGAATCGCCTAGTGATGACAGACCTCGATCCGGGGGGCGTGGCCGAAGCGTTTGTCTGCGGATACCTCGTGCGACAGGATGCGACTCAGGCGGAAGTGATGCTAATTGCGTGGGAGACGCTGCATCGGAATGCGGTGGACGTGAAGTTCTATCGAGGTGTGGTCTCGCGGAGTCGCGGGGACATCGATCAAGCACGCGCGGCGTTCCTGTCCGTGATCGTTGATTGTCCGCGTCACGAGCTGGCACGCGAGAATCTAGCCGAGTTGTTATTGGAACTTCGCTTGCCGCGCGAAGCCTTGCCGCACTTCCTCATTGCGATCCGTGAGAACCCCGAATCGATCCCTGCCCGAGTTGGTGCCGCGCGGTGCCTGCGACATCTGGGAAAGTGGACGGTCGCCTTGGAGTCGTTGAAGGACTTGCTCAGTCGCTTGGTCCCCGCGCCCGAAGTGTTACAAGAAGCCGGACAGATTGCCTTGGAGATGGGGAACTACGAACTCGCAGGTGCGCGACTCGCCGAGGCCGCAAAGTTGCGAACACCTGCACGCCATGAGCGACTGGCCGCCGCCACCGCCTGCGCTCTGCAAGGAAAACACGACGAGGGCAAATCGCACTTCGAGCAGCAGGCCCGCATCGAAAGCCTCAACAAGCGCCGGCGCGACTTGCAAGTGATCCGCCTGCTGAAACCCGCGAATGCCGAGACCCTCCATCAGTCGGAATTCCGGTCCAACGAATAGGCGGGCGTTGCTTCCCGAGGATTGAACTCGGAATGACTTGCCCGCCAAAAGTAGCCTTCATCGCTCCGCGTGAAGTCAGCCGAGTCACCAGCGACCCGGAGACGCGGGAAACAGTGTCATTCCGCGTTCGGCTCTCTTCACGCGGAGCGATGAAGGCTACTTTTGGCGGACGCATCCAGGCTACCTTCCGCGCGGAAATAGAGGCGACCACCGAGCATCATCGGGGTGGCGGAGACTGTCGTTGAGCACTAATCGAGGAGAAAAATATATAGTGAGCGTGAATGATTTCCGGCCAAGCCCGTTTCCGGGAGGTGAGCACCCCGCCTTGGGGAAGCATCCTTTCACACACTGTCTCAAAGGTAACCGGCATTCCGAGCAGAGCGAGTTTTCGATTACCCTCAGATGCAATCGAAACGATGTTCATCAAAGGCTTGATCGCCACTCAATTGAAATCGCCGACTGCACCGTGACCAGTGCTGTTGCTGCTTGACCGTTGTAAGTGAGACGTGTAGCTTCCTCGCCATCTTGCGGGTGTGGTTCAATGGTAGAATGAAAGCTTCCCAAGCTTTAGACGGGGGTTCGATTCCCCTCACCCGCTTTTTGGTTGAATCCATCGCAACCCGGTCCTTTTCGGCCGGGTTTGTTTGTTTCATTGAGAGTGTTCCATGTTGAGGTCCGATCATGATCGTTTCGCTCGATGATGTTGGAACGGAAGGTGCCAAGATCGTTGATGTCCGCTGCGTGACGCGGTGGGTTCACCGGCAATGGGTTGCGATCTTGGGAGCCATGCTCTGTTCGTGCCTCGCCGTTTGTTCGGCCGAAGAGTCGGGCATGAAGTACCCGCTGGCCGCCGCAGTCGGAGTGGATGGCATTGTCTATGTCGCCGACCGTGACCTGCCCGGAGTCTGGAAGTACGCCGACAACAAGTGGTCGGTCTACTTCCAAGGATCGAAGAAATTCCGGACGCCTTTGAATGCCGTTCGCTGCTTGGCGATCGACCACGAAGGCAAGCTCTTGGCGGGAGATTCGTCCACCCGAGAGATTTACCGGTTTGACGAAGCGGGGCAACCGCAGCCGCTCACAAAGGGCAACATTGGCATCCCGATGGCAATTGCCGTGGCCAAAGACGGGACGATCTACGCCTCCGATATTGAGATTCAGCGGATCGTCAAAATTCCTGCGGAGGGTGGTGAACCGGTTGAAGTCACGGAACTGGCCGCAACACGCGGATTGACGATGGACGTGGAAGGCCGCTTGATTGCCGTCTGTCACGGCAAAAACGCCATCATTCGGCTTTCAGTCGATGGCAAAGAGAAGGAGGTGCTACTGGAGGGGCGTCCATTCCAGTTCTCACACCATGTGGTCATCGGCACGGCTGGCGAACTGTACATTGCGGACGGCTATGCCAAGACGATCTGGAAGATTGAAGGCAAGGCCGCACCGGTGGCCGTCCATACGGGAGAGCCGCTCAAAAACCCGGTTGGCCTCGCGTGGAGAGGAGCGGAACTGCTGGTCGTTGATCCGCACGTCAAAGCCGTTCTACGAAGGACCGGCGAGGGAACATTGGAAGTTCTGAGCGACTCGAAATAGAGCGAAACGCGGGAATCTCGGCTCGCGAGGCCATTCACTCCGCAGAGCCATCGCCGGGTGATGGCAGGTTGCTGTCTCGCTCGCTGTGTGGCTCTGCCAGTGCGAGATCGGGTGAGGGACGCGACATCTGCCACGCGGTCTGATGTCCTTCCGCATATCCCGACTGATAGCCGCTATGCCAGCAGACGTATACGCCCCAGAGAGCAAACGGGGCCAACCACAATTTCCAACTGTCCACAGTCATACTTTACTCCCTCAAGTGCAAGTCGGGAACGACGTTCAAACACAGTGGGGTACTCGGGGCGGTGAGATCGCATCCGAATCGGGCTGAATCTTCACACGATCTTCATCGTGAATCAGATTTGCGTCAACGTCGCTTTTTGTGAAATCTCTCGCCGCTCGCCTGTGGAAGCGTTTGCAGACTGGTCGCGCGTTCTAAGAGCCTGTCTCAGCCTCCTCATCCCCTGCAAAGCCGGAGCGAGGGGTGAGTTTGCAAATCGGATCAAAAGCGGCCCCGCATTGATCTCTGCGGTAGCAACGCTTTTGACGAGCGTGGCCACATCAGGTTCTCTGCGGGGCTACTTAGGCCTGCGCCATCCACCCGCTGACGGATGAAATGGCTTGATGCTGCGTGATGTCAATGGCATCGCATCAAACCTGCGGGACCACCCTGGTGCGAACGGACCATCACAGGCGGTTCACTGCTTCACTTCCGTCGGTACATCGCGGAACGGAGGGAACCTCATGGAAGAACCACTACCTTTGATGATCGAAGAAGACGATCGTGAAGGCGGGTCGCAATACGGGCAGACTTCGCTGTAGATGACCTTGCTGCACTTCGGGCATTCATGAACGCCGTACACCGGCGTTGTCGCGGTCATCCGCTGGTAGATGAAGTAACCGAAGACGAAAGCCGTGAAGGCCGTCGTGAGCAGAACGGGACCGAGATGCGTCGCACCGAACATCAGAAACGTTGTCGAGATGATGGCCATGCCGCAGATGACATACAGCACCACATCGGTCAGTCGAACGCGGTTGAACCGGACACGCGCTTGTTCTTCATTCACACGGCGTCCGAGCTTGCTACGGAGTACGTCGATCTTTCGATCTTCAATCTCTTCAACCTCATCGACGGCTCCAGCCGCCAGTAGCAATCTCTGGGCGCTATCGAGAACCCGGTAGCTGTCGTCTTCCGTGAAGATGGCTTGATGTGCCCAGCGGTTTCGGAAATCACGCAGCTCGCTGACAAGGCTCCGTTCCGGCATTCCCATCCGGTATCGAAACACCGCGTTCCACTGCTCCCACATCACCGTCAGGATGGCATGTGCGTCCCACAGGTTATTCTGGGCGGCGTTAGGGGACTGTCCGCGAAAACTGGCTCGCGCCACCTCTTCCCATTTGGAGCCATAGACCGCCAGCAACTCGCGCTCAAAGAACGGGAAGATGCCGCGCGTTAGCACGTCCAATGCTCCTCCGATTCGCTGATGCTCGCTCCGCATCTGAGACCTCACATTTTTTGGCGGGATGCCCGGTGGCAGGCACTGTTGCAGGGCGGGAAAGACCATCGGCAGGGTGAACTCGTCGGAGCCACCCTTGCGGTGGCCCCGCCAAGGTGAAGTCTCTCCCGTTGTTCCAGTGGGTGGGACGTTCAGTGTGTCAAACCACGTTCGTGCGAACGGCCAGCCACAGGTGTGTGAGCCTCACTTGATCGCCTCGAATTTGCAGCCTAATCACCGGCCCAGACTAACTACTCGATTCAGGCTAAGCGCAGATGTGTTCTTTCGAGTGAATCCGATTTCACCACGAAATTTTCAGGTGCCTTGCGCGTTCCATGTAACCGGCACGACTACTCAAACCCCTTCTTTGGGTTCGACCGGCACAACCAGACTCGTTCGTCATCGGTTCAACCGAGCAGCTCCTTCACAACGCGGCCATGGACATCGGTGAGGCGGAAGTCGCGGCCAGCGTAGCGGTAGGTCAGCTTCTCGTGGTCGAAGCCGAGCAGGTGGAGCATCGTGGCGTGCAGGTCGTGGACGGCGACTTTGTTCTCGACGGCGGCGAATCCGAATTCGTCGGTCGCGCCGTGGACTTGGCCTCCCCTCACGCCGCCGCCTGCCATCCAGCAGGTGAAGCCGTGGTGATTGTGATCGCGGCCGTTGATCTTTCCCGCGTTGGCTCCAGCTTGAGGAAGTTCGACAGTCGGCGTCCGTCCGAACTCGCCGCCCCATAGGACGAGCGTCTCATCGAGCAGCCCGCGTTCTTTCAGATCGCCGAGCAACGCGCCGATTGCCTTGTCGCACTCGTTGGCCAAGCGGCGGTGATTGACTTCGATGTCGTCGTGGTTGTCCCACGGTTGGCCTTCGCCGTGCCAGAGCTGCACGAAGCGAACGCCTCGTTCGATGAGGCGTCTGGCGATCAGAAGTTGTCGCGACTGGACGCTCGTTCCGTAAGCCTCTTGCACGTGCTTCGGTTCTTGCTGAATGTCGAAAGCGTCAGTCGCTTCCATCTGCATGCGGTAGGCCAGCTCGAACGAATGGATACGAGCTTCGAGCGGAGCCTCGTTCGCGCGGACTTCGGCATGTCGGCGGTTCAGTTCCTGCAACAGATTGAGTTGCCGTCGCTGTTCGCCGTGTCCGATCTGGTCGTTGCGGATGTTCTCGATCAGCCGTTCGATTTGAGTGTGCTTCGTGTCGATGTGCGTTCCCTGAAAGACACCGGGCAGGAAGGCCGATCGCCAGTTCTGCGTCCCCGTGATCGGCAGGCCGTTGGGGCACATCGCGATGAAGCCGGGTAGGTTTTGGTTCTCGGTCCCCAGTCCATACGTGACCCACGACCCGAAGCTCGGTCGGACGAGCCGCCCGTCGCCGCAGTTCATCAACATCAGCGACGGCTCGTGGTTGGGAACCTCGGCGTGCATCGACCGAATCACGCAGATGTCGTCGATGTGCTTGGCCGTGTGCTGGAAGAGTTCGCTCACTTCGATGCCGCTCTGGCCGTACTTCGCGAACTTGTACGGAGACCCGAGCGCCGCGCCGGTCTTGCGCTCAGTCGGCAGGTTCGTCGTTGGGAGCGTTTGCCCGTGGTACTTCGTCAGCGACGGCTTCGGATCAAACGTGTCCACATGCGACGGCCCGCCATTGAGGAAGATGTGAATGACATGCTTCGCCTTCCCCGCGTACTGCGGCGCATGAGCGATCATCGGCGAAGTCCCAACCGGTGCCGCCTGAGCCACCCTCGTCGAACCACCCGCTCCCGCGACAAGACTCGCCAACCCGAGCGATCCCAATCCGGTCCCGGATCGCGACAAGAACTCGCGCCGCGTGGAGGGGAGTCCCACCAACTGTCGAATATGTTTCAACGTCATATCGCACCTCGAATCAGTCCGTAACGGCGGCTTCCTGCCGCCAAGTCCATTTTGAATTAGTCAGGGAAGCCCCTGAATGCTCGTAGCTTGGACGCCCTCGCCCGAGCGATTTCGTGGTGGAAGCAGGACGGACGAGGGCGTCCATCCTACAGTCCTTCTCCACGCAATCAGCAATCGGCATCGACTCATCAATCGACAAATAAGTACTCGTTTGTCAGCAGCAGGACTTGAGCCAGCCGATCCCACGGTGTTTGTTTCTCCGTGGGAGTCGTCAGCGCCTCGCTGAGGTATCGCAGCCCGAGTTCGCGTTCTTCGGATGTCGGTTCGCGAGACAGGACGCGACGGTAGAGCAGCGCGAGGCGAGCCGGATCGTCGCTGGCTCCGTTCCACGCGAAGGCGGCGGATTGGCGAGCCTGCTCTTGGACGAACGGGGCGTTCAGCGCGAACAGCGCCTGTTGCGGGACCGTGGTTTGAGGCCGTTCAGCGGCGGTTGCTTCGGTGTCGGCAAAGTCGAACGCTCGGAAGACGCCCGGCAATTCGTTGCGATTCACCAGACCATAGATCGTGCGACGGCGGCTGTTCACGTCCATCTGACTCTCGAACGGACGGCCTCCCAGCGACGAGTCCAACTGCCCCGCCGCCGCGAGCAACGAATCGCGCATCGCCTCGAAGTCCAGTCGTTGGCGAGGCATCTTCCACAACAACCGGTTCTCGGGATCAACGGCCTGCGCGGCGGAGTTATCTGCCGACGACTGGCGATAAACGGACGAGGTGAGGATCGCGCGGTGCAAGCTTTTAATCGACCAGAGACGTGGAGAGGGAGAGACGGAGAGAGGGAGAGACGGAGCTGAAACGCCAGCATTTGTCGAAGCTTCGACGGACGCACTTCTTGTCTCCATATCTCCTTGTCTCCCCTTCTCCCCCTCTCGCGCCACTTCGCTCGCGAGCCAGTCCAGCAATTCGGGGTGTGACGGCGGGAAGCCGCGTGTGCCGAAGTCGCTGGGGGTCGAGACCAATCCCGTACCGAAGTGATGTTGCCAGACGCGGTTCACCAAGACGCGCGGCGTCAGCGGGTTCTTCGAGTCGATGATCGCTTGAGCCAGTTCCAACCGACCGCTCCCCTTCGCGAACGGCTTCCGTTCGGGACCGGCGACGACTTCCAGAAACTGACGCGGAACTTTGTTGCCCGGTCGGCCGGGGTTGCCGCGAATCAGAATGTGCGGCTCTTGAATCCCTCCGTCGCGCATGACCATCGCCCGGGGCGGCGCACCGGGTGAAGTCGCTTTGAGATTCTCGATCTCTTTCTTCAATTTCGTCGCCTTGTCGCGGACATCGCGTCCCACCAGACGGCGGCTCTCATCGAGCGAGACGACCGCAGGCGAACCTTCGCCGTACAGCACGAGTCGCACTTGCTCGGCCGCTTCGTCGGGGAGTCCTTTCGCGTCAGGAGTCGCTTGCTTGTGCGCGACCCATTCGCCGCGAACCGCATCGAACACCGAGCCGTACAACTTCGCGAGGTCGATCAACGTCGCGGGCTTCGATGCAGTGATGACAGTGCGGACCCGCGCGTTCACCCCTTTCGTCTCCGGCGCGTCGGCGTTCGACCACGATGCGACGAGCTTTTCGACTTCCATCGCGAACTCGGTTGCCGATGCCTTTGACAACTGGTGCCACGTCCCGAGCACCGGCTGCGGCATCGCGGCGGTTCGCTTGAGATACTCTTCCCACCGCTTCACGAGCTGCGGCCGCACGTCGTTCTTACTCGCGATCACCGGCTGAATCTTCTCGGCGATCGCGGCAGGAAGATTCAGCCAGTTGTTCGACTGACGAGCGACTTGTTGCAGGCAGTCACCCGCCCGCTCACGCAGTTCGTCCTGAAGTTTCGTCAGGCTCTGTTGCTCGAATTCGTTGACCGCTTGCTCGCGCTGGGCCAGCTCCGTTTGAAAGACGGCGTAAGCCGCCGCCTCTTTCGGCTCGCCGATGATCGGCAAATCATCCGGCTCGACCGACGAGGCAAACACGCCGTACAGCGAGTAGTAATCGGCGGTCGGCACCGGGTCGAACTTGTGATCGTGGCAGCGGGCACACGTGACCGTCAGTCCCATCAGCCCGCGCGAGACCACGTCGATCCGGTCGTCGATGATGTCGTGCGTGTTGAACAAGAACCGCCGCCCCACGGTGAGAAAGCCCATCGCCGCGTGAGCCTCATCATTCGCCGCCAGCCCGAGCTGATCGGCAGCAAGCTGCTCCAGCACGAACTGATCGAACGGTTTGTCGGTGTTGAAGGCCTCGACCACGTAGTCACGATAGGTGTACGAGTACGGGTAACGCGGCTCCTGCGTGAAGACATAGCCCTTCGTGTCGGCGTAACGAGCCACGTCGAGCCAGTGCCTCGCCCACCGTTGGCCATACAGCGGCGATGCGAGCAACCGGTCGATCAGCCGCTCATGGGCATCGGGTGACGGATCGTCATCGAACTCGCGCACCGCTTCAAACGTCGGCGGGATGCCGTGCAGGTCGAGAGTCGCTCGGCGGATGAACGTGTACCGGTCGGCGGGCGGCGACAGTGCAAGGTTCTTCGTTTCGAGAGCCGCCACGATGAAGGAGTCGATGGGAGAGCCGAGCCTCGTCCCCTCCTCTGCTTCTTGTCTTGTTCCCTCCCCTCGGCGGGGGGGGTTAGGGAGGGGGGCCGATTGAGCATCGGGCGTCCCACGCGAATCGTCCCCCCTCCCCGGCCCTCCCCGCCGAGGGGAGGGAGGAAGAGTTGAGTCGTTCGTGTTCGACGGAGCGTTCTCGCCGCTCGGCCCCCTCACCCTAACCCTCTCACCCGAGGACGGGGGAGAGGGGACAAGAGAGTTGCTCGCGCTGGGGATCGTCGGCCGCCTGACCGGTTGAAACGCCCAATGGTCTTTCACGGACGAGCCGCCTCCCGCACCCGCCACCTCTTCGGGCCAAGGCGATCCCAGTTCGAGCCACCGCTTCACGACGGCGATCTTCTCGTCAGGCAACTTGCCCTTGGGAGGCATCTGCGTTTCGCCATCGCGATAGCTGAGCGCCTGCATCAGTTTCGAGCCGTCGACGTTTCCCGCGACGACGATCGGGCCGGTATCTGCCCCCTTCGTGAAGCCACGCTTCGTGTCGAGCCTCAGCCCCCCTTCGCTCTTCTTCGCGCCGTGGCATTCGGAACAGTGTTCGATCAACAGCGGACGAACCTGCTTCTCGAAGAACTCAAGCTGCTCGGGCGACGGCGGAGTGTCAGCCGCGGACAGCGTCGCCGCATAGCCAAACAACACGACCGCCGTGACGAAGCCACATACGCAGGCAAGGCGAAATCGCGAGACCATCGAGTGAGTCCAGTGCAGGAAGCTGATATCGGCAGGAGGGAGCAATCGGCGGGAGGAGAGGCAAGGCCAAGCCGCAGCATTGTGGCAGCAGGCTGGGCCGGGAGCAATTGCGGGGCTGGGAGGTGCGGACAGCAATCGCTATTTCCCAATGGGGGTGCCACGGTCACGGAGCTTCGACGTGGCCGTGAGACGGTGAATCGGCCTTCACGCACTCGCACGGCCACGTCGAAGCTCCGTGACCGTGGCACCCCATACACCAAATTCAATAAGGCGATGGGCTGGGAGGTCCTCGACACCCGTGGCAGTCCCGAACATCGGCGTTGCGGAAGGTCAGCGTGAGGCGAACTGGCATCGGCTGCGGTGAAGATGTGGCCCGCTCGAAACAAGGTCATGTCGCGAAACGTCACCATTCTTTCTGCCCTTCTCAATTCTGCGAAATGCGGCTGGCATCACTTCAATTCTGTTCTAGGTTGGCTGAGTCGAGGGGGCTGAAGGCCAAGTTCGTTCTCGTCGCTGATCGGGTTGAGTCTTGTGGAAGGTGATTGCCATGCGTCGTTTCTCCGTTGTCGTTCCCGCTGTGTTGATGGTGCTGGCGTCCGCGTCTTACAGCGAAGCGCAGACGCTCAATCAGAAGATCGTGACGTTCCTGAACGGCAAGGTCGGAACTCGCATCGGTGGCGGTGAGTGTGCTCACGTGGCGACCGAGGCCTTGCGCGTGGCGGGGGCCGAATTCATTTCGACCGATCTCGGTGCCGATTCGCCGTCGGCCGGTGACTACGTGTGGGGGACGCTCATAAAGACGGTCTCCGTGACCAGTGGCGTTCGCACCGACTCGGCCCCGACTGCGTTGATTCAGCCGGGCGACATCATCCAGTACCGCGGCACCCAATTCGTCTACCCCACCTATTCGACGACCGCCACGCAACACACGTCGATCGTCTCGTTGGTGAACGCGGCCGGTGCGCCGATCGAAGTGTTCCAACAAAACTTCGGCAGCGTCCGCTCCGTGACCAAGGCTCCGATCGACCTCACGAAACTGACACTCGGCTGGGTCCGCATCTATCGACCAAAGGCGCTGGTCGTCCGGACGGGACAGTTCAAGATTTCGGTGGTGAACAACGTGACGACCACACAATCGGCCACGATCAAGGTTGGCACTTCGACGATCTCCACCTTTAGTTCCGGTCTCGCCAACACGATGTCGAGCTTTTCCACCCGCTGGTTCACGACAACCTCGACCACCGTTCCGACCTTGGTTCTGCCCAACGGCCAATCTGTCGCGATCGTCAAGGGCGGAGGCTACGAAATCTACAGCGGCACGGGCGGAGTAGTGATGGTCCGCAAGCTGACGCAGTGAGCCGGATCGGCCGCAACGGGACCGCGCAGCTCTAGTCTTCAAACAAGCGACGCCACCGGGCTTGCCCGGTGGTCTCTACAAAAAGTAGCCATCATCGCTCCGCGTGATGAGCCTTCTGAGAACAAGCGTCTGAGTCAGTGCGAGCCGAACTCGCAAGGCTCGTCACGCGGAGCGATGACGGCTACTTTTTGCGGGCCTTGACGAGTTGTGTAGACGCCACCGGGCTTGCCCAGTGGCGTCGCTTGTTTGAGGACTAGAGCCGCGTTCCGATCTCTCTCTCGCTTCATCGCGTCCATGCCAGCCACCGCTCGAACAACCGCTTCACGAACGGAGTGAGCCGAGTCTTGTTGTAGGCGTCGCCGCACTTGCGGATCGCCTCGGCGACGGTGGGGTACGGATGGATCGTCGAGGCGAGGCGACCGAGTCCGATGCGGTGCTTCATCGCGAGGACGATCTCACCGATCATCTCGCCCGCGTGATCGGCGACGATGGTCGCGCCGACGATGCGATCTGTTCCGGACTTCACGAGAATCTTCACGAAGCCGTCGGTCGAGCCTTCCAAGATCGCTCGATCGACGTGACGGAAGTCTTGTACGAACGCCCGCACTGCGATCCCCTGCTCTGCCGCAGCCCGCTCGGTCATTCCGACGTGAGCCACTTCGGGTGACGTGTAGGTACACCACGGGATCACGAGCGCACTCGCTTTGGCCCGACCGAAGAACAGCGAGTTCTGAATGACGATCCGCGCCATAAAGTCGGCCGCGTGAGTGAACTTGAACGGCGAGCACACGTCTCCCGCCGCGAAGATGCGCGGGTTCGTTGTTTGTAACCGGTCGTTGACGGCAACCCCGCGTGCGTTGAATTGCACGCCGACTGTTTCAAGGTTGAGTCCCTCCACGTTCGGAGTCCGTCCCGCCGCGACGAGGATTTCATCGACCGTCACTTCTTGCGAGTCACCATCACACCGGACGAGGAGCGTCTTTTGTCGAGTCCCCTCGCGGACAAGCGTGAATCCTTTCTGAGCGGGGCGGCGTAAGCCCCCTGGTTCTTCGCAATCGGGGACGTTGCAATCGGGCTGACGCCTAAGAACCAGGGGGCTTACGCCGCCCCGCTCCGAGGTCTCGTTGACGACCGTTTGGGGGCTAGCCCCGTCACCCACTGCTACGGCAGGGACAAGAGAAGCCACCAGTTCGCTCGTCACTCGTTCGACAACGGCATCGAGCAACACGCGGACGCCGTCTCGTTCGAGAGACGCTTGCACGAGTCGCGCCGCAGCCTCGTCTTCGCGGCCGAGCAGTTGATGCGACTTCTCGATCAGAGTCACCTGCGCACCGAGTCGTGCGAACGCTTGAGCCAGCTCGCACCCGATCGGGCCTCCTCCGATGACGGCCAGACGCGGCGGCAGCTCCGTCAGATTGAAGACCGTTTCGTTGGTGAGGTATCCCGCCTCGGCGAGTCCCGGCGTGTCGGGGCGGCTCGCCCGCGCTCCGGTCGCGATGACCGCCTTCTTGAACCGGAGTGTTTGGCCAGCGACCTCAATCGTGTCCGGCCCGGTGAAGCGCCCCGTACCGAGAAAGACATCCACGCCCAAACTCTGAAACCGCGCGGCCGAATCGTTGGGAGCGATGTCGGCGCGAAGACGGCGCAGGCGTTCCATCACGCGCGGGAAGTCGAGCGCTTCGAGTTTCGCACTCACTCCGATCTCGCCCGCTCGTCGGACGCTCGCCGCCGCCCGCGCTGCGCTGATGAGCGCCTTCGACGGGACACAGCCGACATTCAAGCAGTCGCCCCCCATCAGATCGCGTTCGATCAGCGCGACCTTCGCGCCGAGGCCCGCCGCTCCCGCCGCAGCCACCAGCCCGGCCGTTCCCGCTCCGATTACAACCAAGTTGTAGCGCGCGGCCGGAGTCGGGTTCACCCACGTCGGCGGATGGACGTGATCGAGCAAGCGGGCGTTGTGTTCGTCGTGGGGCAGCATCAATCCTCAAACCTCTCGAAACAGCGGGGAAGATGGCGGCAACGACCCGCATCGGTCCCCTGTCGCCCACATCTTTTGTAGGGTATGCCCCCGGCTGGCCCGTGTCTGCTCTCTGAGAGGCTGTCCGAGAACTGGATTCGCCTCAATAGGTGTAGAGGCATTGTCTTGGGTGCCACGGTCACGGCTTTGCGTGGCCGTGTCTTCGCTACGACCGAA
Organism: Schlesneria sp.; assembly: GCA_043746775.1. GTDB lineage: Bacteria > Planctomycetota > Planctomycetia > Planctomycetales > Planctomycetaceae > Schlesneria. The sequence continues at coordinate 24,825 of JAYTQJ010000265.1, forward strand.
GCACGGCCACGCAAAG
>JAYTQJ010000266.1:0-4478 GCA_043746775.1 Schlesneria sp.
ACGGGCAAGCGAGACGCTTACCCTACGAGCAAATCCTCAGACCCGATGGCGCGACGATTTAACTTCAATTCATTCACGCGAAGGAATCGGAGCCGGTGGCAATCCTGCTGGCCGCGTGGCATCTAAACTCGGAACAGGCGGAACCTCGCGAGGCTCAATCGGCGTGACGATCTCGGGCGTGATGACGATCAACAGCTCAGCGTCGTCGCTGCTGAGCTTCGCCAATTCATCAACAAACGAACCGACCTCGGTCACCTTGCCCTCGGTTTGTGATACCTCAGTCGAACGCGACGGCGGCGTTTTGAATCCCGCCAAAACCAGCGTCTGCCCCGGTCGCATTTCGACCGTCGTCGTCACTCGTCGCGAATGGGCTGGCTGATTGCTGGCCTGCTTCACAGCATCTTCGAGTCGCGTGTACTCCGCTTTCACAGACAATCGGATGCGTTCCTCTGCGACCAAGGGACACACCTCGATTGAAGTCCCGAACGGACGATACGAGACCTCGCGCGAACCTCCGACTCCGACCACGCTCGAGTTGGCCAGTTCGCCCCCCGATAGGAATCGAGCTTCCCGACCATTCAGCACAGTGATCTGCGGTTCGGAGACTATTTTCGCGCCGCCCGTCTTGCACAGGTGGTCGAGCAGCGAATGAATCTCGGACGACTCAAAAACGCCGCCGATAGAGCCAATGACCGCTGCTTGCCCCGTCGTTGATGCTGCTTTGGACGGAACGCTGAAGAGTGTTTGAATCGACTCCATCGCCTTGGTGTCGTTCCGGAACTCAACGAGTCTGATCCGTAGCGAGACCTGCACTACGTTTGAATGGGCACTCTGCTTCAGCCGAACGATCTCCGCTTGAAGCGACTTCAACTCAGCTTCCTTCCGAGCAATGAACAATGATCCTTGGTGTTGGGCCAAGTAACTCTGGTGCATCTCTTGAAGCTGGTTGGCCGCGTCCGTCAGCCCCGCTTGACGCAGATATTCTTCAGACGACCTCAACTGGAATTGAAACGGGTCTGTATCAGCAAGCGAAGGCGGTCCCTGCGGGATCGACTTCGCGAGAGACGGTGGCCGCTCGCCAAATCCAGTCGAGGTCAAGCCGATCAGCGTCAAACCAACCCACAGCACACCGCACAACTTCTTCATCGCATCCCTCCTTGGAGCGGAAACCTCCGGACGACTTGATCGACTTCGGGCGCGATGTAGTGGATGCCCGCCGTTCGGTCAATTGCGATCCCCGGCCACATGTGTTGCGAGATCGGAACGAGACGCGGTCCTCCGGTTCATCCGAGGTTTTCAGTGAACGGGATGAAGATGAAGTCGGTCGTTTTGATCCCGGAGGGATGTCAGCCATTAGCCGGGGGTTGAGCGTCCGCGACACCCCCGGTACGGCGGCACAGAAAGGGGATTTGCATCCTGAAGGGATGCTGGCAGGCTCCCGATGTCAGTCCGTTTGCACCGTGCCAGCATCCCTTCAGGATGCCACAGACATTTGTTCGACCTCTTCCGGGGGTGTCGCTTCGCTCAACCCCCGGCTAATCGCTGACATCCTTTCAGGATGAACACGGTGGACATCGTTCGGTTCGCTCCGATGAGGACTCCCCTCCCAAAAAATACTCGAATGAACCAGCCATGCAACGGAACGGCCCGCCTCACTTGAGGCGGGCCGGTTGTGGTGAAGTGTTACGCTGGCAGTTCGCGTGGTTTCAGTTGCCTTTGAAGGTCGTGCGGCCTTGCATCGGAGTGCCGATGAGGAAGATCGGTTCGACGCCGGTCGGCAGCGTGGTGCCGGGTGGGAGATGGGCGGGGATCGCGGCGGCGACGGCTTCGTCGGCGAGGCGATCTTGGCCTTCGTGTCGGTAGCAATGACTGAGTGCGACGAGTGCCCGTTGATTGAACGGCGCGGGGAACATCTCGGCAGCGCGGTTTAACGGAGCGATGGCATCCGCGAACTTTGCCTGAGCTTGCAGGGCCTCACCGCGAAAGAGTTGGCGGATCGGTTCAAACGGGCCTGCTTCCGAGACTCGGTTCAGTTCCGCGAGGGCATACGCCGGGAGTCCGATCTCCAGGTAGCCTTCCGCAGCGGCGAGGCGGCGGACGACGAGCTGTGGATTGAACGGCGCGGCGTCTGAAACAATAGGTTTGGCTGTTGAGTGCGTCTCGGAATTCTCAGTGGTCATGATCGCCTCCCTCTCGATTGAAAACATCACAGGTGAAGACTTTGTTGGTTTGAACATCAACCCGAAGCGTGAGCGAGGACGAAGTCTCTCCGTCCTCAGCTTCATCACACGTTGTCCACGTCCTCGCTCACGCTTCGGGTTGGTGTCATTCTTGGTCAGGTTCTCAGATGCAGTTGGCTCGGCGACCGAGCAACTCGTCTGCCAGACACGATTCACTTTCAAAGCAGAGAACGTGCCGAAGACGGAACTTTCTTAAGCCGCGTTCTCAGGCCCAACGATAGACGTGACTTAGGACACGTCAAGCCCCGCGCGGTTCACTCAATGAAAATGTCAGTTTGACAATTGCCGCAGCAGGAAAGGCCAAGACGGCGGCAGTCTGATCTCCATGAAGGGACAAGACCATCGAGCCAGCCATACCAACCCGAAGCGTGAGCGAGGACGCGAGCGCCAGCGAGAAGGCCCGCAGCTTCGGAGATGCGGAGTCTGTGAACCGCACGTCCTCGCTCACGCTTCGGGCTGGTCTACGGAGAACTCGATGAGTTGGTTGAAGTTCCACGACGCGGCCTCACAATACGTCGTCGGTCAGGCGGCTGTGGTTTGGTGCTGAGACCGCCGCGTCTCGCCGTTGGTTCTTCTCGCTCACTCTTAAACAAGAGAGCTGATTCATGTCGCGTGATTTCCGAGTGCCTCGATGTGTCGCCGGGTTGAGCTTGCTCGTCGTGTTGGCGTTCCGTGTGGTTGAGGCATCTGCCGCGCAGCCGCCGAACATTGTGTTCCTGTTCACCGACGATCACGCCGCGCACTCGATGAGTTGCTATGGATCGAAGATCAACAAGACGCCGCATCTCGACCGGATCGCTGCTGGGGGGATGAAATTCGATCGGTGTTATGTCACCAATTCACTGTGCGGGCCGAGTCGCGCGACGATCCTCACAGGAAAGCACAGCCACGCGAACGGCTTCCGCCAGAACGGCGACAAGTTTGACGGTAGCCAGGTGACGTTTCCGAAGCTGCTGCAAAAGGGGGGCTATCAGACAGCGGTCATCGGGAAGTGGCACTTGGAGACCGACCCGACCGGCTTCGACCACTGGGATGTCTTGATTGGACAAGGTCCGTACTACAACCCGCCGATGATCGCGAACGGCGAGCGGGTGAAGCGCGAAGGCTACACGACCGAGATCATCGGTGACCTCGCGATGGAATGGCTCGACAAGAAACGCGATCCCAAGAAGCCGTTCCTGTTGATGTGCCAGCACAAGGCTCCGCACCGTGAGTGGCAGCCCGGCCCGAAGTATTTTGATTTGTACAAGGGCGAGACGATCCCGGAACCATCGACGCTGTTTCTCGATCATTCGCAACTTGGTCAAGCGGCGCAGGTGCAGACGCTGAGCATCGAGAAGGACATGAACGAACTCGACCTGAAGCTGACTCCGCCAAAGAACCTGACTCCCGCCCAAGCCGCAGCGTGGCACAAAGCCTATGACGCCGAGAATGCCGCGTTTGTCGCGGCCAAGCTGACGGGGAAGGAACTCGTGCGCTGGAAGTATCAGCGGTACATCAAGGACTATTTGAGATGCGTCGCGGCGGTGGATGACCAGGTGGGGCGGTTGCTTGACTGGCTGGAGAAGTCTGGCCAGGCCGACAACACGATCGTCGTTTACGCTTCGGATCAGGGCTTCTTTCTCGGCGATCACGGTTGGTTCGACAAGCGGTTCATGTACGAACCGTGCTACCGGACGCCGTTCCTCGTGAAGTGGCCGGGGAAGACGAAGCCCGGCTCGGTGAACGGCGATCTGGTCTCGAACCTCGACTTCGCGCAAACGTTTCTCGCGGCGGCGGGCGTACAAGCGGACCCGTCGATGCAGGGAGTCAGCCTGCTGCCACTGCTCGAAGGGAAGACTCCGGCTGACTGGCGGAAGAGTCTCTACTACCACTACTACGAATTTCCCGGTGCGCACGATGTCCATCGTCACTACGGCGTGAAGACCGCCCGATACAAGCTGCTCCACTACTATCATCTCGGTGACTGGGAGTTGTTCGATGCCGAGCAGGATCCGCTCGACACGAAGAACGTCTACCACGACCCGGCGTATGCCGAAGCTCGCAAAGAACTGGAAGCGGAGCTGGTGCGGCTCCGCAAGCATTACCAAGACCCGGACGATCCGAAGCCAGAACCGAAGCGAAAATAACTGAGTTTTTGAGGGCACCCGACGAACTTCTGCTTCAGCGTAAGCCCTCTCCAGCTTTTCTGAGCGGGGCGGCGTAAGCCCCCTGATTCTTTGAAAACGGGCTTACGCC
>JAYTQJ010000267.1:0-24830 GCA_043746775.1 Schlesneria sp.
CACGCCGATCAGAATCTCATTGAACAGCACCGCGAAGAACCTCGCCAACTGTTCGCCCTGATCGCAGGAATCGAGAAACGGCACGAGACCGATCCATCCCAAACAGCCCAGCGCCGAGCAGACCACTCCCGCGACGCCCGATCGCGAGCAGTGAGTCGCCCTTGTCGAGTCAACGTCTTCCGACAGATCTGGACTCGTCCCCCTTGAGTTCGGCAGTTCGTCCATCCTCACTTCGCCTTAGTCGTGTGGGTCGCGCCATCGAAGGAGATCACGGCCGGTTTGTCGTCGATGACCGTCTCGATGTGGACCGGGCGCTGCCAGAGCTTGTGCAGGTTGCGGAGCGAGTCCTGCGCGTAGTCCTGTTTCAGTTCGATCCCCATGTATTTGTGGAGCAGATACAGCTCGCCCCGATTGCGGTGGTTGGCGTCCTGCACGTAGATGAACGGACGGCTGTGATTGGTCAGGCTGTTGAGAAGTTGTTGCTTCACCTGTTCAAACTGCCGCGTGGCGATCTCGTAGTTCTCGCTGCTCTCGTTGAAGGCGAATGAGAACATCTTGTGCTTCGCGCAGAACTCGGGCGTCAGGAAGTTGTCGATGAACGTGACATCGTTGTGGATGCGACGGACCTCGAAAATCTTCTGCCGTCCCAGACCGAGCTGCTTGTCCCACTTGGCCTTCGCACGCGGATCATCGCACTCGTTCCACTCGGGTCCGAACTGGCCTTTGTTCCAGCGTTCTTCGATGTCGCGATAAAGTTCGATGCCGATCTTGTACGGGTTGATCCGCTGAGGACTCATCTGCACCGTGCCGCTGTGATGGTCGGCGTAGTCGATCACTTCCGAGTCAACCAAGCTGTGTTTGGTCATGATCGTCGTGTGCCAGTAGCTGGCCCAGCCTTCGTTCATGATCTTCGTCTGGCCTTGCGGAGCGAAGTAGTAAGCCTCATCGCGAATGATGGCGAGGATGTCGTGCTGCCAGTCGCGCAGCGGAGCGTGTTCGAGCAGGAAGAGGAGCACGTCGCGTTGCGGCTCGTCGGGGAACGATCTCTTTTTCTCGCGGTCTTCTTCCTTCTGCCGTTTGTCCTTGGCCTCTTTTTCGAGGACCTCGGGCGGGTTGATGAACGAGTCCATGTAGCTCTTCGACGGCAGTCGGCCGGACTGCATGTACTCGAAGTCGTCTTCGCGAAGCAGTGCCGCGTGCGGGAGCGGCTGCACGTCGGGAGCACGCTTGATGTGCATCGAGTGCATGTCGATCAGGTCTTCCAGCGACAGACAGGCGTCGATGAATTCTTCGACCTTGTCGTAGCCGTAACGATCGACGTACTGGCTGATCCGCGTGGCATGATTCGCCATCTGGTCGAGCATCTTGCGATTCGTCTGGCTGAACCAGGCGTTGTTCTTGAAGAAGTCGCAATGCCCGTAGACGTGCGCGATGACCAGCTTCTGATCGACGAGCAGGTTCGTGTTGAGCAGGTACGCGTAACACGGGTCGGTGTTGATGACCATCTCGTAGATGCGCTGCAGGCCGTACATGTGCGTCTTGATCAACTCGTCGTACTCGGCCCCGAACCTCCAGTGCGGATAGCGCACTGGGAACCCACCGTAAGCCGCGAACATGCACAACTCTTCGAGATCGAGCATCTCAAAGATCGTCTCGAAGAAATCGAGGCCGTAGCCCCGCGCGATCTCTTCGGTCTTGATCTGAATCTCCCGCAATTCGGGAGGCAGCGTGCGATGGGTCGAGATGGTCATAAGCGTCCCTGCCTTCTCTGACGTGGTTTGGGGTCAACCAATTTCATCTGCTTGAACGGGCTCGTTCCTGTCGAACAGTACGTGCCGGAAAATCGAGTTCAAGGGCATCTTTTCGCGTAAATGGCCTTGGCGCCGATACACCCAAAGTACAACCAGATCGACTCTGCGGGGAAACTGTATCCACGACAAGTCGCTGTGACGAGATGACTTCGCCCGCCGAGTTTCCAGCCTGTTGGATCACGGGTTCGATCGTGCATCGCCTTCATAGGAAGTCTGGATCACACTGCTCAACCGGACTTCGACGGTGAATGGTGCTGAGTACCACTCGGCCATCACGTATTCTCGCGTCGCAATCCTTCGTCTGCGACTCGATTCGCCATCGTATCAACGTTGTCGTCGGTGCCGGTCTCGATCGGGACGCACTCTTCGAGGTTGCGGAACCAGGTGTGTTGCCGCTTCGCGAACTGGCGGGTGCGCGTTTGAATCAGCTCGACCAATTCGCGCGGTGGTGAACGGGTCTCCTGTGATGCGGCGTTCGACGCGGCGATGACTCTGTTGGGCAGGGTCGCCAGCCAGTCGATGACCTCTTTGTAGCCGAGGGCTTGCCGCGCGGTCTGGCTCATTGGCCGAAGCGACAGAATCAAACTTCGCACTTCAGAGATCAGGCCCGACGCGAACATTTGTTCGACGCGCGCGTTGATGCGCGCGTGAAGCCAATCACGGTTCGGCGACAGCCAGTAAACGTGAGGCGTGCGTTCGGCGAGTGGTCGCGGGCGATTGTCGTGCTGGTCGGAAAGAGGGCGTCCGGTGAGGCGGTAGACTTCGATTGCTCGAATCACGCGGCGGATGTCGTTGGGATGGAGTCGCGCGGCGGTGACTGCATCGAACTGAGCCAGCTCGTGGTGGAGTGACTCCGCGCCGTCGGCGATGGCTCGCGCTTCCAACTCATGACGCAGTGGCCAGTCGGCCGCCGGTCCCTCGAAGACTCCTCGCAAGACACCGCGCAGGTACAAGCCGGTGCCGCCGACGAAGAGTGGCGTGCGGCCTCGACCCATGATCTCACGGCAGCAGGCTTCGGCGGCAGTGAGGTACTCGGCCAGACTGAAATCTGCGTGTGGATCGACGATGTCCAGTAGGTGATGCGGCACACGCGCTTGCTCGGCAGGCGTGGCCTTCGCCGTCCCGATGTCCATCCCGCGATAGACCGTCATCGAATCGAGTACGACGATCTCGGCGTTCAGTCGCTCGGCCAACGCCAGTGAAACGGCCGTCTTGCCACACGCCGTTGGCCCGGCGAGAAACCAACAGCGTTGCAGCAGATCGGGTGTGAACGTCACGAATGCTCCGATATCCCGCACGCGACAGATGCTGGCACTAACCCGAAGCGTGAGCGAGGACGTGTGTTGCATCCTCGCTTACGCTTTTTGAAGTTGCGCTGTTCTGGATTTCCGCCCCAACGGGGCAACCCTAAGTTAGCCCAGGGCAAGCGACCAACGGGAGCGCCGCCCTGGGTAGAGACCGTCACAGGTTTTGAAGCCCTGAGGGGGCGGCCCTAAGTCCATCAGCCAAATAGTGCCGCCCCTTCAGGGCTTGAGATTCACGGACAATCGCCAACCCAGGGCGTTGCCCTGGGCTGACATAGAGTCGCCACGTTGGGGCTGAAAACCCAAAGAGCGCAACTTCAAAACTTACGCTTCGGGTTAGTGTGGAATGTGCCATCCTTATTCCGTGAGCGGTATTTCAACCCGCTGGCGGCGGTGGTGGAGTGACACGCTGGAAGTACGGCGACCAGTCGGGAAGCTGTTCGGCGGCGGTCCAGCCCGCGAGTTGCGGTGCCCAGAGGAGCGTCTTCCCGGTGATGCGACCAGCGGCGATCGACTGTTGGATTTGCTCGGGAGCGTACGGTCCTTGCGACTGACCATTCACCGCGATGTGCCATGCGGGTGGCGGTGGTGGAGCCGGGGGCGCTCCCATCGGGGCGTTCATGCCGAGACCGGGCGTTGTCATCATGCGGCCGGCCATCGCCACGCCCATGCCGAGTCCCAGCCCTTCGCCGCCGCCACCGTGAGTGGCCGATTCGCGCATCGCCTCGCCCATCGAGTACTGCTGAAACTTGTTCATGTCGCCGATGACACCCATGCTCGTGCGCGTGTCGAGTGCCTTCTCGACCGCTTCGGGGAGCGAGATGTTGACGATGAAGAGTTGCGGGATCGCGAGACCGTATTCGTTATCGACCCGCTCTTGAACGTACGCGCGCAGCTCTTCGGAGAACTCGCGGTACTTCGAGGCAAGGTCGAGGGCCGCGACCTGTTTTTCAGCGAGCATGTCCGCGAAGGCCGATGTGATGATGGACCGCATCAACTCGGTCACTTCATCCGCTTCAACGACGCCGTCCGTACCCACCAACTCCGCCAACAGAGCCTTCGGTTCCACTGCCTTCAGCGCGTACGTTCCGAACGCACGCAGCCGGATCGGGCCGAACTCAGGATCGCGCAGCATGATCGGATTGGGAGTGCCCCACTTGAGGTCCGTGATCTGCCGCGTGCTGATGAAGTAGACCTCGGACTTGAACGGACTGTTGAACCCGAACTTCCATCCGGCGATCGTGCTGAGGATCGGCAGGTTCTGAGTATTCAGCGTGTGAGTCCCCGACTCGAACACGTCCGCGACTTTGCCCTGCATCACGAACACCGCCAACTGGCCGGGACGCACGATGAGCTGTGCCCCTTGTTTGATCTCATTCTGGTATCGAGGAAACCGCCAGACGAGCGTGTTCCGCGTGTCGTCCAACCACTCGATGATGTCGATCAACTCGCCGCGCAGTTTGTCGAACAGTCCCATGATGCTGGTCCTTTTGAATGTGGAGCGGGTGATATGGTGAGTGGACGGGGTATCTACCTCACGCGGCCGAGATTGCCCACGCGGTTAAACGAGTCCGTTCTGAGCGGGCGGAGTATATCCACGGCGCGACAATTGCCTCAACCGGCAGCATGAGCAACAAAGTGGCCACCCGTTTTCGATGGTCACAGAAGCTTTTCCGGCACAGAACCCTCTACCGATTCAGGGATTTTGAAGGATCGAACGGGTCGTCGGATCGCAGCGTCGATGAAAACAAGCGGGAGATCAATCCTTTCAATGAGGCAATTTGACGCACGCTATTTGGGCAATTAGAGTGACTCGCGCGGCGGGCTGGTTCAGTCCGCATCGAAGGAGTCGAGCAGCAAAAACGAAACGGTGAGCGACTCTGCTTTCGGGAATAGATGACCATGTTGGGCCAGTTGATACCGCTGGGCGGAGGGGACCCGATCCCGCTCAAGAAGCCGATGCTGCTCGTGGGCCGTCGTCCGAGTTGTGACATTCGGCTCGACCTGTCCAACGTTTCGTCGCAGCACTGCGAGTTGGCGTTTATCAACGGCTACTGGCGTGTGCGCGATCTCCACAGCAGCAACGGGACGAAGGTCAACGGCGAGCGAGTCGATGAGAAATTCGTACAGCCGGGCGACACAATCGCCTTCGCCAAGTCGCAGTTTGAGATCGAGTACACGCCCGATCCTCATGCGGCTCCTCCGGAAGAAGTCGATCCGTTCGCGATCAGTCTGTTGGAGAAGGCGGGACTCGCTGGTTGGGGTGACAATTCACGACCGCGTCGCATGACTCCCCCGAAGAACGAGGACTCGCAAAATGGTCAGGGGCCAAACGGGAAGCAGCCCGCCCAGCAACCGCCACGCGGAGAGCCGGACGACGACGACAAGGCGCTCGAATGGATGTCGGAAGAGTGAGGCGTCAGGCTTTGCTGACCGCCGCCGTGATGACCATCTCAACGAGATAGCCCGGCGAGATCCCTACTTGAACACAGGCCCGCGCTGGCGCGTGTCCCTCGGGAACCCACTCGTCCCACAGTGAGTTCAGCACCAGGCCGTCTGCCAAGTCGGCAACGTAGATCAACACTTGCAGCAGCCGTGTTCGATCACTGCCGACCAGCGCGAGTCGCCCGTCGATCTGATTCAAAATCTGTGAGACCTGTCCACGCATGTCCTGCTTGGGATCGTCGGCCACCTCGACGAAATAGGCGACCCCGCCATGAACCACCGCGTCGGACCAGCGCCGCGTCACGCCAAATCGTTGAATGTCACTCATCAAAGCGGTCCCTTCCGAAATCGATTGGTTGAAGAGTCTCAACAGCTTTGGGAGACTCGGCCTCGGTTTTACCTCACACGGGTGAGGATGGCACATTTCACACTAACCCGAAGCGTAAGCGAGGACTTGCATGGCCTCCTCGCTTACGCTTCGGGTTAGTGTCGGTTTCAACCGCGTGCTGTTATCGCAGACTTCCAACTTCCGAGACACCCAACCATGTCCGCTGTCCCCAAAACACTCCTGACCGAAGCCGAATACTTGGCGTTCGAGCGCGCCGCCGAGTTCCGGCACGAGTTCCATCGCGGCGAAATCTTCGCCATGGCGGGAGCGTCAGAGTCGCACACCACGCTCTCGCTCGCGTTGGCGTCGGCGATCCTCATTCAGTTGCGAGGCAAGCCGTGTCGTGTCTATTCACACGACATGCGAGTCCGTGCCAGTCTCTCGAAGACCTACACGTACCCGGACATCGTCGTCGCCTGTCCGCCGATCGAGTTTCTGGATGACAAACGCGACACGTTGCTCAACCCGCAAGTCGTGATTGAGGTGCTGTCCCCTTCGACCGAAGCCTATGACCGAGGCCGCAAGTTCGACTTCTATCGCGAGGCTCCGTCGCTCCAGCAGTACGTGTTGGTTTCTCAAGATTCACAACGAGCCGTCAGTTACATCCGCCAGTCGGATGGAGTCGCTTGGTTGATGTTGCCGCTCGATGACGCCTCGGCCTCGATTGAGTTCCCGTCGCTGGGTGTCAGCGTCCCGTTGTCCGGGATCTATCGCGATGTCGAACTGAGCGCGACGCCACCGCACGAGACGAATGCGGCGCCAAACGAGCGGCCCTAACAGGCAGTTGAAAAACGTAGGGTAAGCGTCTCGCTTGCCCGTCTTTACAGCGAGAAAACGAGCAAGCCGGAGGCTTACTCTACGTTTTTCAACAGGTCGCAGTGCAGTTCAACGAAGCCACGAAATCACCTTCCCTCCTGAGTGGGCCGAGAACAAAAAATGTCTGCCGAAATTATCGCGGTCGGAACGGAACTGACGACCGGCGCGAAGCTCGATACGAACAGCCAGTGGCTCAGTTTGGAACTGGCTGAAATTGGCATCCCGGTCCGCGCGCATCTGACGATCGACGACGATCTCGAAGCGATGGCCGACGCGATCAAACTGGCGGCATCGCGCAGTGAGGTTGTGCTCATCACGGGTGGGCTAGGCCCGACGCTCGATGATCTCACGCGCGAGGCTCTCGCCAAGATGGCCGGTGTCGAATTGGTCCTGCACGAGCCGTCGCTCGAACATGTCAAGCAGATGTTCGCGAAGCGGAACCGACCGATGCCGGAACGCAACACGATGCAAGCGATGTTTCCGCACGGGTCCGAAGTCCTCCCCAATCCGCGTGGGACGGCCCCCGGGATTTGGATGACCGTCCCGCGCGAGGCAAGTGGTGCGGGTGGCAGCGATGGCGAGCGCGTCTGTCGCATCGCCGCCATGCCCGGTGTGCCGAGCGAGATGAAGCAGATGTTCCGCCAGCAGGTCTTGCCGCGACTCGACGGCGGCGGGCGAGTCATCCGTCGCGCACGCATCAATTGCTTCGGCGTCGGCGAATCGCAGGCCGAAGAAATTCTGGGTGATCTCACCGCGCGCGGCCGCGATCCCGATGTCGGCATCACCGTGCATGAAGCCACGATCACGCTGCGAATCATGGCCGAAGGAGCCAGTGCCGATGAGTGCCTCGCCAAGATCGACAAGGCGCGCGACACGATCATCAATCGTATGGGAACGCTCGTCTTCGGTGTGGAAGACGAAGAATTGGAACATGCCGTCATCAGACTGCTCAACCAACGACGTGGATCGCTCTCAACTGCCGAATCGGGAACGGGTGGCCTGCTCGCACATCGACTCACCGGCGTGACTGGCTTCGAGACCTGTTACAAGGGGGGCGTGGTCGTTCCCACCACCGCCGCCAAACGCGACATGCTCGGCGTCGATCCGATGCTACTGCGGCAGTACGGCGAAATCAGCGAGCAAGTGGCCGGAGTCATGGCCAAGGGTTGTCGCCAAAAGTTCGGGACCAACTTCGCGCTGGCCATCACGGAATGGGGCCTGTTCAAACCGGACGATCCGTTCGCCCCCGTCCCCGCCAGCTTCGTGGCCCTCGCTGGCCCGAGCGGCCTGCTGGTCGAAAAGGTCCAACACTTCGGCGACCCCGAGATCGCCAAAAGCCGCACCGCCAAAGCCGCCGTCAACCTGCTGCGCCTGCACCTGATCGGCGGTTGAGCGAGATCGCGAGACGCGGTTCTCTGGTCCCCTCTTCCCACCCAGCCGGGACGAGTGACGCGCCCCGCCATCGTAGCAGCCAACCTTGTTAACGCGCAGCCACGACCACCCTGACGCCTTATCGCGCTCGGGCGGGGTCAAGCTTCAGCCCAAAACGCGATAAGGCCCGTCGTTCGGTACGTATCGAGGAGATCAATCAGCTCAGTTGGATTCAGTGTAAAGTGCTCCAGCGGATCCTGGTCGCAGTCGGACTCGCAGGTAATCCGCCAGTGCGGGTGCATTTCCAAGAATGCTCGTACGGCAGTGAGGAATGTTGCCCAAGTGTCGTCGCGGTCAGCCGCGGCGTTGGCATCGTCCGACAAGCAAACGGCGTCCCAATCGGCTCGATCTGCCGATCCCGTCCAGCCTGTGACATTGCCTGTAGGCAACGTTAGCAACGACCGTGCTGCCAATGCGTACGCCGTGGATATAGACGCCAGTGGCGTCAGCGTGACGGAACGTCCTCTCGGGGTGACGAGTCGAGAGGCCCGAGCAATGGATGAGCCGCGGCACGATGATGTCGAATATGTCAAACATTGGCGTCTCGACCCGCCGAACGACTGCAATCACCCGGTTGGCGCGAGTGACACGGTAAAGTGAATCCGGCACCGCCGCCAACTCGGCGTGCATTGCTTGGTTCGCCACAGAACCTCAGGAATTGGATGGTCGTAGAAATTTTAACCATCGCATCTATGGAAGTAGCTTCAACGCTTCTTTGTAGGTTTGAGCAGCAAGTTGGACAGTTCGGTAACCGGTTTTCACAAGAAACGCTCTGCCCTTAGATAGGTCGTAATCCTCATCCGCGAAATCGAGCGTGCCACCGCTTCGGTCATCCGGCGTCAACTCGAAGTCAATATTATAGAAACCGTCTTTGACGTTACCTATCTGTACCTCACCGCCAATAGTCTCCGAGTCATCGTCTTCGTCGGCATCAATATAGGCGATTTCAAGACCGGGTAGATCCTGAGGCGCGAAGAACACATCTGCGACGGTTCGCCCACGGTACTCGATGGGAATGTGGAGATATTCCTGCGGTTGCTTAAGAAAGCGTTTCGGTCCGAAGACCTTTCGTGAATCTGTCATATGTCTTTAGGCTCTTCCGTTGGCGAACGTCACCGTTCACCGGGCCGCGGCGAACGACGTTGATTTCAGCACCCGCGCGGCCCGCGGCTCCGGTGGAACGGATGGTTCGGCGGCGCCATCGCGAGGCAATCCGACCCCTAAAGAGATCTCATACACTGCCACTCGCTGAATATGGCTCTCCACAGTCCGGGCAGCGATCAGAGTTCGTAATTCCTGCGTAGGAGTTGCATTTCCTACAGTAGACTTTAGCAGTAACCGCCGCAGACGGATTTGGAACCATCGTCGTTCCACAGTCCGGGCATTTCGATGGATCGCCGCCCACAGTCGCGTAGACATCAATCGTAGAGTTACAGTTTGGACAACGAAGTCCGAAGCCAGTGCCGACGTTCATTTCAATTTCCTATTCAATAGAAGTACCGGTGATTCTTCCGATTCCCGAAGCCCGCACGATCGTCCCAGGAAGGATCTTGACCGGCTTGGAGATCTTCAGTCCAGTCACGTCTCCAATTCCGACCGCCTCGTGGATCCCAGCAAGTTCGGTGATTGCCCCAGGCTGCTTGTTGAGATTTTCTCCGACCCACGCTTCATGCTGTTCCTTCCATTTACTGAGGATTGGGGGCGGAAAATCAATGCCATTGTTCTTGTCCACCATGACCGAACAAAACGCACAAAGGAAGATACCGTTGGTAATATGCGACCGTTGCTCCGGCGTTAGGTTCTTGTCGTACCTTGGCCCACCTTCGGATGCTGCGGTAATGTGCGCCGCGACGCCAACGTAGATGCAGGCCGTGTCATCGTGTTCGCTCGGGGCGATGGTCAGGCGACGGCAGTCCGGGTTGGCGCAGACAAACGCGGCACGACGCTGAAGAGCCGTGATGGTTTTGGGAGGAAAGTCGTCGTCACGCTTGGCCATATCCAACTCCGGATTGACTATGAAGTATTAACGCCGAGCCGCCGAACTAATCATTATCCGCGATGGATCGCGGATAATGCGTCCACGGGGGTGTTATCCGCGATAGGGCTATCGCGGGATAACACAATTATCCCGCGATGGGTGGTTGTCGGCCCGACATCGCGAAGGGGACGATACCGCTTGGATCGGGAATGGCAGGTGTGCTGTTTACGGACTGGAGGCCAAGCTTGAGATGAAGTGGCGTTCACCAAATCGATGTAGGGTGCGTGGGGTTTTCGGAACGCACCGTGGTCGGGATGTTGGCGTCGTTGGTGCGTTCCGAGGACTCCACGCACCCTACGATGACTACGGCCCTTCGACGGTGATCGCCATGATGACCGGTGAAGTCACGTCGTTGCCTTTGACGAGTTCGATGGTCTCGATCTTGTCGGGGCGTTTCGGCGTGATGGCGAAGTAGCGGATTTGCTGGCCGCGCAGGGCGTAGGCGAACTTGCTGCCGGGGACATCTCGGCGGCCGATGTAATCGCCCCAGACTTCTCCGTTCCGGGTGATGTGGTCTTCCACTTGCCCGTCGGCGTATTTCAGGCGGACGGTGAGTGTGGGCGTGCCAGCCGGTGAGGCGGGGAAGCCCCAGCCGCTGATGCCGCCGAGGAAGTGAATGAGCTTCGCGGGGGAGTTGCAGGTCAGCGAGACACTCTTGGGCATGCGCGGCGGTTTGTCACCGTTGTCGCCGTGGAGCATGATCGCGTTGGCGATGCGGTCCCCTTGCGGGTCGATCAGGACGAACGGCACATCTTGGAAAATCTTCGGCGACCAGTCGGGGAAGATCAGCTTCTGTTCGTCGTGCTGGCCGTCGTGGAACATCTCTTTCGTGGTGACGATCGTCGCCGCTTTGGCGATCGGGATCGGCAGGTACTTGCCGCGCTGGGTGAGGAACTCCAGCAGGTTGGCGATCTCGTCGGGCTTCACTTGTTTCTCGAAGCCTTCGGGCATGAGCGACTTGGTGGACGCAATCAGTTCGTCGATGTCGTCGCGTTGAATAGCGTGCTTTTTCCCTTCGGCGTCGAATATCTCGATGGCGGTCTTTGATTCCGACGCAAGCAGCCCGTTCATTGTCCTGCCGTCGGCCAGAGCCACCGTGTAGACGCGGTAGTTCCCTTCGACGCTGCGGCTCGGGTCGATGATGTGCGTCAACAGTTCCTTCTTCGGATGGACGGCCATGCCGGTCAGGTCGGGACCGATCTTGGTTCCTTCGCCGCTGTGCGTGTGACACTTCGCGCATTGCTTCTTGAAGATGTCTTTGCCCACAATGGCGTCGGCCGTGACCAGCGTGAGTGGCATCAGTTCATCGAGCACCTTCTGGCGATTGGCGTCCGGCAGTCCGCCGCCGCGCGACAGAATCTTCTTTGCGCGATCGGCCAGTTTTTTACTCGGGTGAGCCGTCAGCGACTGCTTCTGATCGAGAGACAACTCGCCGAACTGAATGGCTCCCTTGTCGAGGGCCGTCACCAATGACTCACTCCAATCGGCGCGGCTGAGCAGGACGCGAATGGCCGACGGGCGCATCGACGGCGTGAGCGAACCGAGTCCCTCGATCACGCTCGCGCCGACTTCGGGCGACTCACTGCGACCGATCGCCTCGACGAGACCTCGACCCAACTCGGGCGAGCTGCGGGGTGTGATGATCGCCAGCACGTCCTTCGCGGCGGCGGCATCGAGACGGCGGAAGTCGATCAACTGGCGAGCTGCATCAATCCGCGCGGCTTCCGTTTGTTTGTCGTCCTTTGCGACGACGAGGAACGACGCCGCGATCTCGGCTCCGTACTGTTCCAGCTTCTTGCTGCCGAGCCGCGTGGCGAACGTCGCTAGCGGCCCGCGCGTGGCGGCGGGCAGCTTCTGGAGCAGCGCGACCAGACCCTCTTCGGCTTTGTCGTCGAGTGTCGCGGTCTTCCCTTTCGGCCAGCCCTTGGCCAGCCCGGTGATGACGGCCATCGCCACATCGTCCTTCGCGCCACCGAGCAACGGTAGCAGCGACGCAATCGTTTCGGTCGGTGCCCCGCGCGAGTAATGCTCGGCGACGATGAGCAACACGTCGGCCGGAGGGCTGGAGAGTTTTTCGTCTTTGTTCGTCAGGACGCCCTTCAGGAACGCGGCGTCATGTTTGGCAGCGGCCGATGTCGCTGCATCTTTAAGCCAGCGGTCTTCGGCCACGTCGCGCGATGCGAGGACCTCGCGCAGGGCGGTCGCCGCTTCGAGCGATGGCGGCAGGTCGGCCAGAGTCAGCAGTGCGGCGAGTCTGACCTGCGGGTTCTTGTCGCGCAAGACATAGCTCTGCACGATCGGCAGGATGACCTCCTCATTGCGAGGCAGCACGAGCAACGCGTTGCGACGGACGCCCGCCGACGGATGCCGCAACGCTCCGACGACCGCGCGGAACGCATCTCGGTTCTGGCCATCGAGTGCCCCGCGTCCGTGCAATGCCCACAGGGCGTGATTGATGTCGGTAGCGAGACCGATCTCGTCCATCGACTGTTCTTTCACCATCTCGATCAGAGACTGCACGACATCCGCCTGCCGTCGCTCCAACATCAGCCTCTGTGCGTGACGACGCCAGAAGAAGTTCGAGTCATGCAGCGCGGCCAGCAATTGCTCACCGCTGGCCTTTGACAGATCGAGCGACTTGCCAGCCATCATTGCGCCTTCGGCGGGCTGAGGGTTGAGGGCTGAGGGCTGAGGGGCAGAGGAAGAACCTTCAACACCCTTGCCGGTGTAGACGAGCCGGTAGATGCGGCCGTGTTTTTTGTCGCGCAGTGCGGATTCGTAGGCGTTTCCTTTGCCGTTCTTGAAGCCGACGGGAGTTGGGTTGTGCTGGATGATGAAGTTGTACCAGTCGATCAGCCAGACGTTCCCGTCGGGTCCGACCTCGGCCATGATCGGGCCGGACCATTCGTCGTTGCTGGCGAGCAGATTCCACGAGTTCTTCGAGCGGAAGCCCGCTCCGTCTTCGCGAATGACGAACGTGGCGATCAGGTGGCCGGTCGCTTCGGTGACGAACGCGGTGCGGTTCCAATACTCCTTCGGATAGTTGCGGGCCGTGTAGAGCGCGTGTCCCGCTGCGGCCGTGAAGCCACCGTGATGATCGACTTGGCGGACCTTCCCTTCGTCGAGGGCTTCAAACTTGTTGCTGTCGGCGATGCCGTTGAGGACCGTGGATGACCAGCCTCGCACCGACTCATAGAAGCGATTCGGAATCGGCATGAATTCGGACGGGTTGCCGTTCGCGGTCGAGCCGAAGACGAGACCTTCTTCGCTCAGGCCGAGTCCCCACGTGTTGTTGTTCGTCGAGCGAAGGAACTCCAGTTCATTGATCGCGGCTTCTTCGCCATCGCCCGTGACCTTGAATCGGAAGAAGCCCTGACGGAAGCGCGGGCCTTCGGTGCCGTTGGTCAGAATCGGGCGCGAGTCGTTATAGCCCTGCATCGCGTAGTACCAGTTGTCCAAGCCGTACTGGAAGTTGCTGACCTCGCCATGCGTGTCGGTCATCGTCCAGCCGGTGATGAGGACCTTTTTGAGATCGGCCTGGCCATCGCCGTCGGTGTCTTTGAGATAGAGGGTCTCGGTCCCATCCTGCACGATTACGCCGCCGCGATAGAACGTGATGGCGGTCGGAATACTGAGCTTGTCGGCGAAGACCGTGAACTTGTCGGCGACCCAATCGCCGTTGGTGTCTTCGAGCACGCGGATGCGGTCGCGGCCTTGGCCCTTGGGTTGGAGTTCGTTCGGGTAATCAAGCGTCTCGCAAATCCAAAGGCGGCCGCGCTCGTCCCAGTTCATGGCGATCGGCTTCCCTTCAAAGTCCTTTTCGGAAGCAAACAACTTCACCTCAAAGCCGACCGGCGTGACGAAGTGCTTCATCGACTCTTCGGGTGACGCGGGGAGCTGCATCTTCCGCTTGCCGTGTTCCATCGTCCCCCAGTTCTTGCCGGGAGGATAGAACGGGACGAGGTCGGTCTCGATGTACTCGAACGGCTTGAGATCTTTGGCGAGCGTTGTGACTTCGGGCTTGTCCGAGAACGAGCCAGCCGCACTCGGGTCTTGCCCGCAGGCGTAGCGGATGCCGCGCTCGACGAGGTTGTGAAAGCCGGGGTTCGCAAACGTCCGGGCATCGTGACCCCAAGCGGTATAGAAGACGCGGCCTTTGCCGTGAGTCCTCACCCACGTCCACGGCTCCTGCCCGTTTCCTTCGGCCCGCGTTTCGAGAACCGTCCGGTTCTCCTCGTTGTGCTTCGAGTGAACATAGGTCTCGTCCCAGCTTTCAAAACCCTTGAAGCCCTGCATCACGGGATGCTCAGGCAGAGCGATCGTCGTCCGAAACGTGCCGGTCCCGTGACGCAGGAACTGTGCCCCGATCAGCTTCACCACGTCGTCGTTGTTGCGGAAGCAGTAGCTCGCGCAGTGCAGCGGCACGAACCCCTTGCCCGATGCGACGTAATCGAGCAGCGCCTTCGCTTGGTCCGGTTCGATGGCGTCAATGTTCGCGTACACGACCACGCCGTCATACGACTTGAGCGTCGCAGCATTCAGGTCGCCCACCACGTCCGAATAGACGAGTTCAATCCCCCGCTTCTTCAACACAGGCTGAAGCTGCTTGAACCGCACTGCCGGTTGGTGATGGCCGCCATCTCCCAAGTAAAGCAGTTTCAGCTTCTCAGGCCGTTCAGCCCCCAAGGCACTCGCGACAAACGAGCAGGACAAAAACAAAGCGAACAAGACTCGAAGGCGTTCGGGCATGGCGTGCTTTCAACAGGCAAGAGCAAGTAAAGTTGGCTATGGAGAGACAGTCGTTCGGAGAGACACCGCCCACGAACGGTGGCTATCATCTCTGCGGTTTCATCTCATTCCGAACGAGAATCTTGTCCTGATCCGCAGCGTCGCAGAGTTTGGCTGAGAACGGTCGTCTCGTCTACGAAGAGCGGTCGAAGTTGAAACTCGAAGCCGAGTATTTCAGGAAAGTGATCGCCGTTGAGTCAGAGTCGAGGCGAGATGTCCTCAGTGAGTTCCAGATGACAAGTGCTTCCCGTGCCGCCTGATCTCCGAAACACTGCTGGTGGGGCATCCGACAATCAACCGAAGCCTTCCCGGCCCATGTTGGTCGTGATTCACGACTGCGCGCCGGTGTTTGTGCGGGAGTTGAACACGATCGTCGAGACGTTGCTGCCGATCGTGGGCCAACAACTGTCGGTGGCGGTGGTGTCGTGTTGGCAGGGATGTTCGAGTGGCAGTACGGACGCGGGCTATCGAGAACTCTTGGGCGTCGCGTGCGAGCGGCTGCTGCACGGGTGGACGCATCAGAGTTGCGATTCGTGGCGACCGGTCTCGTTGCTGACGGGGAGGGCGGATGAGTTTCGAGGACTCGATGCGGCGACCATTCGGGAACGCATTCGATTCGCTCAGACCGAGTTCTTCGAGTTGACGGGTGAGGTCGCACAAGGGCTGCTTCCCCCCGCGTGGCAGTTGCCGATTCGCTCGACTGAGTTAGGAACCGGTTCAAAATTATGTTCCGACTTTCGTGCTTGTTCCCTCCCCTCGGCGGGGAGGGTTAGGGAGGGGGGGCGAGTGGCAAATCGACTTGACGATCCTCCCTCCTCCCCAGCCCTCCCCGCCGAGGGGAGGGAGGACAGCGGGAAGTTGTTTCGCACCGAATCCTTAACGTCCCTGCAATTCGTGATGAGGTTTCGTCGGCTCGAATGCTGCCGAGACTCGAGCCGCGTCCGTCCACTGGTGACGTGGTCGTGGGATTGGGGACGGCTCGGTTGGCTGTCTCGCGGCGGCGAGTTGATCGGCAGCTTTTTGAGTTGGCATGATCCGACGGCGATCCCGTGCGTCGCGATTCATCCGGCGGACGTGTCGCGCGGTTGCTTGCCTCACGCCGTCAGAGTCATTCGTCAGTTGATCGACTCGGGACATGAACCGACCACGGCGACGGAGTTGATGTCTGAGGAGTACAACCGGCTTTGTGATTAGCTCACCACGGAGCGGGCCTCAGTGGAAGCCGTGATTGGCTCCATTGTGACACTCACCCCGCCGGGCTTGCCCCGGTGGAATCAGGTCTTTGCACTACTTCAGCGTCACCTCGATTTTGAAGAAGAAGTATTTGAAGAAGAAGTAGTAGTAGTGCAGAGACCTGTGAACCACCCCGACAAGCGGGGTGGGGTTTTGAAACAACGCCTTCGGGGCGATGACGAAACCGCATCCCTGATGCGAGAGCAGGAGCAGACTCAACATGAAGTGGCTGGCTGACCGAATCATGGCTCACCGGGCAGCGTTGCTGTTCCAACGAGTCGGCCCGCATCTGCCCGAGTCGGGGGTGATCGCGGACATCGGTTCGGGAACCGGTCATAACGCGGAAGAAGTTCGTCGCCGCACGGCACTCTTGGTGCGCGAGTTCGATGTCGCCGATCTGCATTGGGTGGGGCCGGGGCCTGTGATCTTTAACGGCGGACGAGTCCCGGTCGAGGACGGCGCGTTCGACGGGCTGTTGCTGCTGTTCGTGATGCAGTATGTGGACTCACCGAACGAGCTGCTGTCGGAAGTACGTCGCATTTCGCGCGGCCCGGTGATCGTGGTGCAGTCGGTCTATCGCGGCTGGTGGGGACGGACGGTCCTCGGTCTGCGCGAGTTCATTTGGGGTCGCTTGGCTCTGCGCGTGGCCGTTGCCTTGCGCGTCCTGCCGCCTGTTGAATGCCCGCTGAATCCGCAACGATACTTAACTCGCCCCGATCTGCATCGGTTGTTTGAAGCGTCCGGGCTGGTGGTCGTGAAGACAGAGCCTGCCGAATGGTTCGGCTTGAGTGTCAGCCGCGACCTGTTCGTGCTGGAGTCTAGGGGATGTAGGGTGGGACCAGCGGCGCTTCGTCGCGCCGGCCCACCATCTGTTCTCAAGCGATCTTGATGGTGGGCCGGCGCTCGAAGCGAGCTGGTCCCACCCTACGTTGAAATCGGCGATGGCCTTGCCTGGAGTCGAAGAAGTTATGAGTACCTGCCTCGTCTCCGTCATCATCCCGGCTCGGAACGAATACCGGTTGATTGGCTCGACGCTGGATTGCGTCTTGCAGGCGATGCGACATCTCGGCCCGACGGCTGCGGAGGTGATCGTCGTCGATAACGACAGCGGGGATGGGACGTGGGACATCCTCCAGTGTTATGCCGCCGATCACGGTGTCGCGGTGTTGCGACTCAATCAACTCGGTGCGGCTCGTGCCCGCAATCATGGCCGGAGACATGCCACGGGTCGCATCCTGGTGTTCGTCGATGCCGACACCCACGTCTCGCCCGACTGCTTGCAGCGCATCGTGACTCATTGCGAGCAACGCGACATCGAAGCGGGGATCACCCGGCTGGCGGGACTCGACGGCGGTCTGCGAGCACGACTGTGGTGGCTGTTCTGGGAACACGTTCGACGATTGCCTCTCGCGCGGGCGAAGGCGATGCCCGCGCTGATGTTCTGCACGGCGGCGGTGTTCGACGAGTTCGGGCCGTTCGATGAAGAAGTCGCCATTGGCGAGGAATGGCCGATCCTCGCCAGCCTCTATCACCACCGCCCGCACCGTTTCGTGTACGACCGCTCGATCACGGCCCTCAGTTCCAGTCGCCGCATGGAAGCGCAGCCGTTTGGTTACGCGCGCACGTTCTTGAAATACGTTTGGGCCATCCTGCATCGAAGCGGCAGAGTGAACTACTCGGATCGGATTCGCTGAATGATCGACAATCAAAAACATCGAGTACTCGAACCGTCTTCCTCCCTCCCCTCGGCGGGGAGGGCCGGGGAGGGGGGACGAGCAAGTGGCCGGCATCCACTCGCAATCAGCCCCCCTCCCTAACCCTCCCCGCCGAGGGGAGAGAACCAGCTCCCCCGTTGGAAAACTATTCCGAGTCCGAGATTGAATGACTGCGTTCCGCTTTGATCGTCTGTTGCACGAAGCCCGACGCCTGACAGGCTGCAGCTTGGCAGGCTGCAGGTTACACCGAATTCGGTTCGTCCGAGTCGACGGTGTCGAGATCGTGTTGAAGTCGCGGCGACTTGGCAGCAACGTCGCCATCGCGCTCGGCAACCTATATCTGCGCTGGCAACGGAGCGACGTGATCGTCCTGACCGACAACGCATGGCTGCAATGGGAGTTCGCTGTCGAAGCGGCCACGCAACGCGGAGTCATCCTGAAAACTCGGCCTGCGACCCATGAAAAATTTCGTGGCCTGATCAGCCGCGTCTGTCCCGGACGTTCGTTGCGAAGCGTCCTCACCGACCCCGCCTGCTCGCTCGATGAGCAGTTCGCCGCGATGCGATGGGCGATGGCGGCACTCCATCAACTGCATCGTCATCAAGCCGATTGGGGACACGGACTCCGGCAGTCACTCAGCCACGGAGACGCGACGGTGAACAACGTCGTCATCAATACGCAGGCCAACACAGCGACGTGGATCGACTTCGACACCCGGCATCATCCCCAACTGTCCGCCTTGGACCGACACGCGGATGACTTTCGAGCGTTGGTCTACTCGGCTGCCTCGTATCTGCCACAGTCCTGCTATCCCCGCCTTGCCACCGAGTTCATTGCGTCTCAGCCAGACGCATCGCTCTGGCATCGGTTTCGCCGACGCCTCATGACCGATTGGAGCAAGCCCAGCACATTCCAGTTGGCTCAAGCCCCGTTGACTTGGGCGGAAACAACCGCCTTGTCTGAAGCGTTGTTGCAAACACTGTCCGACGTGTGAGGGTTCACAGTCATGGACCCGCCCATCGCCTTGTTGGTGTTGCGTAAACTGTAGGGTGGGACAAGCGGCGCTTCGTCGCGCCGGCCCACCAAGATTTCCCGTGATCGCACGACGGTGGGCCGGCGCTCGAAGCGAGCTGGTCCCACCCTACGCCAAAAAAGGCGGTTGTGCTGGGTTCACAGAAAGCCCCCTTTCCGGCGATGGGAGTGATGGCTACGATCCTGCCCGACTGAGTCCTCAGCCTGACACTTGATCGGGCGGGTTGGATTCGATGGCCTCCTGATGGTGGAAGTCTGATGTACGGCGCGATCCTCTCACAGAAGCTGTTGACGGTGCTGCTGGCGGCACTGATGGCGTGTCCTTCGTGGGCGTTGCGTGACTGCTGCTGTACTCGCGGTGTTCCACGGGTTGAGGCTACGTCCTGCTGTTCGACGCGGAAGGTGGAGACGAAACGGAACGTTTCACCCTGCTGTGCGGCTCGGCTGAAGTCGGCTTCGAGCAAGACCATCGCCACCTCGTCGAAGGTCGATCCGCGAACGTTGAGTTGCCGACCAGTCTCGACCTGCCGCTGCCATCAAGCGACGACTGTCGCCACGCTGACGAAGCCGGTCCTCACCGAGTCCGTCGGCAACGTGGAGAGCGTGAGCGTCGCGAGGCCTCCCATTTGGACCGTCCAAGCTCGGAAGGCCGCTGCGCGGATGTCGCCGACGATGGCCGCAGACGGGTCTGGATTCGACGGCCCTGCGGGGCGGTGCGTCCGCCTCTGCCGCTGGCTGTCGTGATGCGGCTCCGTCCTCAACCCGGTGCCAGGGGACACGATTGGGCTGAGCGACCGACCGTCACGCCAATTCTAGTATGTCACCGTCAGTGCGCGATTCACCGGGCCGCTTCAGTGTGAGGCGTCTCGATTTGAGAAGGTGATTCGCCGGTCAATGTTCTTCTCGAAACGAAAGAGATTCTGCTATGTCGATCCGAAACTTGAGCGTTCTGTTTACCGCTGTGTTGGCCGTCGGTCTCGCCGCTTATGCCGCCGACGAGAAGGCCAAGGCTTTCAAGGCCACCTGCCCCATCGCCAACAAGCCCGCCTTGGAAGACAAGACGGCCGACTACAAGGGAGCCAAGGTTTACTTCTGCTGCGGCAACTGCCCCAAGGCGTTTGAGAAGGACACGGCCAAGTACGCCACCAAGGCCAATCAGCAGTTGGTCGCCACCGGCCAGGCGACTCAGGCCAAGTGTCCGCTGTCGGGTGGCCCGTTGAACGCCGAGAAGACCGTGGAAGTCGGCGGCGTCAAAGTCACGTTCTGCTGTGAGAAATGTCAGGGCAAGGTCGCCGAGGCGAAGGGCGATGCTCAGGCCGAGTTGGTCTTCAGTGACGCCGCTTTCGCCAAGGCATTTGAAGTGAAGAAGGTCGCCGCGAAGTAGTCTTCGTCCGGTCAGGCACTCGCGACGGCGCGATATGGACTCGGACGCTCAACCCGTCCGAGTCTTTTCGTTGGTGAGGTGCCTCGTTAGTCCTCGATCAAGCGACCCCACCGGGCTTGCCCCGGTGGCTCGCGGGTTTCTGCACTACTCACGTTGTGCTTCAAGTCACGTTGTGCTTCAAGTCACGTTGTGCTTCAAGTGAAGTCACAAGTAGTGCAAAAACCTAAATCCACCGGGACAAGCCCGGTGGGGTTCGCTTGTTTGAGGGTTAGTCGCTGCGGTGCTTCGACAACCGGCCGTGCAGCACGAGGGCCAGCAGCAGGACGATCCCGAGCAGGAAGGGACGCAGGAGATCGAACTGCGTGACCCAACTCATTTGCTGCCAGCTCTGCTTCCACGCGAGCGGCAGAGGCGAAGCCTTGATGAGCTTCACGATGTCGGTCAGATCGAGACCGACCTTCAACGTGGTGAACGTCAACACACCGATCAGCGTCCGGCCGATCCCGCCTTCTCCGCCGAACAGGCTCGTCCCACCGAGGACCACGCACGCGACCGCGTCGAGCAGCAGGTCGGCGTTCTGGTCGAGACTCACACTTTGCAGTCGCCCCGCGTTGACGAGTCCTCCACATGCGGCCGACAGCGCTCCGATTGCCAAACACGCGATCACGATCCTTTCCGTCCTGACACCGGCCAACCGCGCGGCTTGGCGGTTGCCGCCGGTCATGTACACATAGCGACCGAACCGCGTGTGTTGCAGCACGAGATGCGCGACCAGCATTACCACCGCTGCCAGCGCCGCGCTGTTCGGAAAGCCGAGCCGCCCCACTCGGAATAGCGCGTCGTTGCCGATTTGCGACAGCACCGGCGGGACGTTGAACTTCTGGCTGAGCGTCATGAACTTCGCCAGTCCCACGGCGATGTTCATCATTGCCAGCGTGATGATGAAACTGGGCAGACCCGATGACACCGTGAGCCAGCCGGAGAGCAGCCCCAGTGCGAGCGTCACGACAAACGGAACGGCCAGCACCACAAACAGGCTGCCCGCGCTGGCCGCTCCCATTCCCTTCGGTCCCGCCGCAAACGGCTGTTCCCACAGCACGCCGCAGAGACACGCGGCCAACAGCGCCAGCATCCCAACCGACAAGTCGATCTCCGCGCAAAGCAGCACAAACGTCAGGCCGGTCGCGACGATCGCCAGCACGGCACCGCGCTTCAAGACCAGCGTCACCGTTCCCAAACTGACGAAGTCTTCCACGAGCAACGCAAAGACAAAGATCAACGCGGCAAGGCTAATCAGCGGTGCGAAGTCGGCCAGTACGAAGCGATTCGAGAGGATGGAGGACTCACGCGACAAAGTGGGTGAGGCGAGATTCGGTGAGGCTGAATTCATTGTCATTCCGTGGTGTGCTGGCAGATCGACCGCCGCTCGATCACGCGGTCGAGGATTCCTTGTCAAAGGCTTCGCCCGATGATGCACCGGCTGCACCGGTCGAGCAAGCGCGAGCCGATCCCGCGATACCTCGCATCCGACCAAAGTAGCATCATCGCTCCGCGTGTTGAGCCTTGCGCGAGCGACTCGTCGAAGCCGCTCGACCTTCGACGCTGAAACAGAACAGGCTCATCACGCGGAGCGATGATGGCTACTTTAAAAACCATTCCGAAACGAGGCTCATTCCCAAAAACTTTCGCAGACGATGGCCCTGCGATCCGGCCGCTGACACTCGCAAACCGGTTGTCAGGAAAGCCCAACCGCTTGGCCGCTTCCTGCTGAGTTGCCCTGCGCCGCCTTGTCAGACATAGTGCCTGACGCCCGCCGCGTGTCCCTGCCGTGTCCCGTCTCATCGCAGTTCTTGAGACCAACTCGGAGGAAACACCTGTCTGAGGAGAGGCCCATCATGTCGAGTCGCAAGCCGGGTTATCTGATCGGTGTGATGCTGCTGTCGCTGGTGTTGTCGGCTCCGCAGCTCTTGATCGGGTTTCAATTCGCCGCGATGTCTCTACAGACCGGGTGGCTGCAATTGCCGTCGCTTCCTGGGTTTGGCGGCGCGTATCAGTATCAAAACCTGCTCAGCTCGGTGACGTTCTGGCAGGACCAGTTTGTCTACTTGAGCTATCGGAAGTTCAACTATGTCAACGTGACAACGGGCACGGGAACCTTCGATGGGGTTCTCACAGGTATCGATCCGGAGACCGGTCAAACAAGTGAACTGAGCATCCACTTCTCGGGGACCGGAGGCTTTCAACCGATGATCTACGGAGACCGACTTTGGCTGGCAGGCAACGGCGCGATCGGTTCGTCGCTGGAAGTGATCGATGGCGGTACTCGTCCCGCGCAGTTTGTCATGCCCCGAGCTTGGCCGCATGAGAGTCAGCGGTTCTTACTCAACGGGGAACCGGCGTACATCGAGAAGACGGGCCAAGGCTTCACCGCCTCGACACTCAAAGCGGGCGCGTGGGTGTCGGCGGGTGATGTCGTGCTTCCCAGTAGCCATCGAGAATGGACGTTCGGAAAGAGCCGGGTCAATTTCGGCAGCAGCACGTTCATGACCTGTCTCAATCAAGGAGACCGGCTGCACGTCTTCCTGTATGTGGGCGGGTCGGTGCTGTATCGCGAGGGGCTGGACTTGCAGCCTTCCGGACAGGACTACAGATCGCTGATTAAGTCGGTGGTCAAGGGGCGTCTCAATGCGTCAATCGCCGATGGAATTCTCGCTAACTTGCCAGCCTCCGCTTTGAGAGCCGCCAATGTGGAAGTGACTGCTGACGGCTGGCAACTCGTTCACGATGAGGTCGAACTGCGGAGTGCCACTCACCTGCATTCGGGCGGTCAGATGTTGGTCGGTGGCCAACCGGCCACGTTGATTGTGAAGGGGTTGGACACAGGCAATCCTGTCGGACACCTCTATCGGTTCGATGGAACCACCTGGTCCGAGTCCCTCACGCAAGCCTTCCCGTTCGGCACGAACCAAGTGCGCGCGGTGACGTGTCGCGATGGTGAGAAGTCATATCTCGTGGCGAGTACTTCAACAGGAACGGCTCACGTCTACGCGGTCGAAGCGAGCGGCATCCGCAAGACGAACGGAGCGGCCCCGCAGATGAATCCGGCGGTCCAGACGCTCGTCGGATACGGAATGGTCCCGTGCTTCACGCTCGTGCTGGGAATGCTCCTCGGGCTCGGCACATGGTTCCTGATGTGGTGGTCCACGAAGCCGGACTACGGGTTTGGAATACAGAACGTGAAGCTGGCGTCGCTCGGACGACGGGGCCTCGCGCGGCTGATGGACTTCGCGCTGATCGCTCTCACTACGGTCACCCTCGGCTGGACAATGACCGGCGGCCTCGATTGGCTCGCGCTGCTCGAAGCGATCAACCTGCATGTCGATCACACGACGGTTCTGATCGCCGCACGAGCCGCCTCGATCCTCGCACTGTGGCTCGTGGTCGTCGTCATCACACTATTGATCGTTCAGGGACGAACCGGCCTCACGCCGGGCAAGTGGCTGTGCGGCTTGAGAACGCTGCGAACGACTCTCAAACCCTGCGGCTTCGCCCGCAGCCTCGCCCGCGAACTGGTCCTCTGCGTCGATGCCTGCCACTTCCTCTGCTGGGCACCCGGCATCGTCACCATCGCCCTCACCGACTGCCGCCAACGGCTGGGTGATCTCGTCGCTGATACGCTCGTCGTGGAAGCGAGGTCGTTGAAATGAACCTGCAAATCGAAGTCATCGGCGAGAATAGCGCAAGTGCGAGTCAATTCGTCGTTGTTTCCGGCTCTGGCTTTGTGAAGTCAACTCTGTCGTAGACTTCAGACAACGGGATCGAGATGCCGACTGAGGCCAACGTAAGTGTGGCATCGATTCCGCGAGATTCAGTCAGTGTCCAAGTGTCGTCGGCATTTCGCAGATATCGCTCGATGAGCGGTTCCTTCTGTGAGACCAGCACATACTCGCGCAACGTTTCGATCCGGCGAAAATTCGCGAACTTTCGGCCTCGGTCGTAGGCTTCGGTACTGTCTGAAAGGACTTCGCACAGCACCGTCGGATTGAGGACGATGTCCGAATGCCCCTCGGCATACTTGAGCGGGCCACACACGATGCTAGCATCCGGGTAGGTGTAGAGACCCGTTTGATCGACGAGGATGCGCAAGTCGCTGTTGTAGACAGCACATGTTTTCCCCTTCAGACTCTGCCTCAACTCTCCGGTGAGGTTTGTTTCAATCAAGCTGTGCAGTCCAGAGCCACCGGCCATCGCAAAAATTTCGCCGTCGAAGAATTCGCTGCGGTACTCGGCCTTTCGTTCGAGGGCGAGGTACTCGGTGGCGGTGAACTTTTTGACCCGTGCGGGGAGGCCCATGAATTTCCTCGTACTGTAGTCCCGTCGCTCCGCCGACGGGACGCCTATGAAATCATCGACATGCTCAGCTATCGCGTCCCGGCGGCGGAGCG
>JAYTQJ010000268.1:0-10385 GCA_043746775.1 Schlesneria sp.
CTCTATTTCTCATTCTCATGGCCACGTCGAAGCTCCGTGACCGTGGCACCCAATCTCCCCGCCCAACAAGGCGATGGTCCTGCCGCGACGCAGACCGACCTTGCGGCGTCTGCGGCCTGCCAACACAATGGTCCCGCCCACCCATGCCGTCGCCTGCGATGGCCCCGCCTGCATTCCTCGCCATCTACTCAACACCCTGTCTGCACGAGGCCACTTGATGCCCCAGTCGTCGCTCCGTTCTGCTTGCCGATGTCGAGCCGCGCTGTTGTTGGCGAGCGGCTGTTGTTTGGCTTCGATGGCTCGCGTGGATGCGGCCGACGTGCTGACACCGCAGTCTCAGGTCACCTTCGAGCAGCATGTCCGCCCGATTCTGAAGGCGTTCTGCTTGGATTGTCATGGCGGCGGCGAGCAGCTTGAAGGGAAGCTCGATCTGCGGTTGAAGCGGTTCATGCTGACCGGCGGTGAAAGCGGCGCGACGCTGCGAGTCGGCCAGCCCGCCGAGAGTCTGCTCATCAAGCGACTCAAGAGTGGTGAGATGCCGCCCACTGAGAAGAAGGTTCCGGTCGAGCAGATCGCGATCATCGAACGTTGGATCGCGGCGGGAGCGGCAACACTGCGCGAGGAACCCGAATCACTGCCGCCAGGTCTGGGCATCACTGCCGAGGAGCGAGCGTACTGGTTCTTTCAACCGCTGCGCCGTCCAAGCATTCCTCTTGTGAAGGAGCCAGCCCGAGCACGTTCACCGCTCGATCACTTTGTCCTGGCAAAGCTCGACGAGCGCGGCACGGTCAACAACGACGAGGCTGATCGGTTCACGCTCCTCAAGCGAGCGACGTTCGATCTGATTGGGTTGCCTCCCACCTCGGAAGAGGTCGAGCCGTTTTTGAGTGACTCCGCGCCGGATGCGTTTGAGAAGCTGGTCGATCGACTCCTCGCGTCGCCGCATTACGGTGAGCGTTGGGGACGGCATTGGCTCGATGTCGCGGGCTATGCCGACTCCGAAGGCGACGGCAGCGTCGATACGATCCGACCCTACATCTACAAGTTTCGCGACTATGTGATCCGCTCGCTCAACGCCGACAAGCCACTCGATCAATTCCTGATCGAGCAACTGGCGGGCGACGAACTCGTCGCACCGCCTTACAAAAACCTGACGCCCGAACAGACCGAGTTGCTCATCGCGACCGGCTTCTTGCGCATGGCCGCCGATCCGACAGCCAGCGGTCAGGGCGATCCCGACACGTCCCGAAACCAAGTCGTCGCCGACACGATCAAGATTGTCTCATCGAGCCTGCTGGGTCTCAGCGTCGGTTGCGCGCAATGTCACGACCATCGCTACGACCCGATCCCACAGGCCGACTACTTCCAACTGCGCGCGATCTTCCAACCGGCTCTCGACCCGAAGGGCTGGGTCATCCCGCGCGAACGAGTGATCTCGCTCTACACCGACGAGGACCGGGCGCGAGCCGTTGCCATCGAAGCCGACGCGGTGAAGCTGCAAACCGACGTGAACGTGAAGCGGCAGAAGTTCATCGACACCGCGTTCGATCTCGAAATCGAAAAGCATCCGGCCGAACAACGCGAAGCCCTGCGCGCCGCCTTCAAATCGCCTGTCGACAAACAAACGGACGAGCAAAAGAAACTGGTCGCCACGACTCCGAGCCTGAACATCAACGGCGGCAACCTCTATCAGTACAACGCCGCAGCGGCCGAGGAACTGAAGAAGGACGACGCTGGCGTGGCGGCCAAGCGTGGCGAGAAAAAAATCGAGGACTTCGTGAGCGTCCTCATGGAATCGGGCGGGATGCCGAACCCGACGCACCTCTTTCATCGCGGCGACCATCGCGCCCCCAAGCAGGTGCTGCTCCCCGCCGATTTGACGATCGCCGCTCCCGACGGGCAGCGATTCCACATGGAAGAGAAGAACGCCGCACTGCTGCGGTCCTCGGGACGCAGGCTCGCGTGGGCGAAGCACATCACCAACGGGGCGCATCCGCTGGTCGGTCGTGTCCTCGCCAATCGCGTCTGGCTACATCACTTCGGACGCGGCATCGTGGACACGCCGGGCGAGTTCGGCATCCTCGGCACGCGACCGACGCATCCCGAATTACTCGATTGGCTGGCCGTCGAACTCGTAGGACGGGCACTCTTGCCCGTCCCGTCTTCCAACACAACCAGCGACTCGGTGAGCAATGAAGACCAGACGGGCAAGAGTGCCCGTCCTACACGCTCGTTGAAGCGACTTCACCGGCTTCTCATGTCCTCCGCCGTCTATCGCCAGTCGTCGCGGCGCGCTTCGGACGCCGCGATGAAGGACGCGGACGGTGCGTTCTACTCGCGTTTTCCCGTGCGACGTTTGGAGGCCGAGATCGTGCGCGACCGCGCATTGGCTGTGTCGAGTCGCCTGAACGACACGCTCTTCGGTTCGCCGATTGAAGTCGTCGAAGACTTCGCGGGGCAAGTCCACGTGAAGGACGACTCGCCGCGCCGCAGTCTTTACATCCAGTCGCGACGCACGAAACCGGTCTCGTTGTTGGCGGCGTTTGATGCGCCGGTGATGACGCTCAACTGCGACCGCCGTCCGTCGAGTACCGTCGCGCCGCAATCACTCATGCTGATGAACGGCGACTTCATCCTCGCGCAGGCCGAGCATCTGTCTCAGCAGGTTCATGTCGAAGGCGTCTCGGCCGGACTCGTGGCGAGTTCCTCTAACACTCTCGCCTTCGACATCGCCCCGTTCGTGAACCGCTTCCCCGGAAACCGCGCTGCATGGCAATACGGCTACGGCGGAATCAACGACGCGCCGGCCACGACCGCTACCACGGAGAATCCCGCAGTCGCACAGCGCGCAATCGTTGAGTTTCATCCGCTGCCGCACT
Source organism: Schlesneria sp. (assembly GCA_043746775.1). Taxonomy (GTDB): domain Bacteria; phylum Planctomycetota; class Planctomycetia; order Planctomycetales; family Planctomycetaceae; genus Schlesneria. Next base: position 2,880 of record JAYTQJ010000268.1, read on the forward strand.
GGACCGGCTCCTCGTGGCAGGGCGGAGCGACATTGCCGGACGCGACACTCGGTTACGCCATCTCGCACGCGGGAGGCGGTCATCCCGGTGGCTCCCCGAAGCTCGCCTCCATCAAGCGTTGGACCGCGCCGCGCGAGGGTTTCATCGCGGTGAGCGGCCAGTTCCAGCATGGTTCTGAAAACGGCGACGGTGTCCGCTCGCGAGTCGTCTCCAGTCGCAGTGGTCTCGTCGGCGAATGGACCGCGAAGAACAATGGCATCGAGACGCCCGTGGCGCGTGTGGAAGTCCGCGCGGGCGATACGCTCGACTTCGTGACCGATGCGATCACGAATGAGAACAGCGACTCGTTCAACTGGCCGGTTCAACTCCGTCTGACCGACACGTCGGGGGCGGAACTCCACACGTGGAACTCGCTCGGCGACTTTCACGGCCCGCTCCCCTCCTCTATCCCGCATCGCATCGCCCTCGCGTGGCAGCTCGCCTACGGTCGCCCCGTCACTGCGGACGAACTTCAACTCGCCTGCCAGTTCATCGAAGACCAGTCCCGCACGCTCAGGGCCACCGCTCCGAAGGACGACCACGAACGTCTCGCGTTCACGAACCTCTGCCAACAATTGCTCAGCTCGAACGAGTTTCTGTACGTCGATTGAGCGGGGAGGGCGAGGCTCCTGCCGAGCCGTGCGGCGTGTGGAACGTCGCTTGTTTCTCACGGCTCGGCAGGAGCCTCGCCCTCCCTTTTCATCGGGCTCTCAAAACTGAAAGTAGATGAACGCCTGCGGGCCTCGGCTGTTGAACACGATGATCACGGCGGCGGCCAGTGCGTAAGCGACACACTTCAATGGAATCGGCGCGTTGGCGAACCGCTCGAATGGGTCGCCTCGACGCGCGACGTATTGCATCGCCCAGCTCACCGCGATGACCGCCACGGCGAGCAACTGGCCCGCGGTCACAACCTGCGGCGCGTCACCCCACGTGAGAGACCGTACGAATGCGGCGATGTCCGTCAGGCTCGTCGCGCGGAACACGATCCACGTCGCCAGTACGCCAATGAAGACGACCAGGCGGCGCAGGCAACGCCAGAAGATGTGGATCTGCTGAGACGCCAAGTCGCGGTGCATTCCCAGCGAACGTTCGATCAACAGAAACGCACCGTGCATCCCGCCCCAGATCACAAAGTTCCATGCCGCGCCATGCCACAGTCCGCCGAGCAACATCACGAGCATCAAGTTGCGCGCGACGCCCCACTGCGTCTTCATCCGGTTTCCACCGAGCGGCACGTAGAGGTAGTCGCGCAGCCACGTCGAAAGAGACATGTGCCAGCGCCGCCAAAAATCTGAGAAGCTGTCGGCCGTGTAGGGGAGATTGAAGTTGTCGGGAATGTAAAAACCCATCAGCCGCGCACAGCCGATCGCCACATCCGAGTACCCTCCAAAGTCGAAATAGATTTGGAACGCGAACGCGAACAGACCGAGCCACGCTTCAAACATGTTCGCGGACGCCGGGGCATCGAACGCCGCCTCGGAATAGGCCGCGAGCAATCCGTCGGCCAGCACGATCTTCTTCAACAAGCCTCGAAAGATGATCGCCACCGAGCGTTCAAAGGCTGCGCTGTCCAACTCGGGCCGCTTCGACAATTGCGGGACGAAGTCCTCGGCCCGCACGATCGGTCCCGCTATGAGCTGCGGGAAATACATCACGAAGAACGCGAACCGCGACCACGAGCGTTCGGCCGGAATGACTTTGCGATAGACATCGATCGTGTAGCTCATCGTTTGAAACGTGTAGAACGAAATCCCCACGGGCAGCACCACATGCCACGGCTGCCAACCGAGGTCTTGTCCTGCGAATCGGGCCAAATCTTGCAGCGACTCCATGAAGAAGTTGCTGTACTTGAAGAAGCCGAGGACCGCGAGGTTCGAGCCGATCGAGAGGGCCAGCCACCACTTCCTCACACGCGGTGAGTCACTCGCGCCGATCCGCAGTCCGCACAAATAATCGACTTGGGTGAAGCCGAGCAGCAGGAAGAGTTGCCACCCGTTGTTGCTCGCGTAGAAGTAGATGCTCGCCAGCAGCATCACCCAAATCCGCAGCCTCGGCCGGTCGATGAGCATCCAGCTCAAGTGACAGACCACGAGAAAGAAGATCAGGTACTCGGTCGAATTGAACAGCATTCCGCAGGTCTCAAGTACGTCTCGTTGATGTTTCGCACACGCCCCCAAACTGCGTCGTTTCACCGCCTAGGCAACGCCCCGCAGTGAAACGACGCGGCGTAGCCGCAGCCAAAGTCGCCTTCATCGCTCCGCGTGAAGAAAGCCGTGTGCGAGTTCGATACCGAGTGCTGAGGCCATGGTCCACTCACAATCGGCTCACTTCACGCGGAGCGATGAAGGCTACTTTGTGAATACGGAAATGCACGCCCTACGACAGGGATTCGAGACCTAGCAGTACAAAGGTCGCCCTATCGTTCTGCCTTTTGAACATACGGGCGCAGCGCCTCCGCCATCAGCAGCGAGTACCGCGCGATCCCGTCGTTATTCAAATGGTTGTAGTCAAAGTAGTCCTCGTCCCGCAGGCCAGACGTGTCCGGCGAGACCCAAGTGAACCCGTGAGCTTCCACTTCGCGCCGGACCTCGCGGCGCAGGAACTCCCGCTCCGATCGCTTGGCCACCGAGTGGCGGTATACGTAGGGAGCCTCGGGGATTTCATTCACGATCACGCGGACATCGTGCTGACGAAACAGGTCGAGGATCGCGAGGAACGTCTGCCAGTACGCGGCGTCCGGAGCAAACGAAGTCGTGCCGTTCGAGGATGCCGGTTGGTCTCGCAACTCGGCGGCGTGAGTCGCCTGCTGCTGGCGAAAGTACGGTCGATCAAGTTCGTAACGGCGATACGCGCCGTCGAGGCTCACCACGGCCAGTGAGGTCACGCTGCCGGTAACGGGATCGCGCAGAACCTCCAACGTGGAGACCGAGGCGTCCTCGCTCGCCTTCCGCGTGAGTTCGTCGAGTTCCGCAGCGACCGCGTTCGAGGTGCTCTCAACACCAACCCGCCGCGTGAGCAAGGCCGAGTCCGGCTGCGTCAGCGAGGACGATTCTGAGCTGGACCTTCCGCCATCCTTGCTCACGCGGCGGGTTGGTGTCTGCTGCCACACAGTCAGCTTCGTCAGCAATCGACTCGGCCAGTTGTTGGTCGCGAACCGAACGACGTTCTCGTTCACGTCGCTCCAGCGATAGCCCCACTTCCAATAGCGCGGGACGTTGGCGAGGCCAATCGGATAGGCATCTCGAACCTTTCTCGCCGCACCGACTGGAGCGAGGTTCCCCGACCCGATTGACCAGACAACCGTCGTCCCCGGAGGGATCTCCGCGACCAAGTCTTGGATCGCGGGATACTGCGTCGGTAGCCAATGCCCGAACATCGAGAGGTTGTATGAATGCGTCCCCAGCAGCAGATCGATGTCGCTCGGATGTAGCCCGCAATAGGTGCGGCTGTCTCCCATAAACACCAAGTCAAACCGGTCGGCATGTCGCCGGTAATACTCCGACTTCTGCAACGGACTCCCACTCGCCAACGGCCTCCGATCCTGCCGATGCAGTTGCCACCACAAGCCAAAGTGAATCAACAACAGGAACGAACCAACCCACACGTAGTAGGCCCGGACGACTTTGGTAACGGGCGTGTCTGGCATCAGCGCGTCGCTTCGATCTGCGGGGCATCGTTGGGATCGTCGAGGACCGCGAAGAGATCGCCCAGTCGGAACGAAAACCCGGGCAGGACATCGCCGCCGTCGAGTTGGTCGTTGACGCCGATCGCTCGCATTCGTTCGAGTGACTCGTAGATGTACATCCGCCACGTTTCGGGGAACAAGACCCACACCAACCGCACACCCGCCTCAAAGTATTCGACCACTTTCGCATCGACTTCGTCGGCGAGGTTTGTCGGACTGACAACCTCGACCGCCAGATCGGGCGCGACTTCCCAAGCGGCTTGTCGCGGGATGGGGCCGCGCGGTCGTCGTGCGTTGGAGACGAAGGCGATATCCGGCTTGCGTTGCAGGACGGGATTTCGCTTCAAGAGAAACATAGTCTCGATGGCGGGTGTTCCCAGCCGGTGCTTCGTCACAAACGTGGCCAGTTGAATGAACAGCTCGCTCGCCAGCAGATTTTCATACAGGCCCATCGGTTCGACCTCCCGTGGTTCCCCATTGACGATTTCAAAGACCCGTTCGCTGTCCCTACGATTCGGAATGCCGTTCAGAACGGGAGGCGACAGGACGGCGGTACTCATGGGACGGCTCCTTCAGGAGGACGATTCGCGGTGCGATGGCGGCGCGATGATATCTCCGGGCAATCAGCGGAGACAATCGCCGACACGGCTACTTCACAACGAAGTTGACCATGCGGCCGGGGATGACGACCGACTTGATGATCGTCTTCCCTGCGAGTTGGCTGGCCACGGTGGGATCGGATTTCGCGGCGGCTTCGAGAACGGATTGATCGGCATCGGCGGGGACTTTCACTTTGCCGCGCAGCTTGCCGTTGATTTGGACGGGGATTTCAATCTCGGTCTCGATCAGATGCTGTTCGTCCCACGTCGGCCACGGTTCGTAGGCGAGCGTCGTTGTATGTCCGAGCAACTCCCACAGTTCTTCCGCGAGGTGCGGGGCGAACGGGCTGAGGAGCAGCACGAACGGGTCCATCACCGCGCGCGGGCGGACTTCGATGGACAGAAACTCGTTGACGAACTCCATCATCCGGCTGATGGCCGTGTTGAAACCGAGCGACTCGATGTCGTTTGTGACCGCCTTGATCGTGCGATGCAGGACGCGAAGTTGCTCGGGCGACGGAGCGACATCCTGCACGGCCGGGTTCAGTCGCACGGCCTCCTCGTGCAGCTCATCGGCGATCATCCGCCAGACTCGGCCGAGGAACCGCGACACGCCCTCGACTCCCTTCATGCTCCACGGCTTCACCGCTTCGAGCGGTCCCATGAACATCTCGTACAGCCGCAACGAGTCGGCCCCGAACTCGTCCACGACCGTGTCGGGATTGATGACGTTGCCGCGCGACTTCGACATCTTGAATGCCTGAGATTCGACAATTATTTCTGGATGACCGAGTACAACAAAATGATCTCCTTTTTTCTCAACCTCACATGAGTTGAGTTTCACAACAGGCGTACCGAAGTTCTCAGCACTTGGAATTCCTTCCATGCCGACTATCTGCGCCGGAGGCTTGTTAAGGGATTTCGCCGAAATCCAATTCCCGTCTTTGTCTTTGTAGGCATTGAACTCGACCTCGCCGAGGATCATTCCTTGATTGACCAGCCGCTGGAACGGTTCGCACGTCGAGACCAGTCCGCGATCGAACAGTACCTTGTGCCAGAAGCGTGAGTAGAGCAGATGGAGTACCGCGTGTTCGGCTCCGCCGACGTAGAGATCGACGGGGAGGCACGCCTTCTCGATGGTCGGGTCGAGGAATTGTTGGTCATTCTTCGGATCGGCGAAACGCAGGTAGTACCAGCACGAGCCGGCCCACTGCGGCATCGTGTTCGTCTCGCGCTTGAGCCGCACACCATCGCTCGCCGTCTGGAACAGCCAGTCAGCGGGAGCCTTGGAAAGCATCGGCTCGGGAGTCCCCGTCGGTTTGAAGTCGGCCATCTCGGGAAGCCGCACGGGGAGTGAAGCCTCATCGTCCGTCCGCATCAACCCGGTCGGCTGCCCGTCCGCGTCCAGCTCATGCCAAATCGGAAACGGCTCGCCCCAATACCGCTGCCGCGAGAAGAGCCAGTCGCGCAGACGATAGTTCACGGCCTTCTTGCCGACTCCCGCTGCGGCAAGATCGTTCGTAATCTTCGCCTTGAAGACTTGCGTCGCGAGACCGTCGTACTCGCCCGAGTTGATCGCCGTTCCTTCGCTCGTCATCGGGCAAGACATGTGCCCCGCGCTGTCGTGGCACGCGGGGAGTTCCACCGCAAGAGCCTGCTCATCCTTCGTTGGCTCATAACCGGCGGGCGGTTGCACGACGGGGATGATCGGGATGCCGAACTTCACCGCGAACTCCCAGTCGCGAAGGTCATGCGCCGGCACGGCCATGATGGCTCCCGTGCCGTAGCTGATGAGGACGTAGTCGGCGATCCAGACGGGCACTTTCTCGCCGTTGATCGGATTGATCGCGTAGCCGCCCGTGAAGACGCCGCTCTTGTCTTTGGCGAGGTCTGTTCGGTCGAGGTCGCTCTTCATCGCCGCCTGCTGACGATAGGCATCGACGTCGGCTTGCTGCTCGGGCGTCGTGAGCCGATCCACGGCCGGATGCTCGGGCGAGAGGACCATGTACGTCGCCCCGAACAACGTGTCGGGGCGAGTGGTGTAGATGCGTATGAACGCATTGGATTGCTCTTTCGGAAAGCCCAGTGAACGGCGAACGGTCCGAGATAGGTTTGAGTCTAAGAACTCCTGCACTGGTGAAGCGGCTTTTTTGATGGCTTCTTGCATTTGCATCTTTAATGCCTCAACGGAATTGGTGGGAGGTGTCAACCCTATGGGATCCGCCGTGCCGATCCAGAAATCCACCTCCGCTCCCTCACTGCGGCCGATCCAGTTGCGTTGCATCAGCTTGATCGACTCGGGCCAGTTGAGGTCTTCCAGTTCGTTGGCGAGGCGGTCGCCGTAGGCCGTGATGCGGAGCAGCCACTGGCGCAGCGGCGTGCGTTCGACGGGATGGCCGCCTCGTTCGCTCTTGCCGTCGATGATCTCTTCGTTGGCGAGGACCGTCCCCAGCGCGGGGCACCAGTTGACGGGGGCCTCGTGCTGATAGGCCAGCCGGTGCTTGTCCTGATAGCACCGCACCGCCTCCTGTCCCTGCGAGGCGACATCGGCGGGGATCGGCAACTCGTAGATTGGCCGCCCTCGGCCGATCCGCTGCTTCCCGTCGGGGCCGGTCCATGTGTGCTCGGCGTCGTACCACGTGTCGAAGAGTTGCAGGAAGATCCACTGCGTCCAGCGGTAATAGTCGGGATCGGTCGTGGCGAACTCGCGCGACCAGTCGTAGCTGAAGCCGAGCGACTTCAGTTGCCGCTTGAACGTCTCGATGTTCTTCGCGGTCGTGACGGCCGGATGAGTCCCCGTCCGAATGGCGTACTCTTCGGCGGGGAGGCCAAACGCATCCCAGCCCATCGGATGCAGCACCTGTTTGCCTCGCATCCGACTGTAGCGGCAGACGATGTCGGTCGCCGTGTAGCCCTCGGGATGCCCCACGTGCAGCCCGGCCCCCGACGGGTACGGGAACATGTCCAGCACGTACATCTTCGGACGTGAGGCATCGAACGTGGCGGCTTTGAACGTCTCGTGCTGATCCCAAAAGGCTTGCCACTTCGGTTCAATGCGTTTGGCGTCGTATCGGGGCATGGTGAGTTTTCGTGAAAGTAATCGGGGAGGTGGTTGATGTGAGTGCAATCAGGGGTCAGGTGGTTCAAAGTACATTTTTCGCCGCGAAAAATGAACTTTGA
>JAYTQJ010000269.1:0-10375 GCA_043746775.1 Schlesneria sp.
GAAGAACCGGCATCGCATCGCGCCGCGAAGTGGATCGACGTGACTCAAGCCGACCGTGCGCGCGAGCTGGGTTACAAGATCGTCGAACCGGCGAACGTCGTCGTCGCACATCTGGCCGACGTGGTGCGGTCTCACGCTGACGAGTTGCTCACACGCGAACACGTTCATCAGTTGCTCGACAACCTGAGGCAGACATCGCCCAAGGTGGTCGAAGAGTTAGTTCCCGCATTGCTCAAGCCATCGCAGGTCCATCAGGTGCTCGGCAACTTGCTGTGCGAACGAGTTCCGGTGCGAGACCTCGAAACAATTTTGGAAACGCTCGGCGATCATGCGGATCGCACGCGCGACACGACGCTGCTGACCGAGTTCGCGCGACAGGCACTGAGCCGCACGATCTGCCAGCCGTATCGAGACGCCGCCGGAACGCTGCACGCCATCACGCTCGACCCGGCTCTCGAAGACGTTCTAGCGGACGGCTACGAATCGACCGAACGCGGCCCGATCATCAAGCTGACACCGCAAATCATTGAAGGCGTCGCTCACGAGTTGGCTCGGCAAATGAAGCGACTCGTGCGAGCGGGGCATCTTCCGGTCGTCGTCTGCGGCGCGAAGGCGCGGCGCGGCGTGAGATACATCACCGCGGGACCGCTCCCCAAACTGACGGTGCTCAGCCTGAACGAAATCCCCCGTGAGACGCGCTTGGAATCGCACGGCCAAGTGCCACTGAACGCGGTGAAGCTGCCGGTACTGAAGGCGGGAGTCGCGGGACAGGGATCAGGAATCAGAAACCAGACCGCGATGGACAATGTCGTCCCGGCGTTTTCGTAGAGGTGTTTATGTCCGACAACATTCGATCCTTTCGAGCGGCCTCCGTCACAGACGCACTCGCGCAGATTCGTCGTGAGATGGGTCACGAGGCGGTCGTCGTCGAAACGAAGCAACTCGCCCAACGCGGCCTGTTCTCATGGTTCGGTGCTCAGTCCGAGGTCCAAGTCACGGCGAGCGTTGGAACGTCGAATCACCGTTCGTCGAAGTCGCAACGCAGCGCAGGGTCTCAGCCGTTGGTCATGCAGCCCACGACTCAAGGAACCGTGGCGGCTGCGGCCGCTCAAGCGCGACGCAGCGCTACAACGCCGACTCTTCCCCCGCTCGCCCAAGCATCGCCGGAGCGGTCGCGCCCCGTGGTCGAACAGCCTCAGATTGACCGCTTGACTTCGTTTCACCGCGCGGGCAACGCCCCACGCGTCGCGAAGCCAAGTGAACTCGACTGCCGCTCGACGCGCGGGGCGTTGCCCACGCGGTTAAACGACCGAATTGGACTCACCCAAGTTGTTCAACCACTCGCTCAGGTAGGCACTCAGGTTCGGGATGAAAAGTCGGAAGCCGTTTCTCCCAGCGACATCGAGCAGCGACTCGACTCCCTCCACAAAATGATTGCCGAGTTGGGGCGACAGACTCGGCCACGCGGTCTCGTCGAGATTCCGCCCGGTCTGTTCGCGCACTACCTCGCGCTGATCGAAGGCGATGTGGAAGATGAGATCGCTCGCGAGTTGATCGCGAAGCTGCAACAGCACGCGACGCCGGAACAACTCGACAACACGGCTTCGACGACTTCGCTCCTCACGGCACTCGTCGAACGCGAGATTCGCTGCACCGAGCCACTGTTGCCGAAACGCGGATATCGGCGCGTCGCAATGCTGGTGGGGCCAACCGGAGTCGGCAAGACGACGACCATCGCCAAACTGGCGGGACGCTTCGGCTTAGAAGGCGATCTTCGCGTCGGCCTCATCACCGTCGATACCTATCGTGTGGCGGCCGTCGATCAACTGAGAACGTATGCCGAGATCATCGACCTGCCACTGCAAGTCGTCTCCAGCCCCGCTGAACTTCCCGCCGCGTTGGAGCAGTTCGCCGAGTTCGATCTTGTCCTGATCGACACCGCCGGACGAAGCCCTCACGACGATCGGCAGTTGGAGGAACTCAAACAACTCGTGGCCGCAGCCACTCCTGACGACATCTGCCTCGTGCTGAGTCTCGCCTCGGGTGCGAAGGCACTCCGTTCCACGGCCGATCGGTTCGCGGCTGTGCGTCCGACCTCATTGATTCTGACCAAGCTGGATGAAGCGGCGGGCTGCGGCGGATTGCTGTCAGTCTCACGCGACATCGCAATCCCCATCTCCTACTTCACCTTGGGACAGGAAGTCCCGCGCGACATCGAACCAGCCAATGCGTGCCGCGCCGCACGACTGGTCCTCGGCCGAGACCGACTCGGACACCAACCCGAAGCGTAAGCGAGGATGTCTCGCGATCCGACCTACCAAGTCACACGCTCACATCACAACTCACAGCAGACACCCTCCCTCATGCCCATCTCCACCCTCGAACGCCGTCCTGCCGATCAAGCCCGCGAACTGCGGTCGCTGGTCGCCCAACGTGCGGCCCGCGCGAGCGGTTTGTCGCGCACAGGACGCACCTGTCGCGTGATCGCGGTCGCGAGCGGCAAAGGAGGAGTTGGCAAGAGTGTGATCGCGATCAACCTCGCGATGGCCCTCGCCCGGCAAGGCAGCTCGGTCTGTCTGCTCGATGCCAGCTCGGGCGTGGGACATCTGGAACTGCTCTGCGGTCGAAACGCCTATTGGAATCTGTCGCACGTTGCGGCGGGATCGCGCTGCGTGGCAGACATCACGCAGGCAGGACCGCTCGGCGTACACCTCGTTTCCGGGGCGAGCTGCCTGTTGGATGCGAGCGACGCCCCGGTGAACGTGCTGCCACAACTGGCCACACTCGAACAGAACCACGACTGGTTGATCGTCGATACTTCGAGCGGGCCGTCTCGTGCGAGCAGTCCGTTCCTTCGCGCGGCCGATCGCGTGTTGATCGTGACGACTCCCGAACCGACTTCGATCGCCGAAGCCTATTCCGCGGTGAAGGGACTCCCGAACACGGACGGACTCGTGGTTTCAGCCCTCGTCAATCGAGCCGATTCCGCCGAACAAGCCGCTCACATTTTGGGCCGACTGCGCCATTCGGCCCGCTCGTTTCTTCGAGCCGATCTCGACGAAGCCGGCGTCATCCCTGAAGACAGTGCCGTGCCGGCGTCCGTCGCGGCGCGGCAGCCTTTGGCTCAATTCGAGCCAGCCAGTGCGGCTCAACACGCGATCGAACACATTGCGGAGCGAATGACTCGCGCCGTCGAAGTCAGAAACGAAGCGGGATACTTCGAGCGACTGCTGTGTACGACAACTTGAACGAAAAGCAGGCTCATGCCAGACAATTTCAAAACTGAGTCCGGTTGTGATATCCGGGAGAAATAGAGTGAATTGACTGAAGGCCGTTGCGACACAAAGCCGATAAAGAATCGTCGGTGGAGTGTCGAGAGAGGCCCGCTTCGTCGGTGGACTCGGCTCGACTTGCCGCTCTTGAAACGGAGTCGGTCGTGGCGAACCAGTGGGGAGCGTGTGTGGGATTGGTGGGGTTTGCGGTGACGGTTGTTCGTGGGTTGTGTTCGTCAGTCGGCTTCGACGCGACGCTCCAAGCCGCGCTGCTCGCCTTGTCTGTGATGTACGGACTCGGTTGGCTGAGCGGTCACATGTGGGGCTTGGCGTTCCAGTCGGCAAGTCGGTGATTACGCAGACGATTGAGGCTCGCCATGACGGCGAGTCTGCTTGGAAGTACTGACACAGAAATCGCGTGTGTTCGCCCGGGATGGCCCGACGCGGCACGCGCATGAGTCCATGGAGGGATTGATGGTCACGAAGGTTGCCGAACTCGACATCGCTCAAGTCTGGAACGATTTCAAAAGAGATCAATCCAACCAAGACTTGCGGAATACCCTCATCGAACGCTTCCTCCCGCTCGTCCGCTACAACGCGGAACGGGTTTGGTCAAAGCTTCCCGACGGTGTGGACTTGAACGACCTGATCTCGGCAGGCGTGTTCGGTCTGATCGACGCGATTGAAGCCTTCGATCTTGAACGCGGCGTGAAGTTCGAGACCTACTGCGTCCCCCGTATTCGCGGTGCGATGCTCGACGAACTGCGCACGATGGACTGGGTTCCGCGACTCGTTCGCAGCAAGGCCAGCAAACTCGAGGCGGCTCGCAAGGAAGCCGAAGCCGAACTCGGTCGCCCTCCCGCAGACGCCGAAATCGCCAAGAAGCTCGCCATTCCCGTCGAGGAATTCGAGAAGATGAAGTCCGAGGCGAGCGCGGTGAACCTCGTGAGTCTCAACAAGAAATGGTACGAGACCGACAGCTACAAGGATGTCCGTGAGATCGACATCATCGAGGACACCAAGGGCGAAGACCCGACGTTCAGCATCCAAAAACGCGATCTGATGCGGCTCGTCACCAAGGGCCTCAACCGCAACGAACGACTCATCATCATCCTCTACTACTACGAAGAGCTGACGATGAAAGAGATCGGCACGACCCTCGGCCTGTCCGAATCTCGCGTCAGCCAGATGCACTCCAGCATCGTGAACCGGCTGAAGGACCAGCTCAATTGCCGACAGCCTGAGTTCGCGTAGGCGACGCGGTGTTCGGCCTGTTCGGCACGGGTCTCACGACCCCGCCGAAACGTCCGACCGAAGGTTTCCTCTTCATACAGAGCGGCCGCGATCAACCGCATTGCTCTGCGATCTTTTTGCCTCTCTCTTTCTGTCTCCCTCTTCCTGCGCAACCAAGACCGGGAGACAGAAAGAGAGAGGCAGAAAGATGAAGGCGATGCGGCTAAGTGGGTAGCCGAGGTATGGCGCTTCACACCGCAACGTGCTGTTCGAGGGCTTCTTCGTAAAGTGCCGCCGTTTGCTCGACCATTCGTTCGACACTGAAGTCGCGGGCGACGGCCTCGCGCGCGGCGTGACCGATCGCACGGGCTTGGGCTGGATTGTCGAGCAACTCCACAATCCGCTCGGCCAGTGATTCACTGTTGGACGGCGGGACGAGCAGCCCCGTTTCGCGATCACGTACGGCGTGGAAGACGCCGCCGACTTTCGTCGCGATCACCGGGCGGCCGAGCGCCATCGCGTCGAGCATGATCGTGCCGATCCCCTGCTGAAGCGACGGCAGGACGAAGATGTCCATCGCGGCGAGAGCATCGTCGAAATCGAGGACGTTCGGAACGAAGGTCACATGCTGGTTGATCCCCAACTCGCGCGCGAGCCGCCTGAGATTGGATTCTTCAGGACCGGCCCCGGCGATCACGAATTCGACCTCGCGTCCGGTCGAAAGCACGCGTGCGGCAGCGTTCAGAAAGAACGGGAACCCCTTCACAGCTTCAAGCGGTCCGGCCGTTCCCACGACGGGGATGCGGTCGTCCTGGAACACTTCGACCAACTCCTGCGAGGTCACTTGATCGACGCCGCTCTGGATGACCGTGACGAGATCACTCGAGACGCCGGTTCGTTCGATGAGGTCCGACTTCACCGAGTCGCTGACCGCAATGATGCGGCGACACCATTTGGGATCGATGTGCAGCCGTTCGTTCGGTTGCAAATAATCGTGGACGGTGAGAACGAAGGGCCGCTGCAATCTTCTCGCAAACCACGTCGCCTGCGTCAGGGCCGACCGCGACTGCACATGAATCAGGTCTGGCGGGTCGGCTTGAAATTGCCGCAGCATGAGGCGGCGAACGACCGCGCCCCAGATCGGCCAATGCAGGTTGGGAAACTCGCGAATCTGCAACTCGCCCTGACGTTCGCGATCCACTTTGTTGGCATCGGGGCAAACGACCACCGTGCGCAGACCACGCTGCGGGAGATACTCCGCCAGTCGCAAGGTGTACGCGCAACTTCCGCGAACGGAGAACCGCCCCGCGAACAGCAGGATGAACGTTTCGACTTCGGACATGGGGCCTGCTTGGTGAAAACCCAACCGCACACTCAGATCAAAGCCTGACGCGCGAGCGAAGATGTTGTGGCTGAGATCCTTCGCTTGCGCGTCAGGCTCTGATAGTCACATTGTTACCGCAGTGCCTTGGGCTTGCCCAGCACTTCGTTCAACAGAATCGCTTGGCGAACTCCCTGTGGGCTGCGCAACGCGGCAATCAGCGGATGTGGGTTGTCGGCTCGTTGCCCCGTTTCGCGTGATCTGTCCGAACCCAAGTCCTGCAAGACCGCGCCATCAATGTCCCGTTGAACAGCCGCGCCGATTCGCCCCGGTTCGACGGTCGTTTGCAGGTGCTGTGAACGGAGTCCCTCATCGAAGTTGGTCGTCGGCATGACTGACTGAACAACCCGCTCACCTTGCCGCTGTGAATTGGAGTTTGATTTGGCGGGACGCTGTTGTTTGGACTTTCCGTTCTTCTTCTCATTGGCATTGCGGGACTGCTTCTGCTGGGGAACGGCGGGTGGCGTGGAGCGGTTTTGTTCGACGGGACGCTTGCCACCGACGACCTCTTGCAGGAACTTTTCGAGTTCACTTTGAACGGGATCCTTCGGGCGATTCTGCGGACGAGGCGCTCCATTCTGTGGATTGCCTTGGACGACATTCACGATCCAACTGACGACCGAAATCGTGACCACGATCAGCCAGAATATTTGGCCAATGTCGAGTGCGGCAAGAATCGGCTCGGGCATCGAGAGCGACATGATCTGTTCCTGAACGGGTGGCCAATCAACGGACGGTGCCTGACCTCAAGCCTAACAGCCTGTTGAAAAAACCGTAGCACAGGCGGCTCGCCTGTGTTTTCCAACTCGAAATGCGAGCAGGCGAGCCGCCTACTCTACGTCTTTCCGCTGGCTGTTGAGTTGCGCCCGATCACTTGCCGGTTCCGGCAATCGTGGCTCGCATCTGAGTATCGGCTTGAACGTTCTTGAGTTCGTAGTAATCCATCAGTCCGAGTGACCGATTGCGAAACGCTTCGGCGATGGCCATCGGCACGGAGGCTTCTGCCAATACGACTTCGGCCCGGTTCTTCTGAACGAGGGCGACCATTTCCTGCTCGCGGGCCGTGAAGTCGGCTCGTCGCTGTTCGGCCTTGGCTTGAGCCACTCGCATATCGGCTTCCGCCTGATCGGCCGAAAGTCGGGCACCGATGTTTTCACCCACATCCACGTCGGCGATGTCGATGGAAACGATCTCGAACGCGGTCTGAGCCTCCAGCCCCTGATTGAGGACCGTCTGCGAGATCATCTCCGGGTTCTCCAGCACCATCTTGTAGGACGCCGTCGAACCGATGGCCTGCACGATCCCTTGGCCGACGCGGGCGATGATTGTCTCTTCAGTGGCACCGCCGATCAGTTGATGCAGGTTGGTGCGAACCGTCACGCGGGCACTGGCCTTCAGCAGAATTCCATCGGCCGCGACGGCATCGAGCGTCCCCGAACCCTTCTTCGGATCGGGGCAATTGATGACCTTCGGATAGACGCTGGTTCGCACCGCTTCGAGGATGTCGCGTCCGGCAAGGTCAATGGCTTGAGCGGTCTGCCAGTCGAGATCAATGTTGGCGCGATGAGCCGCGACGAGGGCACGAATCACGTTCGGGACGTTCCCTCCCGCGAGATAGTGCGACTCCAAATCTCGCGTGCTGATCGGGTAGACCTCGGTCAGTCCCGCTTGCACCGCCGTGATCTTGGCCCGCACGATCACCGACGGGTTGACCTTTCGGATCGTCATCATAATGAGGTGCGCAAACGGGATTCCAGCGCCGGTCATCTTGCATTGAATCCACAGGCTGATGAACCGCGCGAAGATCGCGAAGAAGATCAACGCGACCACGAACAGCACGGCGGCAATGCCGAAGATGACGGGCGGACTGAATGCCCCTTGGGCGAGGACAAAAGGAACAGGCATGGAAGTCTCGCGATTGAGTGAAAAGGATTGAGGTTCACACCAAACCGCCGCGTGAGCGAGGGAGCAAGTCGATCGACTCAGTCCTTGCTCACGCGGCGGGTTGGTGTTGTTGGGTCACGTCTAGCTCTGGGGGATATCGAAGTCAAGCGGCCTCGCCGCAGTGGCTTCAGCGGTGAACGGATCGTTGATGGCGGACGGCTCACCAGGTCGAACGAGCAGCCGCGTGCCGCGCACTTCCAAAATCTCGACCGACCGTCCCGATTCGACAATCATCCCTTCGCTGAAAGCGTGCAGGCGTTCGCCATCGAGCAGCACCATGCCACCCGGAACGAGTGGCGTCACTGCTTTGCCGAACCGGCCGATCAACTTCGTCAGCCGGTCGGTCTCCTTGGTGAACGGTGTCAGTTCTTCCGACTTCGGCGCTTCGAGCAGCACGCGCCTGCCGAGTGCCGTGCGCGGCAGCACGTAGAACGCTGCGCCCAACGCCACCGGAATCAAGAGCAACAGCACACCACAAAAGACCCAGAAGACAGCGGGATGCGAAGTTCCCCACGCGCGGTACGCGAACATCAGCGAGATGATCAACGTGACAAACGTGACAATGCCGAGCAGCCCTCCCGACGGAATAAAGACTTCGGCGGTCAAGATGCCGATCCCCGCGATCAACAGCAGGATGGCAAATATGGCATTGGAGTCCATGACGGGCAGAGGCACCTCATTGAGGAAGCGGGGTCGCGTCACAAGCCCGCATCCGATCCACGCCGACGCGAGCAACGCCAACGCAGTGTAGCCGCCGACCCGCGCGAGACAACCGACGAGAGAAACCACAACATGCGAGGGAGCAGTCGCCAATTGGTGGTTCCCGCAATAAACACTGCGAAACAAGCAGTTCAAAGCAGGTAGCCCTGTCGCTCCGCGACAGGAGTCGCGATCAACGGCAGACATCAATCTGTCGATTCCTCTTGAATGAATCGCAAACGCCACTCGTGCATTCTCGCTTCCTGTCGCGGAGCGACAGGGCTACCACCAATTGGCGACTGTACCCACAGGCGAGCTACTCGGTCGCGTCGTACAGCGGTCCGGCGATTCGGATGGGACGGATATCGAGGCGGATGTTTTTCACGGTGTAGTCGTCGCCACCGAACGTCCCCGTGTACCACGCAAAGCTCTCGTCGTCCCGTTTGAATTTGAACTCGAAGCCGTCCACCGCTTGCTTGCGCGCCGCAGAGCCGTCGAACGCGAGTCCGATGGCTTCGCCGTGAATGCTCTCCATCAGCTTGCCCATCAGATCGACAACCGTCGTGTTGCCGAGGATGTCGTTGAAAAACAACGGCCGCTTGAGTGTCGGTTTGAAATTGGCCGCCTTGGGATCGAGCTTCTCATCGTCCAGTTTCTCTTCGGACGGAGTCACATCGCGCGACTTCAGGTCGAAGCGGTCGCCGCGATCAAGGTAAGTGAGGCGGACGTTCTTCAGATTGAACCGCTTCAGTGCGGGATCGTGTTCCGCCCGCGACAGGTCCATGAAGAGCGCGCCCTTGTAACCGATGACGCGCACGTCCTTGCCATTCGTGACGATGATGGCTGAGTTCTCATCGACGCCGATTCCAAACTTGAAACCCTGATCGTGCATGGCGACCAAGGCGCGGGCAAAGCGACCTCGCACCAGACAGTGCTGATCGACAAACCACTCGCCATCAAGAAACCCTAGCCCTCGATCAATCTCCTTCCCGAAGCGGACGCCCCGCAGCATCGTGTCCAACACGGACTCGGCATCGCGGTACATGATGCGGCTCATTACGGCCGCCCCCGCGCTGGTTCCCGCGATGACGCCCCCCTTGCGATAGACATCCCAGATCGCATCGAGCATCGGCGTGAACTGACCTTCGGGGGTGTAGAGCGCTTTCACGATGCGGTCTTGCTCGCCCCCGATCAGGAAGATGCCGGTCGAGCCGCGCACTTCGGCAACCAACTCGGGATCGGAGACCGCCGCCTGCGGTGACATCGGCACTTTGCGCCACGCGACCGGAACTAGGAACGCATCGGCTCCCGCTTTGTTCAGGGCCGAAATCACCAACCCGCCGTTCTTCACCGGATCGCCGCTCGCCGTGGGAAAGACCGCGATGCGCGAACCGGGGCCACCCGCCAACTCAACAATGTTGTCCCAATACTCGGCGTGATCGAAGCGCTCGCAACCGCCGATGATCACGAGCGATCCGGTGGTGGTGGTCGCCGGTGCAGTCGTATCCGCCGCTGAGGATTCCAGCGAGGCGAGTCCAGGTGAGGCAGGCTCTGGCGTCACGGCAACGGGCGGCTCGCGTGGCGGAGTGTCATCCGACTGGACGGTGGTGGTCAGCATCGCAATGGCTCCCACCAAGGCCAGACAAGAACAGACAACTCGCAACATGACACTCATCCTTGATGACAGCGGCCCGGCCAATTCCGTGCGGGCGGCGACTTATGAAACATCGAACCAAAATCGGCAAGGGCAGTTGGGCGACAACCAGGGCCATCGCCGTTTTCAAGTTGGGGTGCCACGGTCACGGAGCTTCGACGTGGCCGTGTTGGCACCGTGAAGGCTGATTCT